>JAJZYR010000008.1 GCA_021797995.1 Microcaldota archaeon
AACTGGCTTATAACCCCTCCAGGCTTCACGCAAGGAGGTGCACCTTTGGCAGGAGGGCAATTCCCATATAATTATCCTTATAATCAAACATATATAAATGAACTGCATAAGGCAGAAACAGCTGCTGTAAACCATACCAGCAAATATCTCCTGCAATTGCAGATGCAGGGCGCGCATGCGGGCCTATGGGCCATGGCAGGCGCGCGCTACGAATATCTAAGCCCTGCCTTTGCAGGACCTTACAGCGTCCTAACCGATCCGAGGATCAGTGGGGCGGATGCCGCTGCCGTCCTTTCCTGCGGCGCAGGCCCTGACAAGATATTAAAAGGCGCCATGAGGGGGCGGAACGCGCCTGCGCGTTCGCCAATCCTGGAGGCAGCGCGGGAGCGTACGACTGGCGGCACTGCAGACAGGAAGCTGGTGCTGAACCTGCTGAACGGAGGAGCCGCCCTGCTATCCGCAATGCCAGGATATGGATCTTCCAGCACTGCCGAACGAGAGGGCATAGCATCCACGCCAGCATGCTCTGATGTTTCCGGCAGGTCCCGCGGCAGGCGCGGCGCTGCAGGACTGACTGGGGGCGGAGACGCATACTTCAGGTCCAAGGCTCTCCTGGATGCCGATGCTACCGGACTGGTGCACGGCCTCGCGCTAAATAAGAGTGCTGAGACGCCGTCGAAGGCAAAGAGAAGCGGCAGGCTGCGCAGCCTTGCCATTATGGCTGGAGGAGCTGCTGCCGGCTTTGCGGCCGGCATTGCCCTCTTTCCGGCGATAGCAAACGCTCTCTCCTGCCTGTAGAATAAGGGCTGCGGAACGCTGGCATTTGAGGATTATCCAGACTAGGAAACGGCATGGTTCTGGAGCATCTACTCGCGCGGCGCGATTATGTAATGCTTCACTATCTTTATGACCTGGTCGATCGCCCGCCTTATGTCGGCCTCTGTCTTTGCGCCTGTGCAGATTATCTTGCCGTTCTTGAAGAGGAGAAGCGCGGTCTTTGGCTCGTGGATCTTGCATATCGCCCCGGGAAACTGCTCCGGCTCGTAATCGACGTCTGGAGAGGCCTTCGCGATCCCGTACAGATCGAGCTCTACGCCTAGATCCGCACTTGCAACGATATTCTCGATCTTGAACTTAGGATGGGGGCTCACCTTCGTGCCCCTCTTCGCAACGGTTTTAACAACCTTTCCAGTTTTTGCCATTTTATCACTGCTACTTGCATTTGAGCAGTTTAAATAGGACTGAAAGGTATTTATATATTCATATAGCATCTACTATACGCATTTATGCCCCTCCCGCCTTTGCAGGCCAGGGAGCGCGCATCCTATAACGGTGGAATTTATGGCAGGGAGATCGCACGGACTATTCGCAGGAAGGTCAAGGCACCTTTCAAGGCATGACAAGCTCTCGACGCTGGGGATCAGCAGGCTCATAAACAAGTTCAGCGTCGGCGAGAAGGTCGTTGTCGTGCCGCACGGCAGCTTTAGGAACATACCGCATCCGCGGTACAAAGGAAGGGTAGGCAGTGTAGTTGGCAGCAGGGGCAAGGCATATGTAATAGAGATTGAACTCTCGAAGTCGATGAAGAGGACGCTGGTAGTCCCGCAGGAGTACCTTCAGAGGCTGCCTCTTCCAGGACCACAAAGCCCCGCCTGAACTGCGCTGCAGGCCTGCTGCGGCGCGGAAGGGGAACCGCGCTCAGTAATTCGATGCGTGGGGCATGGCAGGAGGCCTTGTCAGAAGGTAGAACCTGCTTTCCCCCTTTAGCTCCACAATGATCCTTTCCACGATCAGCTTCGCCGGATCCTGGAGCAGGGAAACCCTGCTGGCGATATCCTTGAAGCTCTCAAAGGGCTTCTCGTCCCTTGCCTCGAGGATCGCCGCCAGGTGCTTCTTGCCCACGTTTGGCAGGAGCTCGAGGGAGTGCATCCTGATGTTGAGCGACGACGCATTGTTGAACAGGTCGACGAATCTTTTCTCGTTCTTCCTGACTATCGCATACACAGCATTTGTGAGCTCCTTCCTCGCACCCTCGGTCAGGTCCTGGTAGTTGAGCCTTCCCTTTATCAGCGATATCTTATCACGGTCGCCCTTGCCTATGTAGACGCTCTCGCCGACCTTTATCTCCGCGACCCGCGGGACTGCCTCCAGAAGCGTGAACTTGGTCTCGCCTATCATCTGCACAAGCGGTTCAGAGCGGGCCGAGGAGCTTCTCCCTATCGGCAGGTAATCCAGCACTATCGCATGCTCTTCTAGATCCTCCCTCGTGTGCTCTCTCTCTTCCATCTCCGCCACCGCCGCGCCGAACCACTTACCCTCCCCTGTAACTGTTTACCACTGCAAATGCCTTTGCAACGGTCTCCTCGTCCACTCCCCTCTTCTCGATTATCAAAACCTGCTTGAGCAGTATTATCTCGTTGGGCATTACCTCTATCACCTTTGCCGCTGCCTTCTCCGAGAGGCCAAGCTCCATGAGCTCCTTGAGCATCTTCCTTGCATCGCCTACGGACAGCTTTGAGAGCTTCTTGGCATACTCCTCTGTGATCTGCTGCTCGTATCCGACCGCGGCGTCTTTCTCCCGCTGCTGGAGTATCTCCAGCACTTCAGGCAGTAACGCTATCCTTGTTCCGGCATCGCTCTTTCCTATCATAAATTTCCACTCCTTCCTGTATTGCTATATATGCTACACGCTTTATTTTAAGCCTTTCTATCCATTATGGCCTATTATAGCCAACCGCAAAAGTAATTAGACCTGAAAACTTAAGTGCTTCTATGGAATTAGTAAACAGATACGGGTCGAAAGACATTAGCGGAAGTCTACAAACACAGGTTGGCTGCAGCCAGATTCAAGTGGTGTTCGTATAGAGCAAGCGAGGAGGTGGAAGAAGGATATAGACATCTATCTACTTGTAGTCCTTATCCTCTCTGCGTGCTTTACGCTCTTCTGGGTCGCCACTGCAAACTATGCTTATGCAACGTACCAAAGCGGCTACTTTGACATGGGACAGATACCTTATGCGGCGTACATGCACCTCCATTATCCCAGCGTGATTCCCGGCCTACAGTATCTCGCATTCGGAAATCATGTCTCGATATTTGCATTTCTGCTTACCGGAGTCTTTGCGCTGTGGCCAAGCCCCATGTCTTTCATAGCCCTTCAAGACATATCGCTCGCTATTGCCGCGATTCTGATATACCTGATAGGAAAGGAGGTTTTGAGGAGCAGATCGATAGGATTCCTGATGTCGCTGGCATTTCTCTTCAACGCCGGAGTGATAGGGATTGTTATATTCAACATACATCTTGAGGGATTCATACTTCTATTCTACATCCTCTCGTTCTACCTCTACATGAAGAACAATATCGCAGGATTCGTGCTGAGCTACATGGCGATGCTCACGCTGATGGAGAGCCTGCCGTTCTTGGGAGCGACGCTGCTTGCAGGACTGCTCTACTACGAATTTGTGCACCGCAGAAGATCTCCATCATTTGATGACAGAGTCCACAGAAAGCGGATGGCCGCGATCGCAATATGCATAATCATTACGATATCGTTTGAGCTCTTTTACTCATATGCAATAGGCGCTCTGCTCTCGCAGTACGCATCCGGGCAGTATTCCGGCATGCCTCCTGACATTAAGATCATCAACTTCATAGGCTTTCAATTACAGGCGCTTGGAAGTAACGGCATAGATCAGATCAGCTCGACTCTCTTAATCTTTGGGATGGTAGGGACCTTCCTGGTTATCTTCAGTTTCGGTATAACATCATTGGTCGACCCGGTGATGTTCATAATATTCGAGTCTGTCTGGCTGTTCGAGGTATTCGTGCTGCACAACTTCGGCTTCGCATTGTTCTACTACCAGTACTACTCGTATGCGATAGGCGGATCGCTGGCAGCCGCGGTTCTAGGCATAATGATATTCATGGAAGAGGAAAGGAGATCCTGGCTCGTTACGGGTATTTTCCGCAGCATGAACTTCATACGCGGAGCATTGATACCTGTAGCCATGGTAATCTCGGCATTTGCAGTCATATGGCTGCTGAGCAGCGCGCCGAGTTTGGTCATAAGCTATGCAACACACAACGCAGGACCCGCCTCTGATTATGCACAGATAGACTCTGAGCTCGCTACGATACCTTCAAACGCAACGGTGATGACACAGACAAACGTTTATCCACACATGGTCCGCATTCTCAACCTTGAGCTCTCTCCAAATGTAAAACAGACGGTGTTCACAAGCAGAGGCGTTGCCATGATAAACCTCACATTCTACTGGTTCAAGCCGCAATATGTAGTCTTGCTCAAGAACACGCAGGGCTACAGTGCAATGGTCTCGAACTCTTTCAACGTCTACGACTACATGGGGAGTAACTACTCCATTTACTACAACTCTTCGGACGGGCTGGAGATATACAGGTTGAAGTAGGCAATGCAAGCAGGGTTATAAATTTGCTGTGCGATGGCTCTATCGGGTGCTCTCTTGGACGCGCATACCGCTTATTCCGAAGTGCTCGCGGAGATGAAAAAGCACATAGCAGGGAAGGAGGACACGATAGAGCTGATGTTCATAACCGTGATTGCGAACGGGCATGCGCTGCTTGAAGGTGTTCCCGGAGTCGCAAAGACCACGATGTGCAAGGCGATGGCAGATACGATGCAGTCGGATTTCAAGAGAATCCAGGGCACTCCGGACCTCGTCCCCTCCGATATAACCGGCGAAACGTACATAGACGACAAGAACGAGGTGCAGTTCAAGAAGGGGCCGGTCTTCACGAACATACTCCTTGTGGACGAGCTGAACAGGTCGCCGCCGAAGACGATGAGCGCGCTGCTCGAGACCCTCGAGGAGCGGCAGGTTACGGCAGCTGGGGTCGACATGCAGCTTCCGAAGCCGTTTACCGCCTTTGCAACGCAGAATCCGCTCAGGATAGAGGGCACGGAGCAGCTTCCGAAGGTGCTTGCGGACAGGTTTCTTGTGAAGATAGACGTGGACTACCCGAAGATTGAGGAGGAGGAGGAGATGATGAGGCTCAAGGAGCATGAGGAGAAGGTCGAGGTGAGGAAGATCATAAATACAAGCGACATACTCGAGATGCAGGAGAAGGCAAAGGGCGTCACCCTCCCGAACGAGGTCGTCGACTACATCGCCAGGATAGTCAGTGCGACAAGGACCGACATGCACGTCGTCATGGGCGCGAGCCCCAGGGCCGACCTCTCGTTCATGCGCTCTGCAAAGGCGAAGGCCCTCATTGAGGGGAGGGACACTGTCTCAATCGATGATATAAAGTTCCTTGCAAGGCCGGTCCTCAGCCACAGGATCTCTGTCAGGTCGACAGGGGGCATAGGCGTCCACGGCATAATCGACGGGATAATAGCGACGCTGAAGTGACAAAGACAGCGAAAGGTATTTAAATAGGTATACCTATATCATCTGTTAAGAACGTGGTTAAGATGAATGTGCCAAGAATCTTGAAGTTTCTGTATTATGCATTTATAGCCGGAACGCTGATGGCCTCCTTTGTCTACGCAGGTGCCGGTTCAAGCATCTCAGGGAGCTTGTGTGGGATAGTAGGCAGCGTAAGGACAGTAATAGGGGTGCTGTCACTGCTCCTATTCATAGCAGGCGGGGTACTTTATGCAGGGGCGCACATGCTGCCCGCTGCCGGCAACCTTAGGGGAAACCTGCAGGGCTGGTCCATGGGCATGATTGTCGGATCAGTTGTTGGCCTGATACTCGTAATCCTTGCGCCTACAATACTGACAATGATTGCAGGTCTGGGAGGCAACTCGGTCACAATCGCTAGTGGTTGCTGATAGTAGGTATAGCAGAAGGGGCTCACTGCAAAAGGTGGCGGCAGTTCCCATGCGTAGTTTAATCCTCCGCCTTCGGGGTTGCAGGCCTGGCTTGTTGGGCTTCAGCTTTTTCCACCGGACCTGAAGTTCCCTGAAAGCGATATACGCGATATGGAAGTTGATTATGCAGCCATTTGTCAGTCGCATTAAGCTGAAGTATCCTCTCATTGAGTTCTACACCGCGCTGCTCCTGTTCATTGCATACACCGGAGTGTATCTCTCATTTAGCTTTCCGTACTATGCGCCTGCCGCGCTCTTCACGATTCTTTTCTTCTCCTATGTAATAATATACATTGTCTGGTCTGGCGGAAGCCTGAAGAGGATCGCGCTCCGCACACTCTTCGCGCTGATGCTCCTCCTCTTCCTTCTCTTCTTCCTGATGCCCGCCCCTGTATTCTTTGGACAGATGAGAGATCTGGTCTCACTTGGCAGCGGTGTTGGCATATACCTCCTTTTCCTGCTGCCAACCTACCTGCTCTTTGCGTTCGGCTGCTACATGTACAGGATAAAGAAGGATCGCAGGGCCGGCTCCATCTTCTTCGCGATAGGCTTCTCGCTCCTGCTCGTCTTCTTCGGATACTTAGTCACTTACTACAGCGTAGGCGACGAGGTGCTGCTCTCCCTTCAGGCGGTAGTGCAGCTGCTGCACGGTGCAAACCCCTATTCCTCCTCGATCCTTGGCTTGCTGTACGCATACCGGAACACGGTAGGAGGAACCCTGACTACCGGCAATGTCTATGTATCGACGATGGACTATCCGGCCCTTTACTTCCTCTCCTCCGCGCCTTTCTACTTTCTTTCCAGCCAGACAGTCTATGGCCTCGGACATACAGACATGAAGATAGAGGTATCTGCGTTTCTTGCCCTTCTCCTCCTGACCTTGGTTTTCTTGAGGGACAGGAAGGACATACTGGGGTTCAGCCCTGCCATCGTGGTCTTCCTCGCCTTCGTTACCTCCACGATGGTCTCGGCCCCCACCATGCTGATGCTCGCCCTCGTAATAATTGCTTATGCGAGGCTGGACAGCAGATACGCCTTCATTCCCTTGGGGCTAGCGCTCTCGATACAGCAGGAGCTGTGGCTGCCTGTTGCCTTCCTGATGTTGTTCTCCCTGAACAACGGAAGGCTGAGGGATGCCGTGCGCAGCATCCTCGGCGCTGCTGCCATCTTCCTGCTCGTCAACGCATACTTCATAGCGCTGAACCCGGCAGCGTTCTTCGGCGATATCTTCCTTCCCCTTGGCCATATTATACCTTTCAGCGCCACCCCGTTTGCCTCTGTGCTCCTGTACAGCTACGGCGTCGGACTCTCGCTCTCCAGCGCGCTGATGCTTCTCTCCTCTGCGGCCCTTGCCCTCCTGCTCCTCTACTGGAACAGGAAGGAGCTGATACCGGTATTCAGCCTGGTGCCGCTCCTCTTTCTCTTCCATTCGCTTACAGGCTATTACACCTTCTTCCTCTTCTTCCTGGTCTTCGTAATGTCGCTTGGATCCGGCAGGAGGAATGCCGGCCGCTTCACCGCCCTGCTTCGCAGTCGCAAGGCGCTCCTGTACTCCTTGCTTGCACTGATTGCTGTGATAGGCGTTGCACTGACGTACCAATCACACCTGGGATATGAAAGCAGCTTTGGCATACGCACTGCAAACCAGAGCGTGCGCTTCGCTGGGAATAATACCGTATACAGCGCCGATGTACTCCGTACAGGGCGCGGAAACCTTACCCTTTATCTGTACTTGCAGGGCTACAGCGCAAACGATACATACCTGCTGTACGGGCTAGGAAACCAGAGTCTCATAGGGACGGCGCCGTTGTGCGGCAGCCCCGAATGCCTGATCAACGTGAACAGGATAACGATGCCAGAGAACACAGCCTTGTATCACCTCACTGCGGTGATTAACGGCAGCAACGAGTCATCGAAGGTTACATGCCTCGATGCGATGCTGTACAGCCACGATTACATCTACATTAGCAGGCTCGTATGCGGCTAGGGTGGACCGGGGGAAGGAAACTGAGGGGCACGGAGAACCGAACGCCGCTGGCTGCGGAGACCCTTGCCCCGGCACTGGCGCCAGGCCGCCTCAACATGTCCGGCATGCTGTCGTATCCCGATGTCTTTTTAATCTTTGCATGCGCTAGATATCCGAAGTATGGTGCGGAGATGGGAAATGTCCTTGCAGACGCTTATGAGACCTACTCGGAGAACCTAAGGCTTGTCCTGGTGTTTTCGATACCGTTCATCATAGCCTTCGCGATCCCGCTGCTCGCCCCGCTGCCCACCTTCATAGCGGCTGGAGGCACCTTCCTCAGGACTGCAAGCATCTTCGTGAACCCAGACCTGGTCGGGCTTGCGGTAATCGTTGCGTCGATGATCTTCTCACTCCTCTTCCTCAGCCTTGCATTTGTCGGGATAAGCCTTATAGTCAGGGCGAGGAAGACGCACGTGGCCGTCGGGAAGAGGGCGCTCAAGGATATCGAGAAGTATGTGGGGAGGGTGTTTGCCGTCCTGCTGGCATACGCGCTCCTGCTCCTTGCGGCGAACATACTTGGCTATATGGCAGGGGTGCAGGGCCCTGCTACCGCCCTTGCCGGCTTTTTCGGCTTTGCCGTGATCTTCTACGTGCCTAGCGCGATCGTGGTCGACAACAAGAGGATAGGGAGGGCTGTCAGGGACAGCGTGAGGCTCGTGCTCCATGCGCCGCAGTACTACCTGCTCTGGCTTTTTCTGCTTGCCGCAGTGATAACGCTTGCCGACGCCTTCTTTATCTTTGTTGCCGGGACTGCCTGGTCCGGCTTTATAGTGCTCATAGCGACGTCGGTGCTCATCCTGCCTTACTTTGTCATACTGCAGGCGGAGTCGTACATGAAGAGATTTGCCCTCCTTACACATTGACATTGCGTCATGTTTATATTCTGATAATACGATGCCATTAGCATGCGCTTGGGACAGGGAATGCGGCTGCTTCTTCCTCTCGCCCTAGTGCTTGGGGTTCTTGGAGCCGCGCCAGCAGCTTCCGCCGCATCTGTCTCCAATCCCATCGGCTATACGCCGAGCAGCTGCACGGGCACAGGAGGAACGACGGCGGTCAACGGGCCGAATCCCGCAGCGACCATCGGACTCACGCTCATAGCACTCAGCCTCGCCTTCGACGTCGTCGCACTCGGATACCTGTTCAGCAAGATCATGCCGGCGCTTAATCCGGTGCAGACAGGCTTCGGCTTCGCCCCGGCGGGGATATCCGGCTGGGTGAGGAACGAGCTATACGAGCTGACGAAGTCTGCGCTGCTCGTCGTGAGCATCTATGCTGTCATAGTGATGGTGAGTGGAATCAGCCTCGTACTCTCCCCTGTACCCCTGAATGGGGGATCCAGCGGCTCGTTTGCCGGCATCGGAAATCTGATAACCGAATCAGAATCGTATCTCTGCACTGCAGACGGCAATCTGGTTTACGGGTGGAAATTCATAGGCGAGGAGAGCGTCGCAATCGGACTCCTGCAGGGCTCGCAGATAGGGCTCTGGGTCCCGCTTCCGTTCTTCCTGCCGCCATATATCGAGCCTGATGAGCCTCCAAGCTTTGCGATAACCTCGGGATTCGCAATCAAGCCGTACCAGAACTTCATGCTCGAGTCCGGAAACCTTGTCATCCAGCATTTCGAATCCGCAGTCTTCGACCTCGTCCAGTTCGTGCTCTTCCCAGTAACCGCCATGATAAGCGGGTTGATACCTCTCCTGCCCTTCCTCGTCTCGCTGGGCCTCACGGTGCTCATACCTGTCGGCCTCGTCTTCCGCGCATTCCCATTCATACGCGGAATAGGGGGAACGCTCATCGCCATAGGCGTTGCAGTCTCACTGATCTTCCCGTCGATGCTGGTGCTTCTCGACGCGCCTGTCAGCAACTGGGCAAACCAGCTCATGCCGACGGCATACGAACCGGCGTCGAACTGCAACGGCGGCTTCTTCTGTACCGCCTTTAAGGCCATAACGAACGTTGCGTTTAGCACTCACAATTTTGCAAAGATACCCGAGTACGCCTGGGAGGCGTTCTTCGGCATATATACGTTCTATAACGGATTTATGGGCTCTGCATTCTACTCTATAGTACAGCTCCTGCTCTTTGCAGTCAACCTTATAATAATGTTCCAGCTCACTGACGGACTGGCAAGGGCGCTTGGAGGCTCGATACGCCTGAGCCTCGGAAGCAAGCTCAAACTCGGATGATCATGATGGACTTAACAGCTCTGGTGGCAGGCAGCAGCATTCCCAATACCTGCGGTTTCGGGGCGCTGGGGAGCAACGGACTTAACCAGGGTGCGTGGATCAACATAAACTTCATAGTGGTGCTCCTTACCATAATGGTTGCGGTGTTCGTGTACACGATTGCCATACTCCTGCCAGCTGCCACCAGGGAGAAGCTCAGGGGAGCGGCAAAGGTCGAGGCCGGCCAGGGGATAATAGGGCTTGTGATAGTGATGCTCCTTGTGCTCTTCTCGGCAGGCACCTGCCAGCTCGGCCAGGGGCTCACTCTCGGGCTTTCTGCAGGCACATACCAGAATCCGCAGCAGTTCTCGCAGTATTACCTCGAGAACCTGCTCTTCGTAAAGAATCCGGAGCTCTTCGGGCAGCTGTACTCCGCAGGCGCCCAGTTCCTCATCTTCGGGAATGTGCTTGATCAGATAGTGGAGAGCGTGGAACTCTCAGTAGGAGGGTATGCCGGAATACAGCTTGACTCGAACATCGTTCAGGTATATTACGGATACGCCGGGATTGCCACAGGCACTTACACGGCGATGCTGGTCGCCTCGTACGGCGTCCTCTTCGTCTTCTTTCTCCTGCTTCCGATAATCTTCGCGTTTGCACTTACGACCCTGGCTCCCCTCGCTCTTGTGCTCAGGTCGCTGCCGTTCGGCGGGCCCAGGCTCAGGGAGACCGCTGACGCCTTCCTGGGAATAGCGATAGCCTTCTATTTCATCCTTCCCCTCACGCTGACCCTTGACAACTACATAATCAACTGGACATACTGCAGCACCGGGGTCGGGAACATAGCGCCGCCCATCGGCACTGTTGCCACCGGATGCAACCCGTATGCCAGCTATCTCGCCCCAGGGGGCAACATCCTTGCCAAGCTCGGCGACCTTAATACAATCCTGTCAAGCACACCTCCTTCTGGCAGCGCCACGGGCCTGGGCAGCCCAGGTATTCAGGGCAGGTTCTTCGGAGGGGTTGTCAATGGCGGCGGAGGGATTATGTCCATAATGGGAAACATTCTGAAAAACCTCTTTGACATCCCGCAGGTCATCTCAGGCTATGGAAATGAGATAGCGGCGTTCATGTTTGAGAGCATAGTATTAATTGCGCTTGACATTGCAATAACGATAGGGTTTGCGCAGGGCATTGCGAAGGGGCTCGACGCCTTCCCGAGGGTTATAGGCGTATCGCCTTTCTGGGGTAATGTATGATGCGAAGGTTTGTTTATCTCGCCGCGCTCCTCCTGCTTAGCTCCGCGACTCTGCCGGTGCTTGGGGTTCTTGGAGCCGCGCCAGCATCACCGCTGAAGGCAGGGCAACTTGAGACCCCTGTTTCAGGCTTTACCAGCTGGCTTCCGGTCATCATCCTTGCAATCATGCTGAGCATGGCGCTCGTAAGCGCATACTACATGATAGGCGTCATTCTGGACAATGTCAAGGTAAAGGGCCAGGCGAAGGGCGAGTTCTACCAGGCGATAGGCACCATGGTGCTGGTGATAATAATACTCTTCATCTTCGGGATCTTCGGAACGTCACTTACCTCGACAAGCAGCCTTGCAGCCTCTCCGGCCAGCATTAACACCATCTGCAATCAGCTGAAGAACTCTCCGTTCCAGTTTACAAGCAGCACATATGCAAGCGGAGGAGTCGACAGCCCGACCAACCTGGTCTGCAAGATAATAGCCCAAGACGCCGGATACAAGAACGGCATCCCGACAGAGACGGCAAACCTTGACTATGGGCTTGCAGCCACGTACGTTATAGCCGCAAACGAGACGAACCAGACGCTGAACAACCTGAACGCGCTGTACTTCTTTGAGGGGGAGTCGGGATACCTCAGGGCCTTCACATCCGTAACGGTTTTCTGCGTTCCGGCAATGTGCGCGATTCCCGTATATCCTGACAGGATTATGTGGTTCTCTTATACGTACATGCCATTCGAAGGATACCAGCTGCAGAGGGCCTTCCTGCCGCCGGTCGAGACGATGGCGACGCTCACCTTCTACCTCTTCCTGCTCCAGATGACAATAATACTCCTGCTGCTCTATGCATGGCCTGCCGTGCTTGCCGCGGGGATAGTGCTCAGGACCTTCTCGATTACGAGGAGGGCTGGGGGCTTCATGATAGCGCTTGTGATAGTCGTGCTTATAATATATCCGATAGTGGTACTGTTCGAGTACACCTCGCTCGGGAATGGGAACGCGCTCTGCCAGTACGCAAGCCCTGGCAGCAACTCCAACGGCAACCCAAACAATATAGTGGGGCCGGGGTCGCAGACCAGCCCTACATTCGCCGGAGCCAACTCCGCATCAACCAACAAGAAAAACGGGAATTGCATAGAGGCCATAGGCACCAATTCAATACCGTCTATGGTCATACCGTACACGCGGCTGACGAATCCAGTGAAGCCTCCGAAAGGCAGCAGTGAGCAGGAGTACTACAACATAAACACACCTAATGCCCCGCCGGCAGACCATTATAACCTCAACTTCTACGTGATGCCCAACCTCGCCTGGGTCCTCAATTACTACGGATGCTACCCAAATGGCGGAAACAGCGTTCTTGGGGGCGGCCTTCTCAGTAAGGAGATTGGATTTGCATCATGGTACCTGATACCAGGCTATGGCCTCTATCAGGGGCTCACGTCCAGCGGCGGTGGAGGCGGACCCCTGGCGCTTCTGACGGGATTCTTTAACCTCATAAGCAACAACATTGGCGGAGCTTACACGATAACTTCGCTGCACCTGCCTCCGGGATACACCTGCTTCACACCCAAGGGGATAATCACTGCCGACATAGCGGTAGTAAACGTATACGGCGTCGAGGGCGTCACCGGCTTCGTCATTCCACTCCTTAACGTACTGATATTAATCTCAGGCATACTGGGGCTCTCCGGACTGCTCGGAGGGGACACCAACCTGGTCGGAATGGCCAGATTCATATAGTGGGACTATGAAGAAATTTGCAGTACTCGCGCTTCTCCTCCTGCTAGCCGTGCCTGCGCAGGTCGTGATCGGGGCCGGAGCGGCGGCTGGCGCAGGGACAGGCTCCGGAGGCGGCTCGACAAGCCTGCTCACCAGCTTATTCAGCTGCAATGCCCTCTTCGAGTACGGAGAAACTACTATCGCAACAGGCAACCCTACTATCGCAACAGGCAACCCTACTATCGCAACAGGCAACCCTACTATCGCAACAGGCAACCCGCTTATCAGCCCTTCGCTTGTGCAGCTTGCCAGCCCCACTGCGGTTGGTAACGCAGGCTTTGCAGGCATGCTTACCGACTCGATGCTCGTGGTGCTGCTGATGCTCTCCGTGCTCGCACTGCTCTACGGGATAGGATACGCCTTCAGCCTGACAAGGCTGATGGCGTTCGTCAAGTCGGAGTATGCGGAGTCGCTTGCGAACGTTGTGATAATAGTGATAGTGATGGTGGGCGGTTTCGGCCTCTTCAACAGCGGCATGGTCTTTCTGTCTGGCGTTGCCGCCGGAGCTGTCGGAACCAGCGGTCTTACCCTCCAGGGCGGGCAGGCGCTGTCAACGCAGCAGGTCTACCTTGACCTCTGCCACGGCTACAACAGCGGCATAATATCAGCAAATCTGGAAAATTACGGTGGAGTCGTAGTAACCCTGTTCCTTTACAATGTGATAATAGGATTTGGAGTAGAGGCGATGCCGAACGGCTTCGGCTTTGTCATACATCCCTTCGACGGGATCCAGACCCTCAGGGTGGCCATCTGGACCGAGGAGGGCATGGCATTCGCAATCATAGAGATGGGGGGCATGCTCATACTCATGCTCTTCACGATCTACTTCCTCTTCCCGATCTTCTTCTACGTCGGGCTTGCGCTGAGGACCTTGCCATGGACCCGCGCAGCCGGAGGCTCGCTCATTGCCGTATTCATCGCCTTCTACATTGTGTTCCCGGCGCTCCTGCTCCCGTTCTCGCAGATAGTGCCCCAAAACCCCGGGCTGTGCGGAGTCGCCTTGGGCAGCAATCAGGCGCCGACCTCGACACTCTGTACTACGGAAGGCTTCTGGGCCAAACTCGGCAGCGGGTTAAGCAATGCATTATCCGGATTAATTGGTACAACAACCGCTTACTTTACAGGCGGAAGCAGCTTCGGCACGGTAATGGAGGGGAATGTCGTTGAATTCACCAACGAGATCAGCTACTCGGTAATGCAGCTGATTGGAGTCATTATATCCTTTATTATATCTTATGACTTGATGGAATTCCTGGGCGACGTCCTCGGGGCGCCATCGCTGCAGGCGAGCAGGATACTTAGCAAGGTGGTATGAGATGATTGGGCTTATAGGGCTGGCAGCATATGCAGCTGCGCCAGTCTGCGGAGCCGGCTGCAGCCTGAGCGGCATGATAACCAGCCCGTACGTGATAGGCGCTGCGATAGCGATGGCCGCAGTCCTGATTGTAATGGCGGTCCTTGCAATAATTTACATGATAAGCCCCTTCCTCGGGAACACGAACATAAAGGCATGGATAAGGATGAAGATCTACGACGAGATGGCGTCAATCGTCTTCATCTTTATCTTCATAGCGTTCGGCGCGCTTATCGCAACGTATCCTATGGCGAGCAGTTTTGCCAGCCTGGGCCTTGTGCCAGGCGCACCTACCTCGACAAATCCAGCAGGCTCCTCGTGCTATCAGGCAGCTACTACGCCTACGGTAATCCCTCCGACAGCCGCAGGGCCTGGGCAGACGATAAGCAATGACAATCTGTACTTCCTTTCGGTGTGCGACATAAGCTACTACAATGGTCAGGTCAATACCTTCGCGGCACTCACCTTCTACATCGCGGCGATAGCTTCGCTCTCCCCTACCGTGAGCATTAAATATCCACCTGAAAGCAAAACTGTGTCAACTGGAGTCACGAATACCGGTGAAGATAGCGGCGAGTCTACAACGCATCCTGGATCGATATCGCCGATCTTTACAGCGGGAGTCACGAATACCGGCATAGGGTTTTCTGCAGGCTTCCCCCTACTGCCTATCGAGCCTACCTTCCATTATACGCTGCCGCTGATCAACCTGTTTTACGGCTTCTGGATACTGATAGAGGTGCTTCAGCTGCTGATCGCCTCATCGGGGATAATATACGCGGTGCTGATGGCAGTGGGGCTTGTCGCGCGCTCGTTCGGCATAACAAAGTCTTTCGGAGGCGCAATGATAGCCTTTGCGGTAGGGATAGGAGTGATCCTTCCGATCATGGTAAGCTTATCATACGGGTTCATAGACTATGCAATGGCAAATGCCGGGGGCCAGTTCATCTGCAGCTTCGGATTCAATAATCTTAACCTTAATGGTGCTTCTTGTCCACCCTCCACGACTCTGCCGTATAAGTTTATCGAGACAGCCGGAGACTTCTTTGGGGGCATCTTCACAGGAAATATCTGCTGCGGGACCAATACGGCGGTGTACTACCTCTCAGGCGGGCCGCTTCTGCTGCCTGTCTTCCAGTCGTTCCTGCTCTTCGGCGGCCTGGTGACCATAGGCATGTCCTTCATGCCGCTCATTATCATCACAGTAGTAGACGCTTTTATAGTTGACTTCTCAAAGAGCATAGGGGAGAGGATGGACTTCCTCTCGCTGCTTACAAGGCTTGCGTGATTGAATGGTGCACGAATTTCGCATAAAGGCTCTGGCATGCCTGATGCTCCCGCTGCTCTTGGCAGTTATCATGCCTGGAATCGCTGGCGGCAGCACGCTCCACCTCCTTGCGGCGGCAGGCGCAGGCAGCACCGGCGCGCAGCCTCCTGCCCAGGCCAGCGTGCTGTCGAGCTACTGTGCGAACCCGAACGTATTCGGCGCCAATGCAATAGTCAGTATAACCTCGCCATGGTACTGCACGGGCATAAACAACGCCACAATTCAGATATGGAAGAACTGGATGCCGATAGCATATGCGGTGATGCTGCTGTCGTTCTCCATCGCCGCAGTCCTCATAATGTTAGGGATTGCGCTGAGGAGCGACAGGATGAGGGTCTTCGGGATAGGCGAGCTTTACGAGGCCTTGGCGACCGCCATCATCGTAATCCTCTTCTCGTTCGTGGCTGCAGAGCTCTTCGGAATCCTTCCCGGCTTCTTTGCAGGCTCGTTCAATCCGTATACGGTCTCGCTGAACTATCTCAGCCAGAGCATACACGCCACAGGAACGACGCTGACTTACCTCTGGCAGATAGCAACTCTCGATTACTTCTATGCAGGGCAGCAGGTAACTGAATGCATAGGGGAAGTAGACTTTAAGTGCGCAGAGAGGATAACCGTAGTATCACCTATCTTCAAGTATGGTGTAATCTACGGTTTTTTCTGGCCGGCGTGGTCCCTGGAGGACCTCATGATCGGAGGTTTCATGGCAATGAACCTTGAGTTCTACATGATAATCTTCCTGATGTACGCGGCGATACCGGTCTTCCTCGTTCCAGGGGTGATCTTCAGGGCGTTCATGCCCACGCGGCACCTTGGGGGCATGATGATGGCTACGGCGATAGGCTTCTACTTCTTCATGCCGATGCTCTTCAGCATCGCCTATTATTTCACGAGCACTGGCGTCACAAGCCAGCTTGATGCGATAACGAATGCGCTCGGCAGGTACGGCGGATGCACCGCCGGCGCAGCTTCGTGCTCCAGCGCTATCAAGAACTCGATCTCGCCGTCCTCGCCTCTTATCGAGACGCTGGCGAGCGCGCCGAGGGTGCTGTCGTCATTCTGGCTCTCGACAATCTTCTATCCTGCACTGATAAGCGCGATGACCTACGCTTTCATAGTGCAGGTAGGGGAGATACTCGGAGGCATGGCCAGGTCTTCGTCAAGGCTCCGCGGCCTCTGAACCGCATTCCAGCCCATATAAGGATTATAAAATGTCTTGTAGCATGTTATGTAAGGTGGCATCTTGGCTTTCGAGTTCCGTTTGATCCTCTTCGTGCTGCTGCTGGCAGCGTCGCTGGCGCTGATCCTCGTTGCAGCTTCGATTACAGGCCTTTACATAGTCAAGCTTCTCATCGGCATCGTTGCGGTGGTGCTGGATGTCCTTGCAATGGCGACAAGGTACTTCACGTACCTCTTTGAGCCCATGTACAAGATGAAACGCAGGGTTGCGGTCATAGACAGCGACGACCCGTATACGATGTCCCCTTCGGGGAATGCCATAATCAGGAGGGAAAAGGACCTTGTATACGCAACGGCATTCGTAAAGATACCTGTCTATGCATCGGCGACCGAGATGGAGGATGCAGAGAAGGCGGATTTCGCAATGGCATTCGGGAGAATGCTCTCGATAATAAAGGAGCCGTTCAGGCTTAGCACCCAGCTCTACGTCCTGAACAAGGATGAGTACGTAGAGAAGATAAGGAGGAGGCTTGATGAGGCTCAGGATAGGTACAACCAGCTTGCCTCAAAAGAGTCTGCAGAAGGGGCATCGGCAAGCAGGAACGTCTCTCCGGAGGCCGAAAGGATAAGGGGTGAGACAACCATGTGGCGCAACATGCTCGACAGCGTCAGCGGAGCTAGGTCCCACTCGCTCCTTTCTTATGCGGCCATAACCTCGGCAGGCGGAACCGAGGAGGAGGCCGTGAACCTTGCGGTGCTTAAGGGTGGCGAGCTCGCCACAGGCATAAGCACGGCTCTCGGGATATCAGCCTCGCTGGCTGACAGGGGCGAGATACTCTTCCTGATAGAGCCGGATTACATGATACCGATCGCAAACCTCAGCGAACAGATAACAAGGAAGGAGGAAGGGAACGGATAAAGTGGTCTAAATGGATACTGAATCTCTGGTGTATATCGCAATAACCGGGCTTGTGGCCCTCATGCTGATCATGACGAGCGCCGGCTATGGCCCCTTTGCGCTGGTAATTGCCGTGCTTGCGGCGATAGCAATACTGGTCAACATAATGATAAACTATGTCGACTTCATCGTCTTCCCATTCGTTACAAGACTGCTCGGAATAAGCTTCGTGGTTGGAAACAGGTATACGATACCGAAGACGCAGGATTCTGTAATAAAGTACGTGAACGGAATTTATTACGCTACCGGATACCTGACGGGAAACCTCTACAACTATGTCTTCTCATCGCAGCAGGAGCAGGACGACCGGACCGCCTTTGCAGGGGCGATGGACAAATGGGAGAGGATCGTGATGAACGTTGACTTCCCATTCAAGTTCAACGTGATTGCAATGTCTGAAAACGTCCAGAAGTACCGTGAGGAGCTTGACGGCCAGAGGGGATATATCGAGTTCCAGATCTCTCGGGAGATGAACAGCACAAACCCGAACCAGATGAGCATAGGAGAGCTGGAGAGGCGGCTTGGTATAATACAGGCGAAGATGGACAGAGTCGCCACAGGGGAGAGGCCGATGAACGTGATGATGTACATAGAATCGACGGCAGTCGGGGTGAGCGAGAAGGAGGCTTCCGACAGGCTGGCAAACCAGCTGAGCCAGCTCCAGACGGTATTCAATGCTTTCGACCTCAGTATCATGAGGGTTACCGGGAGGGAGGTATACTTCCTCAACCGGCTTAATTACATGATACCGAACTGGGCCGAGCTGAACAAGATGTTCCAGTCGCAGAAATAGTATTTTATGCGTGCGCTTGCATGTGGTATCATGTCGCTAGTAAGGATCCAGAGCATAATGGGAAACGAGCTCTCGAAGAGGGTCTTCCTCAGCAGGCCCCCTGAGCCCCCATACGAATACCTTCTGAACGACCCTACTGATTCCATCTTCATAGGCACGACAAAGCTTTTCGGCGTTCCGTTTACATGGACATACGCCACCCTTACCAACCCACATCTGGCTGTAGTCGGGATAACCGGCGCTGGGAAGTCCTTCTTCGTAAAGACCTTCCTGATCCGCGCAAGCTATGTATGGAATACGAACGCGATAATCATCGACTGGGCCGGGGAGTACAAGGCGTGGGTAAGGCAGAGTGGCGGAACGGTGATCTCGCTCTCCAAAGGGGACTACATAAACATCATGGACCTCTCCGGCATGAAGCCGATAGACAGGGTAAAGCAGATCATGAACTCGCTTGACATACTTACCGATGTAGGCGAGTATGCGGAGCAGCGCCGCCTTACGTCAGAGGCGATTGAGCAGGCTTATGTAAATGCCGGCTTCTCGCTCTCCCAGGTTCCCGAACCCGGAAGCGAGGCTCCGACGCTGAAGGAGGTGACGGCCCTGCTCGACGAGAAGCTTCAGGACGGCTCATACGAGTATCCGGCGGAACTTGAGAATGCCATCTACAGGCTCAGGCAGTTCACAAGGGAGGGGGAGGACTACTTTGCGAAGAAGTCCACAATAGACATAGGCAAGCTCTCGTCATCGGGGCTTGTGGCCTTGGACCTCTCGACGCTTCCTGACGAGAAGTTCAGGGCTCTTGCCGCGATGTTCATACTCCAGACGCTCAAGGAGCGCATGCGCACGGAAGGATGGAGCGGCACAAAAGGCCTGAAGGCGATAGTCGTACTCGACGAGGCCTGGAAGGTGGCAAGCGACGACAGGAGCGACGCGATAACCATCGTCAGGGAAGGGAGGAAGTACCAGTTCGGCCTGATCGTGGCATCGCAGAACCCTACCGACGTGAACGAGGCCATCTTCTCCAACGTCGGGACGACAGTGATGCTGAGGATAAGATTCGAGAAGTTCATGAACTACCTCCAGGGCTCGCTCAACTTTTCGAATTACATAAGGAGCGAAATAGGGAAGTTCGGTGTGGGGCAGGCTGCCTTTGACATGTCATTCCACTCCGCCGTCCAGTTTCCCGACGTCTTCCTCCTTGAGAGGGTTGTCGGGGAGGAGCCGCTTGACGTGTACACGATAAACGCCTCCGATATCCTCACTCCTGGGGAGCTTGCGGATCAGACAATACAGAAGGAATACTACCTAGAGAGGATAGACCTGAACTCCAAGTTCATACAGGCTGGAATAGGCTCCGAGATGATAGCGCTTCTCTTTGCCGACCTGGAGAAAGCAGGGAAGACAACCAGCATTCAGGGGCTGGCCAGCATAATGCTGAAGAGGGGCATTACAAAGGATACGATAGTGGAGTTCCTGCGGGGCATGAAGATCGTTGATAATGTGATAACGCGGATACTGTCAGCTGCCGGCTGAGGAGGCTTGAATGGCAAAGACATATGTAATAAGCAGGATAAAACTCGAGAAGATACTCTCGACGTTCAGAATCAGCACCAAGAACAGCGATGAGATGCTCAATCAGATAAACAAGACGCACAGGCACATAAACGCCGTCGCCTTCGTATCAATGATGCACAGGTATGGAGTCGGACAGGCTGACATGGCAAACATGCTGAGAAGGATAGGCTTTGACGATGTTACGATAACCGAGGTATTCAACATGCTCGACGAGCAGAGGATAAACGAGACCTATGGAAAGATAGTTGAACTTGATGTTGACTAGGTAATTCTATGAGAAGGAAGGTTGTTTGCATAATATGCGGGAAGGAGAAGGACGGGATACCGGTAAAGATAGACAGTATCATAAAGGCGATACGCTGGATAAAGACGAACATAACCAGGAACGAGAAGAACAATATCCTTGTCGTATGCAGGGACGACTACCAGGCGTATGCCAAGGCCAGAAAGAAATATACCTCAAGGCAGGCGCTCTACCTGACCCTGGGCGTGATCTTCTTCATCATCGGTAACGTGATGGCGCTGAGCCTTGCCGGCTTTGCCATAACGGTCCTGGTGCTCGCCATGTTCTACGGCCTTTCGCTCCTGAGCTATGCGCCGGCGCTTGAGCTGCGCAGCTCCGGCAGGAAAGGCTCCAAGAAGGTATAAATAATAAAGCACGCATCAATATCTACGGTACACAGGGCATGGGTCTGGTTGAGATGGCTGGAGAGGTTGCAAGCGTTCCGAAAGTCGAGGAGCTGACCTTCAGCGGCACCCTTAACGCGGACTTTGAGGCTATTAGGAAGAAGGTTTCGCAGGTGCCTTTCTACACAGCCAAGATGGACGGCGGGACCCTTGTGCTTGCAAGGGTTGAAAGCAGGGGCATAAACAAGAAGCCGTATCTGTTTTACATGATAAAGATATGCGGCAACGCGATAAGCGTCGTCTATTCTATCCCGCATGACATGAGCGACAGGATGAGGCGCGCATATGTCATCAAGGACCTCATATCGGTGCTCTCCCTCATTGTGGGAATGTTCAAGGTTGATGAAGAGGCCTTCTACCAGTACGTGGATTCGGTGGTAAATGACCTCCTCGGCGGCCTGTCAGACAACTACAGCGTATTATTCAACAAGTACGACGCCCTCCTCTCTGAGTACAGGGAACTGAAGAGGCGTGATCTGGAGCTTAGCGCATCGAACAGGAACCTTGCCGTGCAGACGACGCAGCTCAGCGAGGACAACAAGAAGCTCAAGGAGCAGCTGGACGCCCTGCAGAAGTACTCTGACTCCTCGCTTATGGCCATGATAGAGGACTGGATAGAGGTCCACAGCGATACGATAGACATCAATGAATTTGCAAGGACATATGGCATAGTCCCGCCAAGGATAGAGCAGCTCCTCGACAGGATGGTTTCGCAAGGATATCTGGAGCTTAAAGAGTAGATTGCATGAAGTATTCGCTCGCAGTAAGCAGGAAGTTCAGTTACGTCAGGACATACCGCGTGGTAAGGAAGGTAAACGACCAATCGAACGCCATATCGCGATTTGTGCAGGGCCTCATCGACAAGTACGTATTGAAAAGCGACAAAGGGGCGTAGCGAAGGAGAGGCTTTATGGTATCAAAACTGCGCATAGTCTTGATCTTCATAGCTCTCGCAGTAGCCTCGGTGGCCATAGTATCCGTTTATTTCTTCAGCGCCATCAGCGCGCTGAGCAGCAGCGTCGTCAGCGGGCCCACTGGAAGCATAAATGCGAGCCTCTCGATACATACCGAGTCTGTGCTCCAGTACAACAATTCGCAGTACCTGGCTGGATACGCCCTTCTCAATTACGATACGAAGAACGTGTCGCAGATGAACCTCTCGCTGCGCATGTACGGGAGTGCCCCCGTGGAGCCAGTCTACTTCATCAGCACCAAGGTGGGCATCTTCGACTATTGCGTGAGGTGCTTTGGCCAGGCGTCTCTCGGGGCAGAGCTTATGGGCAGCCTGGCAGACCACGGCCTCATCTTCAACAGCAGCAGCTTCAATTACGTCAACCTTGAGAATATATCGTTGATACCGCCGCACTCGATAGTCGTGCTCCAGTCCGGGCTTATCCCGACCTGGCTGCTGCCTTATTCGGCTTATTCAGGAGCTGATATTGTATCGGGAAACGCAACGCTCCTGACGCTGCTTGACAGAGGGGATACGGTAATATATGTCGGAAGGAACTTCTCCACCTCGATAGGTAACGGAGGTAATATCTATCTTACCACTAACCGTACAATTGAGGCTCTTGGAAACGCCTCGATAGTTGCTGAGCCGTTCATGCCCGGCCTCCAGGGCAATAAGACAGGCAGGCTCTTCTTCAGGTATCCGACGTTTGGCTTTGTCGATGGCCAGGAATATGGCAATGCAAGCGCCGTAAACTCCAGAAACGGGACGCTCATAGCGCTCAGCAACTACCCCTTATCGGGATGGGACAACTCAAGCGCGCTGGCAAGCGACATTGCGAACATCATAGACTCCAGATTCTGGATTGCAGAGCTTGCATACGGCGTTTCCAACTTTACGCTTGCAAACGGCTCCGTAGGCAATGCGTACGCGGTTACTGATTTGCAATACCTCAACGGCTCAGCTGCTAGCCAGGTCAACGGCTCCTACTCTCTCCTTACCGCAAGGCTCTCGAACCTTGACAGGCAGAAGGTTTACCAGATGCCATTCAGGGCGCGGCTCACGAACATCGGAAGAATAAACATGGCAGGAACAGTAGGTGAGGGGGAGAGCCTTCCGATAAACGTGTACAGCGGGAATGCCCTTTATGCACCCACCGCATTTCACCTTGACATAGCCAACCTGAATGGAACCACGTTCGGTTCACTGCCTCTCGGATTCTACAACAGGTCTTTCAACATAGTGCATTACTATACCTTTACCGTCCCTAGCGGCTATTATACGGCATCGCTTGTGAGCATAAACGGGAGCAGATATGCCGGAGCACTCTTTTACGTCTCGAACGTCAGCATATCGGCTTCCTCTCTCGACTTTAAGAACAGGACATTTGCCTTTACGCTAGAGAGCGATAGGCTTCCGCTGTCGAATATATCGTATACCATAAGCCTCAACGGCGCATATCCGCAGAACGGGGTGGTGCAGAATGGCGCGGTTCTCTATACGCTGCCAGGAGGGGCTGCAGAGGGCTACGGGACAAAGGTATTTGACTTCAGGATGCTCGGAAGCAACTACCAGTACACGTTTAATTACGCCTCGCCGACCTCCGGGATACCGCCGCTCTATATAGAATTCGGGATCGTCGCAGTGTTCATAATAGTACTAAACCTAGTGCTCAAGGCCCCCGCCTCTGACGACTATTACATAGACGTCCCTGATTTTCCGCCGTTAAACAGGATAAAGCTCAAGACCGACAGCAATTCGATCATAGGCATCTTCAGCAGCATAAACTTCTCCCATCACTGGAAATACATGCCACTGACAGCAGAGGAGGTGAAGAATGGCGTGAGCTCTAACATAAGATATGAGAGCATACCTGTGGCTGCGACGCTGCAGAATGTGACAGGGGTGCTGAATAAGATGGTTGCAAAGGGCTTGCTACTCTCAAGCGGCGAATATTATGCCCCGGCAAGGTGGGTAACGGAATCAGGGCATAGCATGGAGTATCTGACCATATTCAGGAACCTTAGGGACTTCTGCGTTGCAAATGCCATGCTCTTTACAGACCTCGATGCAGACCCGCATGTCGATATGATAGTGACGAGGAAGGGCAGCCAGGGCTATATCATAATCAACGCTGCGTCGGAGATGAAGGATATCGCAATAAATAACGCATACAGGATTTACATAGTATTCCTGGATGAGATCGGAAGGCTCGCCTTCCTTACTAAACTATACGATTCTTACGGTGAACAGGCGGAGCTCCTTAGAATGGGGGTGGAGCATTCATACATCGTGCTGACCGACACTGACAACCTTGAACAGCTGCTGTCCTGAGGCATAGCATGGTGCGGCGCTGCATGCGCCTTTGCTCACTCCTCCTCGTCGGTGTCCTCCGCAGTCGCGCTGCCAGCCTTCCCTTCCTTCCCGGGGCTTCCGGAAGGCTCCCCTTCTCCGCCTTCGGCATCCCCGCCGTCGGGCTTGAACCTCTTCTCTATCAGCATGGAGAGCGCGCCCTTTATCTCTTCCTTCTTAGATCCGGTAATGTCGGCAAGGTCGTTTGACATCTGGTCTACGTACCGCATGAGTGCGCTGTACCTGGTCTCCCTGAGATTCTTGTTCTTCATCCCGCTTATATGTTTCTGCAGAGCCCTGCCGCAATCCTGCACTGCAAGCTTTATCTCGTCTATAATCTCCTCCTCCTGCGCTATCGCCTGCTTCCCGACCCCGGAGTACGGAATGTAGACGCTGGAGACGTTTACGAATACGCTGACTGGCTGCTCCTCGAAGTTGTCTATTCCGTATCTCTTCCACTCTATTCCGTTGACTGCGGTCGTTATGGCGCAGCTTGACCCGTCAAAGAGTAGGGGAACCTTGTTTGCAAACCTGAGTATGCTGCCCTTCGCGCCTTCCTGCGTGACCCTTCCAGCATTGCCGCCATAGGCGATACAGGCCTCGACGACGAACGGTATGCCTCCGCGGAAGACCCTAGGTCTTCTCTCGACCACTGCCGAGAACATAGGATTGAGTATGTTCTTGACGGCTATCCCTATCTGGCTCTCGCCTATCGTCGAGAGGGAATCGAGCTCCGGGGCTATCCACTTTACCTGTTTTATCGCCTTTATAATCTTCTCGGCATCGCCCCACGCCATATTGCGCGGGTCCGTGGCCATGTCGATTGACGGGTCGGCAGCCTTGATATCGTCTATCTTGTTCTGCGTGACCCTTGCAAATGACTCGATCAGGAAAGCCGAAAGCCTCCTGTTCTCGCTCCTGTGTGCAGCGTCAAGGAGATCGCTCGTGCCTATCCCCAGCGGATGCGGCTTTATCTGCTTTGGCTTCCTGGGCAGCTCTTCCACTGAGCGCATGAAGACGGCGTCCTTGCCCTCGGGATCGGTAAGCCTTATGCTGGCATGCGGATTCGACAGCGCAGTTCTCTTCAGGTATTCGTAGACCCCATGATCGCTGGACTCGTATTTCACGTCGCCAAACTCGCCACTGATGATCGTTCCCCTAAAGTCCCCGTCAAGCTTCACGAGATTCGCGGTTATGGGCTTGTTCGACTTTATATCTAGCGAGAGATCGCATTCGTAGGCGCCCCTGCCGGTACCGGACTTGATGTGTATCGGCTTTCCTGTCGTTACCTGCGAATAGAGCGTGCACCCTGTAGCCCCTATCCCCTGCTGCCCCCTCTGCTGTATATACCTATGGAACTTCGTTCCGGCAAGTACCGTTGCCAGGGCCTTGCCGATGTGCGTCTGCGGTATTCCGGGCCCGTTATCCCCGACAGTCACGGAATACTTGTCCTCGGCTACCTGCTTTATGCATACGCTTATCTCTGGAAGTATGTTAGCTTCCTCGCAAGCATCTAGGCTGTTGGTCAGGTATTCATGGACTATCGTGGTAAGGGACCTTACCTTTCCGGAGTAGCCGAGCATCTGGCTGTTCTTTCTGAAGAATTCGGATATGGAGTACTGCTTGAACTGCTTGAATATCTCGTCAGCATCCAATACTTTCCTCGTCTCGGCCAATGAAACACCTTATCTTATATTGCTGCCATCTGCCCTTCTACGGGCCAGTTCCATGAGCTTGTACGCCTTCCTGTGTGCCGCGCCTGCAACGAGGGCGTTGATGCCTATTGTCGCTATCCCTATACCCTCCACTGTGCCTATGATACTTACTGTATCGCCGTATATCGCAAGCTCAGTCTCGCTGACCTGCTGGATGTACTCCTTGCTCCTCCCTTCTTCGCCTATTATCCTGGCCTTTATCCTTTTTACCTGGTTCTTATTTCTAAACATATCCCTCAGATCTATATACTTGAAGAAATACGTGTCAAGGAGGAGCTTGTATGCTGTGGCCAGGCTGAAGCCGCGGCCGAACGCCTGTATCACGTTCTTTGCATTATACTCGTCATAGCCATCGCCGCTTATCACGATGCTGTTGCCCTCGAGCACTTCTATCTTGCACCTGAGCTTACTCCTGAGCTCTTCCAGCCTCTGACCGTTCAGAAGCCTCGCCCTCTCCATAGGTATGAGTATCTGCTCCATTGAATTACAGAGTGGTATGTATCTGAAGAGGATTATAAAGACTCCTGCTTATGTCCAGCCTTTACGCAGAAGCGCGACAGTGGAGTGGGAAGATGGTGAAGGCCGGATAGACAGACATGGCTTGCAGATTGCATGCGTGCGGAGCTGGGTTGAACCATAACCAAGCTCTAACATTAGTGGACCTGTAGCACCTTCTGAGACTTCCAGTAAAATTCATGCCCTCCGTAACTTTCCGACGTCAAGAATCGACTTTTTATACAGAACACGGACTCTTTATACAGCTTTCCACTTATTATACAACCCCGACAGAATAGCAAGCTTTATATATCTAACCCCCTTCATACATGAATCATTCATGATTCTTTCGTGAATGCCTCGCGAAGGAGTCATGACACAGGAATGAATTCGGCATGATATGGGAACAGGGGATTCAATGGCAAAGGACCGCGAACAGATCATGAAGGAGCTCGAGGAGCTGAGGGAAGAGGTGAAGGGCATGGGTGCCGATGCCACTAGCAAGGGCTCGCAGAATGCCGATGCCGGAGATGCTGTCTCATCCCTTATGAAGGCTATGATAGAGGAGAGGGAGAGGACGAACAGGAGGCTTGAGGAGCTAAATCAGCGGATCACGCGGCTTAGGGAGGCTGTGGCATCTGCATATGAAGAGGAACCGCAGGCATACGCACCTGCCGACAGGGAGGTGGCCCTTTCGGAACTCGACCTTCTTGTGCTTAATTTCGTCCAATCGAGCGGAATGGTAAATGCAGATAACCTCAAGGAGTACATGCACTACAGCGGCAGGAACGCCGCCTGCGCAAGGCTGAACAAGCTATACCTGATGGGGCTGGTGGAAAGGCACCAGCTGGGCCACAAGGTTTATTACAAATTTGATGCTGGCAAGACGACCAAGACACTCATTATATCACCTCCACAATAGGGAACAGGGCCTGCCTGCCAGGGCAGGCCGTACTACTTCTTTCGATCACGGTAAGCGTTAAATAACCTCTTAGCTTACTTAGTACCTATATGGAGGAAGTAATCTCGATTTCGCATGCTACCGATATAGACGGGGTGGGGAGCTCCTCGCTAATAAGGATGAAGTATGGAATACCGCAGGACAGGGTTTTCTTCACCGACTACAACGTCGAGAGCATTAGGATGGTGGAGAAGGGGATAAAGAGGCTCCTTACAAACAAGACAACCGTATTCCTCATCGACCTTGGAGTAAACGAGAGGACCGGGCCCGCCTTCCTCAGGATGCTGAGGAACGTAAAGAGAAAGGGAGGGAAAGTCCTCTGGTTCGACCACCACCCCTGGACCGGAAAAAGCGTGAGGGAACTGGAGAGCATCTGCGATACGGCAATCTACGGGGAGAATCGCAGATACTGCGGTGCGGAGATAACAAGGAGGGAGTTGGGCCTCAGGGACGGATTCACGGAGCGCTTATGCAGGCTGGTGCACTACTCCGACTTCAATATAAGACCAAGGAAGGCAAATGATTACAGGATAATAGGAACATATGCGCTGAGCATTGCCTACTACCACACGCTCGGCCATGAGAGGAGCATGCGGGGACTCAGGCACATGACCAGCGTAATCTCCAATGGAAGGCTTCTTGACGGGAGAATCAGGTCTGATGCAGGGAGGTTCAGAAGGCTGAACGACGGCCAGGTTGCAAGGATGCTGAGAGACGTCTATCTTGGAAGGAACATCGCATTGGGCTTTGCCGGCCACATACAGAAGACGTATGCCTGCATGAAGCTTATAGAGAAGACAGGCAGGGACATCGGGGTATATGTAAATCTCATAGACCACAGGGGGCACATGAGGAGCGTCAGGAGCGATTGTTCGCAGCTTGCGGTGAGGTTCGGGGGAGGGGGCCACCCCCATGCATCGGGATTCTCGCCGGATTTTAGAAAGTACAACAACTTCAGGAGCAGGCTGGACAGGGAGAGACTGCTTGAAGACCTTGTCAAGACTGCAGATAGGATCAACCTGAAGCCGGCGAGGGGGCATCAGGGCAGCTCGAGCAAAGAGGCGCTGTTCAACTAGACATGGTGTATCAATGAAGTATAACAAATTAATACGGGACAGGCTTCCCGAGATTATGAAAAGGGAAGGGAAGGCAGTCAAGACGCACAGGGCAGACGACAGCGAGTATATCCAGAAGCTGAAGGCGAAGCTCGTAGAGGAGGCCGCTGAGTACAGCAGGGATGAGAACGTGGAGGAGCTGGCAGACCTGATGGAAGTGATATATGCCGTTCTTGCCTTCAAGGGAGTAGGCAGGGATGCTGTCGAGGAGATGAGGAGGAGGAAGGAGGTTGAGCGCGGCGGGTTTAGCGGCAGACTGGTTCTTGAAGAGGTTACCTGACCTTTTAGATGCCCTTGCAGCCGTGACATCGGCTTATGCCAGGATTCCATACCCTGAGAGCTTCCATCTCTGGCCGTAATTCCTGAGAACCGATATCTTCTCGGCCTTGTCGGCACAGATGGTGTGCTTCAGGCTTATTTCCAGCCTGCTCTTCTTTATCTTCGTTATGTATCCGACTACTGTGCCCGTGCCTATCCCAAGAAGCACAAGCTCGTCCGGCTTGAATGCCTGCTTCGGAAGATCGGTCCTGTTGAGTGAGCTGTAATTTATCGCTATGCTGTTCGACGAGTCCGGGAGTTTTCCCACATGCCCGACTATCTGCCCGACAAGGCCGTCGGCCTTTGAGAGCGCAGGATCTGCTGTCGTTCCTATCGCAACCAGCCCTCCGGGAATTGCCTCGTTGAGGTGCTCGCTTCCCGCTGAAAGGCTCTCTATCCTGGTGATGATCGGCTCGAATGACTCCCTCTTTGACTTGTCCCTTGCCGTATTTATCCCGGGCCTTATCTCTATCTCGTCACCGACCTTGAACCTTCCCCGCGCTATCGACCCGCCGATCACTCCTCCAACTAAATCCTTTATCGGAGTGCCGGGCTTATTGACGTCGAAAGACCTTGCAACATAAAGGACAGGATCGGCATTCAGGTCTCTTTCCGGGACCTTTATCTTCATTATTTCATCGAGCAGTGCGTCGACGTTTATGTTCTTGTTCGCCATCACAGGTATTATCGGTGCGCCTTCGATCCTGCTTCCCTTGACAAAGTTCTTTATCTGCTCGTAGTGCCTCTTTGCCTTCTCCTTCCCTACAACGTCAATCTTCGTCTGCACTATTATTACGTTCTTTATTCCGAGGGCGTTGATCAGCATGAGGTGCTCCCTTGTCTGCGGCATCGGAGCCGGCTCCGCCGCGGAGATGACGAATAGCGCCGCATCTATAAGGCTGGAACCTGCAATAGCTGTTGCCATGAGGGTTTCGTGGCCTGGGGCGTCCAGCAGCGAGATCCTCCTTACAATCTCCGATTCGGAGCCGTCCGGGCACTTGTCCTCGGTGGTAAACGGGTATTGTGAGGAGCCCTTGCACCTCCTTATCGCTGCATCCGCATATCCCAGCTTTATGGTCATGCTCCTCTTTACGCTCTCGCTGTGCTTATCCGTCCACTGATGGGTGAGCGCCGCCGTAAGCGTCGTCTTGCCATGGTCTACATGGCCAAGTGTCCCTATATTCATCTCGCTCTGCTTAAGCATCCCGACAATCCTCTTGCTGACCTTACTCCTTCTTCTCCTTCTTTGCGAAGAGCTGCTCGGCGGGAATCTTGCCGTATTCCGTGATTACTGCGTTTATCTGGGCAGTATCACTGCTTACCGTATTTCCGCGTATCATTCTGCGCTTCCTGAGCCCGTGCCTTGCCCCTCTTATCCCCGCCCCGCCGCTCAGGAGGGGCCATGCCTTCCGCGTGCCGTCGATCTCCCTTCTCGATGGGGCTCCGGTGTTGTCACTCAGTCCAGTTATCTGAAGCTTGAATCCTTCAAGCTTTGCCACAGACCCTTCCACCTGCTCCCCTATCCTCTTCCCGATAACCATCGGCTCGAATTCCTTTGGCACCTCTGCCTGCGAGGTCTTCCCGCTCTTCTTGTCAGAATACACTATCTTCACATAATCAACTCTTGATTATTACTGCACGGATCAGCGGTACATGCTCTCCGGCTCTTCCTTGAACCTCTTGATCCTCTCCGCAAGCTCCTTCGGGACAGTGGGCCGCACGTCCTGCATCGCCTTCATGAAATCCTCCTTGTTGACCGTGTCTCGCTTGCTTCTTATGGCGTTCATGCCAGCTTCCCTGCAGATGTTCTCTATTTCAGCGCTCGTGTAGTTTTCAGTAAGGTTTGCAAACTCAGACAACACTACGCTCTTGTCGAGTGGCATGCGCTTGGTGTGTATCTCCAATATCTTCAGCCTTGCAGGCGCATCAGGCATCGGTATCTCGATTATCTTGTCGAACCTGCCTGGACGGAGAAGCGCATGATCCACCCTCTCGGGGTTGTTTGTAGCCGCAAGTATCACGATGTCTTTTGTCTCAAGGAGCCCATCCATCTCTGTAAGCAGGGTGTCTACGACCCTCTCGCTCACGTGGGAGTCCCCTGAATACTCGCCCTTTGGAACGGCTATCGAATCTATCTCGTCGATGAAGATGATGCATGGCGCGGCAAGCCTCGCCTTTCTGAATATCTCGCGCACGGTCTTCTCGCTCTCCCCGACATACTTGCTAAGGACCTCGGGCCCCTTGATTGAGATGAAGTTTGCCTCGCGCTCCGTCGCAACTGCCTTTGCCAGCAGCGTCTTGCCGGTGCCCGGGGGCCCTACAAGGAGCACCCCCTTGATGGGCCTTATTCCCATCTTTACGAACTGTTCAGGATGCTTGAGGGGTAGCTCAACAGCTTCCTTTATCTCCTCCCTGATGTGGTCAAGTCCACCGATGTCGGACCAGTGCACGTTGGGTCTCTCTACGAATACCTCTCTGAGCGCGCTGGGCTGTATGCTCTTCATCGCATTCATGAAGTCAGACCGTGTCACGGTGAGATTGAGAAGCACCTCTGCCGGTATCTGCTGCTTGTCTATTATCTTTGGAAACACGGTGCGGAGAGTGGACATCGCAGCCTCGCGTACAAGCGCATTGAGGTCGGCGCCAGTGTATCCGTGGGTCATGTTTGCAAGCTCGTCTATGCTCACGTCCTTCGCCATAGGCATGTTTCTCGTATGTATCTGGAGTATCTCCTTCCTTGCATTCCTGCTCGGGACGCCTATCTCTATCTCCCTGTCGAATCTCCCAGGCCTGCGGAGGGCCCCTTCTATCGCGTCAGGCCTGTTGGTTGCCGCAAGCACTATCACCTGGCCGCGGTGCGACATGCCATCCATAAGCGTAAGCAGCTGCGAGACCATCCTCCTCTCCACCTCGTTGGTGGCTTCCTCCCTCTTTGGCGCAATCGCGTCTATCTCGTCCATGAAGATGATCGTCGGGGCCTTCTCATTCGCATCCTTGAATATCTCCCTGAGTTTCTCCTCGGACTCGCCGACGAATTTGGAGACCAGCTCTGGGCCTGACACCGCTATGAAGTTTGCATCGCTCTCATTTGCAACTGCCTTTGCCAGCAGCGTCTTGCCGGTGCCCGGGGGCCCGTAGAGCAATACGCCGCGCGGAGGCTCTATTCCGAGCCTCTCGAACAGCTCTGGATACCTGATTGGAAGCTCGACCATCTCGCGTATCTTCTGCTTTACGTCATCAAGCCCCCCGATATCCTCATAGTGCACATCGGCGATCTTTACGAGCGATTCCGATACGGGCTCGTCCTTTACGATGAAGTGGGTGTCCTTTGTGATCTTCACAATGCCGTGCGGAACTACCTGCACGACAAGAAAGTTGAAGACGAGGCCGAACATCGGGATTGGCACCGAATCGCCCTTTACCAGAGGCCTGTTCTCTAGCCTTCGCTTGGCATATTCTGAGAAATCCGGCGAAAGAGGGGGTTTCTGGCTTGGCGGCGGGGCAAGGATTATCTTCTCGGCGTCCTTCACCAGCGCCTTTGACGCGAAAATCTTGTCGCCGATGCCGGCGCCGACATTCTGCCGCAGATAGCCGTCGATTCTTATAAAACCGAGGCCCTCGTCGCTGGGATGCGCCTGCCACACGGTTGCGGCAGTGGTCTTCAGCTTTCCCTTTATCTCCACTATGTCCCCAGATACAACGTCTAGGAGCTTTCTCGACTTGGCGTCTATCCTGGCTATGCTCCTCCCTGAATCGGTTACAAGCGCATCAGCGACAGTAAGCTCTATGCCGTTTACCATATGTCAAAACACCGCATTTAACCATTATTACGGTTTACTTTAGTGTATGAATTAATATAAATACTCCGTTCAGTTTAGGCTGCCTGGTGGGGATGGGTTCCCTGCACGTCGGAATGCATAAAAGGGGCGCGATACTCTGCTGCGCGCCTGCCATGGCCCGGCACCTTCATCTGCTGCAAGGCATACGGTTTTAAATATTCTCTCTGCATCATATATGAACCTAATCGCCAATTGCTCGATTTTACCTTCTGGCCGGTGCCGTAAATGGGAAAATTTCCAATAGCTGATGATAATCTGGCAAACGTCATGATCTGCAGGAGATGCAAGTCAAGGAACAGGATGGCTGCGGAGAAGTGCAGGAAGTGCGGCTATGGATACCTCAGGCCGAAGAGGAAGGAGAAGAGGGTCAAGAAGTGACGCTGATCTGACTTATGAAAGAGTGAATGCAATGGATGAATTGTCGCCTATAGAGAAACTGGTGGTGCAGGCCATGGAGGAGCTTGGAGCCACAAAAGAGGAAAAGAAGAAGACGGCCGATGACATAGCAAAGAAGTGCAACAGGCCTAAGAGCATGGTCACTAATGCCCTTGTGGCGCTTTCCAACAAAGGGGCCGTCAAGAGGGTTGTAAGGGAGAAGGCGTCTGGCTACTACGTCTCAAGCGCACAGGCATAGGTCCCTTCAATGGCAGAGAGCACCGGCTCCATCGAGTTTTTTGCCAGATATAACTCATGGATAGCTGCAAGAACGATGGATATAAATGAAGGCACCGCTCCGAAGGATGTGGCGCGCTTCCTCATCGCTGTCAGGGAGGATGCCGACAGGAAGGCCTTTGAGATTCTGGGCATAAACCTGAAAGAGATTGACGCTTATTCTGACACTGCCACAAAGAACCTGCCTAAAGGAAGTTACATGGAGCTTGTCTCCATTTACAAGACCCTCGGATCCGCAGACGTCGAGGAGGTTGTGAACAGGGCTTCATACGCGAGGGAGGAGCTCAAGCCATTTGCCAAAGCGTACCTTCTAAGGAGTGCGCTGGAAAAACTTGGCCTTGACCACTATATAACAAGGAAGAACAGGGCCTTCGCCGGAAACGGAGGCACGACAAAGTCGGATGGCCAGGTGCCCTTCCAGTCGCAGGGGATAGTGTTCACGGCAAAGTACGGCGAATGGATCTCGATAAAGAAGATGTCAATAGATGGGAGGACAAAGCCCGAGGAGGTTGCAGCGCATCTCTCATCAATAAGGATGGCATGCGAACGGAAGTCTGCGGAGATCCTTGGACTGGATACTGGAATACTTGAAAGCTATGCGGCTGACATGACCGCCAATATGAGGAAGAGCGCTGCAAATCTTGAAAAGATAACGAGGGCACTGGACGAGGCAGGGGCAATAAAGGCGGCCGAAGATTCATGCAAAGGGGACCAGTCTCTCAGTGATGCTGCAAGGACTTACCTCTTCAGCATCATGCTCAGGAACCTGAAGCTCGACCTCGAGGTAAGCCCTGACACGCTCATGGACATGTTTCCCGGGCTCAAGATACCGAAGCCCAGGGGAAGGATGCCGGGCCAGAAGAAGAGGCAGTAACGACTTTTATACCTGTACGTATAAATCGTCTTATCGCGGGGAGTTAGGCTAGCTTGGTAGGCTTTGAGCTTTGGGAGTTCAAGACACGTGTTCAAATCACGTACTCCCCGTTGTACTCCAGGGATATAGCTAACGTCCAAAAATGGCACTCTTCTTCATACGAAAAACCATAAATAAGAGAAATGTATATCAGCTTACTATGTGGGAGTACGTCGAAGAGCATTGGGAGTTGCTTCTTAATAGGATAATGGAGGACTTATCTGATCCAAGAGAAAAATTCAGAGAAGGAATGAAAGAGGCATGGGGTGGTTTCCTAGTAATGACGCTAGCTAATGTCTTTTTCTTAACACTCAATGCACTGCCAAAAGAATTTCAGATAGGCACAACAGGTATACTGATCCTTATCTGTGCCACACCATTTATTGCTACACTTGCATTGGCACAGGGTTTGCGAAAGGGCGGAACATTTTACTTCATAGGGTTTGTGCTATTATACTCCTTATTTATCTATGGGCATGTGGCAAACTTCTACGAACCAGTCGGAGAGATGCTTGGGGCATTTGTAATGCTTGCCATTTGGGAGAAGTTATGAGCATCTTACTTATATAGTGAGCTTGACGCATTTATCAGCATGTGAACGGGACGTTTTATGGTAGCTTCAGATGCTGAGAAAAAATTACTGGAAATGAAGAAGGATAGGATACGGCGTGCTATTTTATTAGTTTGCAAATTTAACAATGTCGATCCGCCAAAAATAAACTTTAAGGGTTGTACCCACGAATGGAAGAACGAGGGTGGAATACAGCTTGCACATTACCATAGTGGTATGATTTGTGTCTCTGAAAGGCAGTTAAAATTGGAACATCTTGGGGACGGACTTGAAGAGACGGCTGTACACGAAGTTATGCATCATCTTGGTTTTAATCACAATACGAATGCAAAACGAAGAGACTTTGAAAAGAGGAAAAATCAGGTCATGCGCGCACTGTGGAAGGAATTACGTGCGCCATTGCCAACTAAGGAAGGGGAAGGGAGAAGTATTAAGAGGGTACAACCATCTGTAGAACAAAAGCGACAGGAACTTGAATCGGAAGTAAGGATATTGATATCTCAACTCGATGACGCAAGCGGAGAGGCAAGACTAAGGATCTTAGATCAGATAGAAGCAGCAAAAAGAGAACTGCACAAAATCAGTTCTGTTGACAATAAAGAACGGCCAATAATAAAGGAAGTAAACGCCAAAGAACCTAGCAGTGCACGTGTCCCACATGTAGCTATGACTAAATCTCAAATAGAAGAATCTCGTAAAAAGTTGGGCATAGAAGAATCTAAATCAACAATTAAACCTACAAAAACTACGGTAAAAACAGAGCCCAGATCACCGCCAAGAAGTGTGGTCGCAAAGAAACATACAAGCATATTAAGCAAAATGAAAAACTTTCTGGAAGGATTAGTCAAAGGATTTAAAACGCAGATTATTAGTGGGCATTGTTATTACTGTGGTGATAACTTTGATGACATAGTAAGACCACAAAGATGTCCATCCTGTGGACATCTCTATTGTAGTAATCCCTGCATTAACATACATCGATGTTAGAGAGCCTCAAATTCTTTTCAATGAAGACCTAAAAGGAATAAGATGATAAGAACCATTACAAAAGCAATTGCTGCTAGCTTAAGGCTCTTAAGCATCATGAACAATACAAAGAACACAATGACTGCTCCTCCAATAGTAGCTATAATGTAACTTACCATATTACTCAACTTATTTATTCATAATGACCTTTAAACTATACCTTAGGGTTTTAGTCTTCAATTGCAGCAAATTTCTGTGTAACTATCGGTTTGAACCTTCTTTCTTTGTATTCTTTTAGATCGTTTTTGATAAGTTTTAACTGCCCGTTCATAGTATCAATCTTGTCGTCATAAGGTTCAATTATTTTGCTTCTAACTAGCACCTCAATCTTAGAAATCGCTGGTAGTAGACCAAAAAGGCGCTTTGGTGGGTTTTCAACCTCTTTCTTAAAACGTTTTAACGCTTTCTCAAATGTAGATAGTTCAGTCTCTGCTTGTTGAATTCTGCGACCAGTAGTGTTTAGGTAGATATTTGCTTGTTTGAGTCGTCTATTATAGAGCTCTTCTGCTTCCTGTGCTTCTTTCCTTTTGGCATCTAATCGCTCTATAGCTTTTTCAACAACAGTAGAGGACTGAAGTTTTGGATATGTATCTATTTTGTCTAACATATTATTAAAATTCATCTCGTCGATACCTGTTCTTATGATCTTTTGTTTTATCTTCATGCTTCTGTTGATTCTATTTCCCTGTGTGATGTCCCATAGTCGTATCTCTTCCCCTTGTATTTTGGTGAGTAAATTAGAAAGACTAACCAACGACTCGCCCCATTCTTCTTTGAGATTTGCCGCATTGCTTTCTGCCTCAGGTATACCCATCTGAGTTTCTTTGAACTCATCAAAGCCTTTAATTAGTCCAAGATCAGAACCTTCCTGGCCAGTAATGCTCTGGTCAAAAGCATCCCATGTTCTCTCCAATTTCTGTTGTAAAGTAGTTATGTTGAGTCTCCATTCGGCTTTGCCAGTGCGCCCTGATATAAGATCCCATAAACTCTCATTTACTATGTCAAATTTAGGTATCTCCACACCGCGAGGTGCAATGTAATCAATTTCTCGCCCAGGTCTTTCAGGTTTATCCATATTATTACCATTTTGAATAGAAGGTGTATAAACCATAGATGTAGCCCCTGATCCCATACTGGACGACCTTTCAGGTTGGGATAGATTAGCGTACCTTGCTATTATATTCTTATCAGAATACTTCAATAAAAGGTTTCTGTCTGAGATATCGAAAAGGTGGAGTCTTATGAGCCTATGGAGTATAGCATTCTTTGAACGGCTATGTTTTTGTGCCATTTGTTCAATAGATTCACCGTGTGAAAATTCATCAGTTAATGCTGCTATCTCACTATAATCCCATTTCCTACCTCTTTCGTAAGTATTACCATAGCCTATTACTTCCATTTCTAACAATTTGTGAACTACGGCCTCCGATTCGCGGCTTAAGTTTATCGCAATATTGTTTATGCTCATACCTTGCTTGAACAGCCTTGCAGCTTCTCTTTCTTCATGGCCTGACCATGGCATACCACTACGCGCGCTTATGCGTTTCCAATCTCTATACGTTCTAGTCATATAACGCTCACTTGAAATATTCCTTGCTCTGCACATTCTTCGGTTTTATATCTACTTGAAAGTACATTATCATTTCCTTAATTGCGTCTTGCTTAGTCTTAAGTCTATTAGATAGCTTATATACCTCTACAATTCTGTCCTCATCGGCAGATAGATCAATCTGTATCTTTACCATTCTAACACTATGATATATGGTATATCGTTAACATATATAAACCTTACTGTAAATGCATAAAAATCCCGTATGCTCTGTAGAGTTCTGGGTTGATACAGAATGCGATCTTGAACACTTGGGGTAAAGATTTAAGATAATTCATATACTACTGTTGGACTCGCAAGACCAAAATGATACGATGACCATAGCAATAAGACTAGTACGATCTCAATCAACGAGCCAAGTAAAAAAGATGCTGCTCGTTTAGTTTTAATTAAATTATATAAGACCAAACAATCACTATAATTCTTTCATAACTCTGTTGTAGATCTTTATCTGCCTTCCTTCCTTAAGATTATTTTTTATATACCATAACGTATTTCTCCGTATGCCTAACTTTCTGCGTTCTTCTGAAGTCATATTAAGTATTTGATCACGTAACTTTGTAGGATCGTTGAGTGCAATTTGTATGTATGGTATATTAAATGTCAGTGTTTTTGATATGCCAACAACGTAATTAGATAGATTCCTAACGTTATCTAGCAGTATAAACTCGTACGAATGATGTTTTCCTTTGTATTCTACTGTTTTGTTAAGGTTAACGGTAATCTTGTCAAGTAGCATCCTTGACGCTGATTCTCGTAGTCTTATATTATAGTTCTCAGTTACGATAAAATCGGATTTCTTAATTTTCTTGTCTTCGAGCACTTGAATTACTGATAAATCAACTACCCACCTATAAAGTTCCTGATTATCAGTGGCGCAAGCATTCCTATCTTCTCGGCGGTGGGGCGCAGCAGCCTCAGTGTTTTGCCCTCCTTGACAGTCCCTTCCTAAGCCGCTTGAGCAGCAGCGCGTCGTACATCCTGTCGTAATGGATGAGTAGGAACAATGCGGCGAAGAGGACGACTGCG
>JAJZYR010000026.1 GCA_021797995.1 Microcaldota archaeon
CACAGATTCCATGACATTTATTATATTGTAAGTGTTTATACGCCTTCACTTCATCCCGCGATTGAAATCGTGGGTTTTCAGCTCAGATGAATCATTATAAAATCTTACCGCGTGGTACTTTCTAAATAGATCTTTGAGCTCTCCTTTCGTGAAGTGGTGGGAGGGCGTGCCATTGTCGTGTATGTATGTCCCTCTCTCCACAGTCCGAATTCGTTTCCTGTGTAATAAGGCTTGTAACCGCCCTCAAGTGCACACTCCGATATTTCTCATGTAGATGTGCTGCTCAGTCCGTCGAGACCGTGACAGCAAGCTGGGATCTCTTCTTTGCAAGGACCCTGTATCCGCAGTAGGTGCACCTGATGAACTTGTCTAGGCTCTTTACCTCCTTTCCGCAGTGCAGGCATATGTATGGCATAATATCACGCCTTTAACGTCTTTAACCACTTTGTCAGGTCGCTATGAAGCGCAGACTTGCTTGTATCTATGATCCTTATCTTCATGACTGTCTTATACTCGTCCTCGTTCAGCGATAGCACGGGAGTGTAGTCGGGCATGCTTGCATACTGAATCTCGAGCCAGTGTATCGTCCCTTTTATGTAATCCGCTACCACGCCCTCCGTCATGGGAAGCGATGAGAATGCGAAGACTATGCCGTTGCACCAGTACAGTGGCATCGTTCCCGCCGGGGTCACGCGGCCTCTCAGCATGTCGTCTATCTCCACGCGCACTATGTCGTGTATGACCAGCTCCTTTGTAGGTGAGAATGTTATCTTCGCCATGCCATCTACTTCTGCCCCGAGGCTATCCTGCTTAATATTATGCTTGCGGTTTCGCCTGCCGCAGTCTTCGGGTTGTACGCCCCTCCAGCCACTGTTGCGTTGCAGTAGTTGCAGTGCCATATGCCCTGGCTTACCCTCTTAAGGGCGACTTTTCCGCATGCATCGCACTTGTACTTTGCCTTCTTCTCGTTGGCAACCGCTCTGAATCTCTTTCTCAGGCTTACTCCGTACCTTATGCTTGAATTCGCCATGTCACTCACCTATCGCCTTCCTGACCATTGACCTTGCCGCCTTTGACTTCTCGAACGCCACCTCGAGCATCTGTTCGACCTCTTTCGGGGTTATGCTGCCGCTGAGCCCCTTCTGCATGGCCCTCACGCTCCTTTCGTCGTTTGCTATCGTAAGCCTTGCGTCTATGAAGAGCTCCTCGTTGCCGCTAGGGTCGAGAAGAACGTGTTCCGACATGCTCCCGAATGTAGATGACGTTATTATGTTTGTGGTAGGAAGCTTCCCGAGGTTCCCTTCGCGTATCACCTTCTTCTCCTCTATTTTAGGCATGCGCGCGCTCAGGAGCGCTGATGTTGCGGCAAGGGTGCTGGCATCGAAGAGATTCCCGTCATAGTTCAGGATATAAATGTCGATAAAGACGTTCCAGACGCTGCCTTCCTCTATGAACAGCTTCTGCATATCCACCACGTTTGCTGCCCTTATGCCCCTGTCTACCACCCTTGCAAGCTCCACAGCTTCAGGGCTTGGCGGGCCTATGTCAAACTCCTCTGATGCGAGCGGCAGCAGCTCCGCAGAAGTGACCAGGTTTCCCTCCAGGGGCTTGTCGGGCATCGGTTCTCCTGGCACCAGCTTCACCCCTGCAAGGACCCTTGTATTCCCGAGGTAGGCCTCTGCAGACCCCTCGGCATTTGGGATTATGCCTACCTTCAGATCCATCGGGCGGTATTCGAGGAACTTTCTTCCGTCTTCCCTCACGCCCCTGCCTAGCATCTCTTTTATGTATTCCCCAGTCATTGTTGTCTTCATAAATACCACGTCTATTTTGGAACCGAAGGATCGTCTGCGTCATACTTCTCGCTAATCTTGAGGTACGGGCCACGGAGCGCGTCTGTCTGCAGCTTTGAAATCACGGAGCCTGCCTCCTGGGCCATTCTTATCCCCTTTGCAATCTCGGCATTCGTCATGTCGCCATCCATCTGGAGCAGGAGTATCTTCCCGTCCCTCGCCCCTATCGCTATCGGAACGTCGGCGTCGGAATAGTTGTCTTCTATCTTGTTAAGGTCTATGACGATCTGGTCGCCTATCTTGCCTACCGAGACGCCGTACGGGATGTCGATCATGGGTATGCCGGATGTGGCCAGGGCCACGGCAGCTACAGTAACCCCTGCTGCCCTTGTTCCGCCGTCCGCCTGAAGGACCTCTATGAATATGCTGATCTCGCTTCCAGGGAACTGCTCGCGTATGACTACGTTCTCGAATACCTCCCTTATCACCTTTGATATCTCGGTAGAACGCCTGTTCGGGCCGGTGCGCCCGTGGTCTTCAAGCGATGAGAACGGGGCCATCTGGTACCTGCACTTTATCACCGCCTTCTCCGGATCGGAGGTGTGCTTCGGAAGCGCCTCGCGCGGGCCGTACACGGCCGCGAGTATCTTGTTGTTGCCCCATTCGATGTATGCGGAGCCTGCTGCGTTCTTGAGCACGTTTGCCTCTATGGATATCCTCCTCATGTCTCCTGGGCCTCTTCCGTCGAGCCTCTTGCCGTCTATTATAAGCTGTGGTTTGTCCTGGGATGTTGACATAATATTACCTGTGCCTTTCCAGCATCGCCCTTATCCTGTCCGTCAGACCGGCAGTGTGGGCCTCGTTCTGCACGGTTGCTACTGCTTCGGTAGCCGCATCGATCCTGCCGCCCTTCAGCCAGACCAGCCCGTTCAGGCCTACCGTCGCGCTTGTCTGGGTGAGCTGCGTTATCTGCCTCAGCATGGTATTGGACTTCCCGAGCAATCTCGGTATCTTTGACGGCCTTACGTAGAGTATCTTGCCCCCTATGAGCTTCCTGGGCCTCGCGAGTATGACGGTCTTTGTCTTGTCAAGCTCCTTTACCTCTGCCTCTATTATGTCGCCTGCCATGAGATCCTCGTTGCAGTCCTTTGCAAAGATGAGGCCGCGGTAAGGCGAGTTGAGGTCTATTATGTAGACGTTGAACTTGTCTTCCTGCACAACGCCCACCGTATCGTCTCCGGGCCGCGGATACCACAGCCCCTCAAGCGGGGTCAGAACCTTCCTAACATCGTCGTACATGCCCATTATCGTAGAGTAGGTCTTCCCATCCTCGGTAAAAGCCTCGTCTATCCTCAGGGGCTTGTCTTCCAGCTTCTCTCCTGGTACAACTATTTTCTGCATCTCTTCACCATTCTGCTATATCTCCCTGGTTTCCACGCTGCCTTTTGTAAGGCTGTTGAGCTTGTCGAAGAATTCAAGCTTCAGGCCGGCGGGAAACTCGACCTTTGCCCTCAGCGAGCCGTCTCCAAGCCATTCCTCCGACCTGAGGCCGTACTGCTTCAGAAGCCCGTAGCACCTGTTTGCGCAGTCTGCAGGTATCGTCACTTCCAGCTTTGCAGAGGCGAATTTTATCGGGAGTATGATGTTTATCTTCTTTAATATCGCATCTACCTGCTCGTTCGCATTCTTGAAAGGCTCTATCGTTATCCTTGCCTCGTTCATGGCGTTCTCGATTCTCTGCGCAGGATGCGGCGCGCCTGTCTTCGGGTCTATGGAATTTGTCGCTATGATGTTTATTATCTGCCTTCTCTTCTCCTCGGTCAGCTTCGCCTTCTGCTCTGTTGTTATCGGAACGTTCCCGTGCTTGAGCATCACATCTGCTATCTTCGCTATGTCCTCGGTATTGAATGCCTTCTTTATCTTGTCCTGGCTCTGCCGCTTGCCCTTGTTTGCATCCTCGAAGACCTCCTCGGCCTGCAGCACCGCGATCGGGTTTGTATTCTTGCCCGTCACATATCCATACGCAGCGTCGGCATCCACAAGAAGCTCGAACCTGTCTCCGTTTACCATATACTTAACCACTACCGTCTTTGACATGACCTTCACTATGTAATTAGAGATAGCCTGCCAGCTTGTCTGGGGACATCATTACAAACGCGCTTCCTGCCTTCACGTAGCCTATGTCGATGCTGTCCGCGGTAAGCTTCTCTTCGCTTATCTTTTTAAGTATCTTTATCCCCAGGCTTATCGTATCGTCGAGCCTCATGTTCTTCTTATATTCCTTGATGAGGATCTCCGTTGCCACCTTCTTGCCTACCCCTATGGCATCTGCGGTATAGCCAAGGAACGAGGCTCCGGGCTCTATCTCGAAGAGGCGCGGCTCTGAGTCTATCCCCCCGAGCAGCAATGAGACCGCATAGGGCCTCATACCGCCGTACTGGGTTGCCTGCATCATGTATGCCGAAACGCCCTTTGCCAGCGATTCGACGGACTTTATCTCGTCGTATATGAGCCTGTGGTTCTGCGTAGACGATCTTGCCATGTCTATGATGTGGAGCCCGTCGGCCACCATGCCGCTATATGTCGCGCCTATGTGGACGTCTACCTTGAATACCTTCTGTATCGTGATTGGCACGGCAAGAGGCTCGACGATGTTCTTGTGGGCTACGAAGACCACGGCATCCTCGGCTATCATGCCGATCGATGTTGCGCCCTTTCTTACCGCTTCCTTTGCATATTCCACCTGAAAGAGTCTGCCATCAGGGTTGAACATCACCCCCCTATCGTATGCTTGCACGTTTGGATACATAACATCGCACCTGCCATTATAGAATATGACGCCTTGAGGGTGCCAAGCCTGCATCGCTGCAGCCCTGTGGGGCTATAATACTTCTTTTCTCCATATTCTGATATACCATATTTATATGTGATAAGGTTTAAAATATAGTTGCATGCGCCCTGCTACTGGCATAATTGGCTTTTAGGGGCGGCACTCTTCTCTGGTGGTGGCAATGGCAGATGAGGTACAACAGGCAGGAACGGAACAGGCCATGCATCCTTCTTTCCTGAAAGTGCTTGGGCAGAAACAGGAGATAGGGAAGAGGCTGTCCGGCATAAAGCACAAGATAGGCATTTACAGCGCAAAGGGGGGCGTTGGCAAGACAACTGTTGCGGTAAACCTTGCGTTCGCGCTCAGCTCCATGGGGTTTGGCGTAGGCCTTCTCGATGCCGATATTGATACTCCAAACGTAGACCTCTTCTTAGGGATGCACGGGCTGTCAAATCCTGAATATCCGCTGAAGCCGGCAGTGAAGGATGGCGTACGTGTCATCTCCACGGCGATGTTCGTTGACGACCAGAGAAAGCCGATAATCTGGAGAGGGCCGATGATCGGCAAGATGATAAGCGAGTTCCTCGGCAATACCGAATGGGGAGAGCTTGACTACCTGATCGTAGATCTTCCGCCGGGAACTAGCGACAGCCCGCTGTCGATCATGCAGCTGCTTGATATGGATGGTTTCGTACTGGTCACGACCCCGCAGCATATTGCTGCTGTCAATGCAATACGCTCTGGCCGGATGGCAAAGAGGATGGGAATTCCGATAATCGGCGTGGTGGAGAACATGTCTGACGGAAGCGCACGCGGGGCCCGCGAGGTGGCGGGGTCCCTCGGATGTGAGGTTCTGGGCCTGATAGGGATGGATAGGAAGCTGGATGAGTTCAGCGATGGCGGAGTGGTTGCGTTCCTGAATGATGATTTAGTCAGGAGGGAATTCGAAGCGATAGCCAGGAAGATAGCGGGATAGAACGGTGTTTGGATGAATGACGAGCCTTTTGCTGGAATATTCAAGGAGTCGAATATTTTCGCCCAGCGCGATGTCCTATCGCCGCACTACATTCCGGAGCACCTGCTCTTCAGGGATGCGCAGATAAACGAGATTGTCAAGGCGGTTACGCCTACGCTCAGGGGCGAGAGGGGCAGGAACCTGTTCATCTATGGAAAGACCGGAACCGGGAAAACGTCGTGCATAAAACATGTCATAGCGAAAATAAAGGAGCTCTCGGAGGTCAGGGCAAGGATTTCGTATATCAACTGCAGGATATACAATTCGAGGTACAGGGTGCTCAACAAGATAACAAGCGACCACATGCCCTTATACGCAAAGAGGGGATATGGCATTATCGACATTTACGAGAGGATAATAAACTGGATAGAGGAGGACGGAAAGATACTTATCGTGGTACTTGACGAGATCGATTCGGTAAAGGACCTTGACGACCTCATATACACGCTAAGCAGGGCCAACAGCGACATAAAGTCCGGGGGCGTTGCCATTGTCGGGATCTCGAACAACGTCGGATTCAAGGAGGACCTGGACCCGCGGAGCAGGTCGACGCTTTATGAGAAGGAGCTTGTCTTTCCACCTTACAACTCCACTGAGCTGTCGACAATACTCAAGGAGAGGTCGGAACGCGGATTCAAGAAGGAAAGGATCGATGCCGCTGCACTCAATCTCGCCGCGGCGATAGCGGCAAACGAGAGCGGGGATGCACGCCTTGCGCTGATGATAATATCAAAGGCAGGGGAGATTGCCGAGGCGAAAGGCGCGGAAAAGGTCACGCAGGACTTTGTGAGGGAGGCTTCTAAGGAGGCCGAGGATGAGATGGCCTACCAGCTGGTAAACACGCTGCCGGAGCACCAGAAGCTGATAGTCTATGCCATTGCGCTCCTGTCACTGCAGGGAAGCAGGTACAAAAAGCTGACTGAAGGCAGCGATACGTACATATTTAGCGGTGAGGTCTACAGCAAATACTCGGGGATAAGCGAGTCGATGCATAGGGAGCCCAAGAGCTCAAGGTGGTATAGGAAGTATATAACAGACCTTGAGATGCAGGGACTTATACAGACCTACGAGTCTGGCAAGGGGATACGGGGGCATACAAAGCTGATAAAGCTTGCATATCCCCCGGAGAAGATAAAGAGCACCATAGAGAAGGCGCTGTTCAAAGATAACGAGGGCGGCGAAGGAGGGGCCGTCCAGGATAGGTGACGCCATCAGAGCAGGATTCCGTCACGCAGTATTGGGCGGAGGTAAGATTCAACAAGTAAGGTTAATAAGAGGTAAACGCCGGAAATAGATAAGAAGTGCTGGTGACTGCTTTGTCTTGTGGAGTGTTTGGAGCGGCGCTTAAAAGGCCCGGAAGGCTTGACGGGTTGGCGAGGGCCGGCCTTGAATCCCTCGACCATAGGGGTAGGGACTCCCATGGCGTGGCATGGCTTGGACCTGATGGAGGCATTGCAAGGTTAGTCAGGGAAGGCCCTGCAAGGGATTCTGACCTCCTTGATCCCGGAACCGAGGGGTCATTTGCAATAGGGCATACCAGATATGGTACCTCGTCTGGAAGCAGCGTGTCCTTTGCGCAACCGATGATGTTCAATGCCAAAGGCTTTGAATTTGCAATAAGCCATAACGGCAACATCTCAAACAACACAGAGATTGAGCGTGCTCTTGGCATGGAAAGGCCGTCAGGGCAGCCGGATACATACACGCTTGGGCAGCTTATAAAAAGGAGGCTGGATGGTTCCGGGGACATAGAAAAGGCCGTGGGGGAAGCCCTGAGGGAGGCGGAAGGCTCGTTCTCCATGGCGATCTTATTCTCCGGGAAGGGCAGGCAGGGAGTGCTGGCTGTACGTGACAGATTTGGATATATGCCGCTTTACTCAGGCGAAAATGAGGCTGGATTCTACATTGCTTCGGAAACCGTAACGTTCCTGCCGAAGTTCCTCGGAATTGAGAGCTATTCAGCAGTGGTGCCTGGTGAGATGCTGTTACTCGACGGCAAAAGGAGAGACAGGGATGCGCTCTCCAATCCCACGCCGCAGCACTGCGGCTTCCAGCTCGCCTATATGATGCGCGGGGACTCTGAATTTGAGGGTAGCAATGTTTCCCAGGCGCGCGAGCGTGCCGGCAGGATACTTGCCGATCTCTACAGGCCTGATGTTGACACCATAGTGCCTGTCCCGGAATCAGGAAGGCCGCTTGCGAATGGATACTCGGGGGCTTCCGGCATCCCCCAGACAGAGGGCATCCTGAAGGAGAGAGGGAATACGAGCAGGAGCTTCATGTTCCCGACGCATGAGCAGAGGACTGATGCTATAGGATCTAAGTTCAGTATAGTTGGGGCAGCAGTGGATGGTAAACGCGTGCTGCTTCTAGACGACAGCATAGTCAGGGGGAATACTATCCGGTGGCTTGTTGAAGAGCTTAGACGCGCCGGGGCAATCGAGGTTCACGTGGCCCTTGGATTCCCCGAGATTGTGAGCCAGTGCTTCTATGGCCATGACTTTTATAACGAGGAACTGGTCGCCAGGCAGTTTTCCGGGAATGGGCGGGTCGAGGTTGCCGCGGGCGTCGCCAGGACCGTTGGCGCCGACAGCGTGTATTACATAAGCAGGGAGGGCTTTGCCAAGGCAGCAGGAGTGCCGCTTGAGGAGCTCTGCTTCTCTTGCGTCACAGGC
>JAJZYR010000027.1 GCA_021797995.1 Microcaldota archaeon
TTGCGCATGTCCACATGGAGGTGAGTGTGCCAATCAATATGACTGTGGCAAAGGCCGCACAACTGCTGAAGGGATACTCGTCCTATATAATCTTCAAGGAGATTCCAAACCACAGACTGAGATATCCACAGGGACATTTCTGGGGCATAGATTTTAGTGTGCGAAGAGTTTCAGTGTCCTCTTCAAACGTTCCTGTCGCCAGCATTTTCTTTGATAGAAAAAGTTATTAGAGTTTACTGGCTGTTATAATACTGGAAGTTGTATCACTTTATTGGAGTGCTATAACTACTCGACAATTCCCACATCCGCAAGCGGTGTGGGCTTCCTTGTCGAGATTAGGTGAGCAAATGCCTGATAAATCTGAAAAACAGGAAGGAACTGGATATACAGTTCCTTCAAAATTGCCTAAGGGTGCAAAACTGGTATTTAAAGGCACGGTTTGGGATGTGTACCAGTGGAAGCAAAAATTGTTTGATGGCACATACGCTACATATGACGGTCTGAAAAGGAAAAATGCAGTAAAGATAATAGCATCATCTGGTAAACGTATATTCATATCAAAAGAAACTAGACCTGGTGAAAAGTCTTCTTATTACACTCTGTTGGGCGGCACGATAGAAAAGGGCGAAACGCCTCTTGATGCTGCAAAAAGAGAACTTTTAGAGGAAGCAGGCCTCAAATCCGGCAAATGGGGGTTTATCGACACGATAGATGTGTTGAGATATCCGTTTGTTGACTACTATGTCTTCCTGTTTATTGCCAAGGATTGCATTAAGACCTCAAAACAGAAATTAGACGGTGGGGAGAGTATAAATGTAGAGAAGATAAGTATAAGCCAGTTTGCTGAGAAGATGAAGACTGCCGAAGGAAGGCATGGATCAGCATCTGCATTTCTAACTGATCCAAAATGGATTAAATCGTTAATGGCTAGGGAGTGTTAAGGCTTTAATGTGTAGTTCTAAAATCTTGATCTATCTCTTAATAATAAATCTAATCCTGCAGTAGATATAATTTTGTCACTTACTCCGAGCTGCTCCATAAATTTTATAATCTTTGCTTTAGCTGCATCTTCCTCTTTTCTTAATGTTATAATCTCGATCTCTATTGCATGCCCATGATGGAAGTATCGGAAAGCAGCATAACGAATGCGATGAAGAGATTGAAGGCTCATCTCGGCCCGTACCATAAGGAACTTCTGGCAAAAGTGAAATCCGCGTCATCACGATACAAGGATGAGACGTCGCACAGATTCAACAGCAAAAACTTCTGGGCGTGGGCCGCTGCGACGAAGGACCGGGCGTATTATACTATAGAAGAGAGGAGAAGCCACAAAGTCGCAAAGGAACTGGAGAGCATGGGCGGCGTCGATACCGTCGATGGATATGCAGGATACAACAAACTGCAGTACGAACGGCCGCGGCGCTGGGCGCGCCTGCTCTACGGCATTCCTGGATCCCGCCAAAATTAGCGGAAGCAGACAAAGATTAATATATCTATAAGGATTATCCATCTTGCTTATTATGGTGATTAAGTGGTAAAGATAAGTGAATTGAAAGCCGGAGCAAGTAGCGTAGAAATCGAGGCCACTGTGGTCGAGAAGTCTGAACCTCGGGAAGTGGTGACAAAGTATGGAAAGAAGCTCAATGTGGCAAAGGCGACACTGAAGGACGATTCCGGATCGATCGTGATCTCCCTATGGGAAGGGGACATAGGCACTATAGGCGTCGGCGACAAGATAAAGATAACAAACGGCTACGTAAGCGAGTACAAGGGAACGCCGCAGCTTTCTACAGGCAAGTACGGAAAGATAGAGGTCCTTGAGAAGGGAAGCGGTGAGGCTCAAGGAAGCAGAGAGGAACCAGCAAACGAGGAGTTTGCCGAATAATACTAGAACTCGACACTTATGCTGTCCCCTATCTTTGGGGCATGCGCATCAAAACCCTCCAGCCTCAGCCCGTCGGCAAGGCTGCTGGCACTCTCAGAGTCGCCATGCACACAAATCACAGTTTCGGGATCTGATCTCTTTATGTAATTGTAAAGGTCGCTTTTTCCAGCATGCGCAGAAAAGTCGTAGAATTCCCACGGAGTGGATATGCGGACCCTCCTGCCATCTATCTCTAGCGGATTTCCCTCCATCAGCTTCCTTCCATTGGTCCTCTCGGCCTGGTACCCTGTAAGGAAGATCTTCGATGCGGCAGGCAGTTTCATGATGTAGTTGAGCACAGGTCCGCCGCTGAGCATTCCGGCCGTAGTCAGTATTATGCTGCCCCCTGCCAGGGCCTTGCTCCTGTCCTTCTGCGAATCTACCCATCCGACGCTTCCTATCGCACTCCTGAGAAGGTCGCTGTTGTCTATGAACTTCGGATGCCGCATGACGATTTCGGTGGCTGCCCTTGCCATTCCGTCAATGTATGCGATTTCAGCAAGCCCGTTGCTCTCAAGAAGTGCCAGCATCTCCTGCGCCCTGCCCACGGCAAACACAGGCAGCAGCACAACCCCACCTGCCCCTATTACCTCCTGCACGCCGTGCACAAACTTCGCGACAAGCTCCTCCCTGTCGGGATGCTCCCTGAGCGCATATGTTGCCTCTGTAATTAGAATATCGCACTTTACATCCTCTGCTCCGTGCTGCAGCAGCTGGTGCTCAGACTTGAAGTCTCCGGTGTACATGAGCCGCCGCCCCTCCGGATTCTCAATGACAGTTATTGCGCTTCCGCTTATATGCCCGGCATCGTGCAGGCTTACCTTGTACTCCCCGATAGGGAATTCCGTTCCAAATCCATGCGAGACGTACTTGTTGAGGAAGGACTTAAGCTCCCTTCTGAAGAAGTGCTGTCCGCTCCTCTGCGACCTGTTGATCTTTATCGAATCCTCTATCAGGAGCTCGGACAGCTCCCTTGTCGGAGCCGTGCCATGGGCGACAGGGAAGGCAGCGTTGTAAAGCGTAGGGGCATAGCCGCTATGGTCAAGATGCGCATGGCTGAGTATGAATGCATCCACCTTTCCCGCAGGATGCGGGTACTCCGTCTTATGGTCAAGCTTTATCCCGTAATCGAGAAGTATCCTCTTCCGCCCATCGAGCAGGATTCCGGCGCGGCCGACCTCTCCCGCCCCACCAAGAAATTTCAAATCCAAAAAACCACAAATCCAGAACCCAATAGGGAGCATGCCTTTTTATTTATTCTTATCAAAGGATAAACTGATAAACATGCCTGAAGAAGCAAACTTCCTGCAACTTATCTGCCTTACCAAGATAACCCCCAACACAGTGCTCGAAAGGTTCGGAAGCGCAATCAACGCAAGCATCTTCGATGCATCGAATATAGCCGGGACGCTGAAGCAGAACGGCCTGATAGATTTCACCGCATACTATCCAGGGCCGAACGAGATAATGCTGACTGACGCAGGGAAGGCCCTGCTGTCTGAGGCAGAGGCCAAGAGCGCCGAGCCGTTCGACAAGCTCGACGAGGCAGTACTGGCGCAGCTCTATGGAGGCAAGAGGGTTCCGATAGAACTTCAGAATACGCTGAACATAAGGCCCAGGGACCTCGCCCTCAGGCTGTACAAGCTCGGCAAGCAGGGGTTCATCATATACGAGCTCAAGAGCGGCGGGATAGACATACTGCTCACAGAGACCGGATTCCTGAAGGTAAGCGCCTCCCTCCCTGTGCAAAAACCCGCGGCCCAGGCCCCGCCGCCTACCAGCCCCCAGACTCCGCAGCCGCAACAGCCAGGGCCGGCGCAGCAGGGGGTTTCGCAATCCCCATTAGCAGCAGGTGCGGTGAGGTTCCATAAGCCACTCAGATACCAGATCAAATATGTAGCATTGGTGGCAGCGATTGCCGTTGCAGCTGCATTGCTCTACTACGTGTATTTCTACACCCATATACTGTAAGTGATCTCATGGCGCTGCTGGACTACATGGAAGCGAGTAAACTGCTCGGCAGATACGGGATGCACAGCATAGAGAGCAGATACGTAGGAAGCGCCGCAGATGCCGTCAGGTTCTCAGATGGCAAGCCGATCGTGCTTAAAGTGCTTTCCGGAAAGGCCCTCCACAAATCAAAGGCCGGCCTCGTAAGGCTGAACCTTTCAGGCAGGAACGAGATAGAAGCCGCGTACAGAGAGCTGCGCAGGAAGGCGCAGCCATTGAAGCCGTATAAGATCATAGCTCAGGCAATGTCGTCTAACGGTGTAGAAATCATAATAGGCGGAAGAGACGATCCGCAATTCGGGAAGGTCGTGCTGATAGGTCTCGGAGGCATCTATGTAGACCTGTTCAGGGATTTCGCCATGGGAATAGCCCCGCTTACAAGGCGCGATGCCAGCGGGATGCTAAACCAGCTGAAATCAAGGCAGATCATTACCGATGAGGGCAGGAACAGCGCAGAACTGGAGAGCCTCCTCCTCCGCGTCTCAAGGCTCCTTCAGGACAACGGCAGCATAAAGGAGTTGGATCTTAATCCGGTAATAATCACAAAGAGCGGCTACCAGATAGTCGACATACGCATATTGAAGTAGGTAGTGGAATGAGAAAGGAAAAGAACCTAAAGCCGATGCTTAGCCCAAAGAGCGTGGCGATCATAGGGGCATCAAGGAATCCCGAAAAGGTGGGCCATATAATCCTCCAGAACTACATAGACGCGGGATATGCAGGAAAGATATACCCGATAAATATTGATGCAACCCAGATCATGGGCATCAAGGCATACCGTAGCGTGCTTGATGTCAAGGCTCCGATAGACCTGGCAGTGATTGCGATACCTGCCGAAGCTGTTCCGGAGGCGATGGAGGAGTGCGGCAAGGCAGGTGTGAAGGCAGTTGTCGTGGTAAGCGGCGGCTTCGCGGAGATAGGGAAGGCAGGATTGCAGGAGCAGCTTGCCCTGACCGCCGAGAAATACGGCATGCCCACCCTCGGGCCAAACTGCCTCGGAGTGATGAATCCAAGGTCGAGGTCAGACACCCTCTTCCTGCCGACATTCAAGATAAGCCGGCCTGAGATAGGCGGAGTAAGTTTCATGGCGCAGAGCGGAGCCGTCGGAAGCACAGTGCTCGACATGATATCCGGGGAGGGATTCGGCCTGTCAAAGTTCATATCCTACGGCAATGCGGCGCACGTGGACGAGAGCGACATACTTAACTACTTCATGAAGGACAAGGAGACAAAAGTCATAGTCATGTACCTTGAAGGCATAAAGGACGGAAAGGCATTCATGAAGATCGCCAGGAAGGTGGGCAGAGCAAAGCCGGTAATCGTGCTCAAGGCAGGAAAGACAAGGGCGGGAAGCCAGGCCGCGCACTCGCACACGGCGGCCCTGGCCGGAGACTACGAGGTCGCAGAGGCCGCATTCAGGCAGTCTGGGTTCATCATAGCAGAGGACATAAGCGAGCTCCTCTATTACGCCAAGATCTTCGCATCGGAAGCCCAGCCAAGGGGTCCGAGAGTGGCGATAGTCACGGACGGAGGCGGCGCAGGCGTGCTCATGACCGACGCAGTTGCATCATCCGGCGTGCTTAAGCTTGCGGAGTTCAGCCCAGGCACAATTTCCGCGCTTAAGAAGGCCATGCCCCCTCTTGTAAATGCAAGGAATCCCCTCGACCTCGCCGGGGATGCGGACGGCAGGAGATATGCCGAGGCCCTTTCCATACTGTCATCTGACCAGAACATAGACATGCTTATCGTCATAGTGCTCTTCCAGACGCCCGGGGCAGATTCGGCGCTGGCAGCAAAGCTCATAGAGTACAAGGGAGGAAGCACCAGGCCCATGGTGGTCGTGAGCATAGGCGCGGAGTATACGGAGATGCACAAGAGGATGATGGAGCGTTCGGGGCTCCCCGTCTACGACTCTCCAAGGTCTGCGGCAGCCGCGCTTGCGGCCCTGTACAGCTATTCTATGTTTAGGAACAGAAAGAGCTTATCCGCGCCTTAAGAAACTGACCTTACTGAAAAAGTCGTCACTCACGCACCGCGCACTCGGTGCCACACCAACAGCGCTCCGTGATAATCTTACCCGTACAATGCCAATACCCTGTTCATTAAATCTGACTGTAAGTTCCAAATCATCTCCCCGCAAGCAGACGTCTACCATTCCGGCATGCGAATCCACAGAAATGTCCTGCCCCTGTACAAAAGTGCCATTTAAGGTATATCCAACGCGTTTCTCGCTGTTTACGAGAACCAGGCCAGCCGGAGTGGCGATTACTCCGCCTGCGCCTTCTTTCCAGTTCATATAGACATGCTGCGACCTGTTTCCATCGGACATAAAGTGCCCTGTTTCCATCGTGTCTACAGGAAGCGGCATCGGGCATTCACGACCTACAGCGAAGCTGTGTCCTCCCTTCTCAAACGAGCTAATTAAATTATCAACAACAAGGAGTTGTGATAAGACTTTCCCCCCGTCGGCTACGGGCTCTCCATTGCTATCCCTTATACGAATAACGAGCGGGAGAGTATGACATTTCTCTCCTGATTCTGCCCCTGTTGGCCCTTCCCGCCCTCTGGTCATTGCAGCCATACTACCACAATAAAATCAATTCCGGAATACTTATATCTTTCCTACGCCATTTCCCATGCCCAAAGCTGCTGCGTCTCAATCAGGTGCCACCTAATCTCGACAAGGAAGCCCACACCGCTTGCGGATGTGGGGATGCCACTAAACGTTGTGTTCTGAAAGCCGCTGGTCCCGTCTGCAAATGCGGCAACTGCATAATCGGAAATGGATTTGTTATACACATGCCTACCCGATCAGCATGTCAACGACCCTGCCTACCACGCTGTCCTTTTTCTCGTCGGCGCTCAGCATCTCGAACAGCTCCGCGGGGTTCTTCTGCAGTCCGTACTTGCTTTCCTTAAGCTTCTCCATAAAGATCCCGAGTCCGTAGTCCTTTATCGATATACTCTCAACCGGCAGGCTCTTAGTGACCTTCCCGGCGTCTGCTCCCTCCTCTAATTCCATGCCGAGCTTCCCTATCTCCACCGTGGCCATTTTCCTGTACCTTTCAACCAGCTCCGGCGTATTGATATCCAGATTCCTGTATCCTTCCTTCAGCCTGCCTTCAATCTCTATTCTAAGTATAGGAACGTCTCCACGAGCCGCCTCCGCCTTTATGCGCTCTTCGATATCGCGTTCTATCTCTGAAGGGGCTCTTCCACCGGCCGAAATCCTGACGAGCACAAACCTTCTGGAGTCTATGCAGTTGAATGAATATGCCCCTGTCTTTGTATCGAAGATGTAGAACCCCTTCCTCTCCTGTTCGCCTCCCTTTAGCTGGGTGAGCACCGTGCTCCCCGGTATCAGAAACGGCTTTCCGTGCGCCTTGGATTCTACTCTGCTGTGTATGTGGCCGCATGCATACAAGTCAAAGCCGTCAGGGAGTTCCTCTGTTTTTATAAAGTCCTTGCTGAAAGGGAGGAATTCATACACAGACTCGTGGAAGAGGAAGATGCTGAACATGCCAGGGGCCGGTCGCGGCGCCTCCTTCTTCAGCACCTCCCTAAACCTGTCGTCGGCTATGCCCCCTATTCCCCTTATTGCCACCCTCTCACCATCCTTTTCCACTATGGCCTGCGCATTCGACACATCTACAAGGAGGCCGGCAAGCCCAAGCAGGTCTACCGGATCCTCAACGCCTTCTGCCCTCCTTTCATGGGTTCCTGGTATTGCAACTACCGGCACGCTGGTAAAGTGGCGCCCAGCGCCCTCAAATTCCGTCACGCGCGCCTTCCAGTCCCTCTCCGAGAGGTTCCTGAATAAGGTTATCGCTTCGGCCAGGATCTCGGGATCCGGATTCCGGTTGTCGAAGATGTCTCCGGGGATGAGGAGCAGGTCTGCAAGATCCGCGGCTTTGCCGAGCGCCTCCTCTGCCTGCTTGTATGCATCCTCGCGGAACCTCCCGTATCCAAGATGGAAGTCGGAAAGCAGCGCGATTTTCATAAAAACCAGCAACCGGGATATTGTGTGGCATCGGATGGAAGGCGCTCGCGCGCAGGAAGGCTCCGTAATTACAAAGCCACACATTACCTTCAATCCGTATTTGGCAGGAGAATTTATACTACTTTCCTGCAGCACCTAAGACCGCATTCCGTGGGTCCGGCGGGGCCGCGTTTACTGCCCGGCACTGCCGCGGCGGGCCTCGGCGGTCTCGAAGTGCACCGGTTGCGCATAGTTGCCTGTGACGCAAGAGAAGCAGAGCTCCTCAAGCGGCACTCCTGCTGCCTTGGCAAAGCCCTCCCTGCTTATGTAATACACGCTGTCGGCGCCAACGGTCCTGGCGACGCCCGCGGCAACCTCGACC
>JAJZYR010000009.1 GCA_021797995.1 Microcaldota archaeon
ATATAAACGCAAGTATAAACGTACTCAATAGAGCTACTACCGAAGGACATTCGGGAAGTCAAGCCTGTGGAGACGACATAAGACCTTCCGCAAGGAAGGCAGTTGCCGAAGAAGCAGGAACTACACGGGTGGCATCATGACGACCAATCATAGCCACCCTGGAAGCTCCCAACCTTTCAATTGGGAGAGGAGGTCACAAAACCTTCCTATGTTTTCTTGCATGGGCATCGCACAAGAACCTTTTTAATTCCTTTCAAAGCAAGTATGTCTGTGAATTGATTGGACTTAAGCAACGGTCAGAGGCTCGGCTTCATAGGAAGTGCAATAATACTCCTGAGCCTGATTGTCTCTATTGTGATAGGCATATGGGCAACCATAGTCCTGATCTCAGTGGCATATCCGCAGGTGGTCGCGTCGAATGGCATTACCAACGCCACGGCGAATGCCACGCAGATATCGCAGGAGCTAAACGTGGCCGAGCTGGGCTTGGAGAACCAGTTGCTCCTCCCGATAAGCGCGGATATAATCGTCGAGATTGTCGGGATTATAGTGCTGGGCATGGCCTTTGTGGCGCTGGGGAGGAAGTATGGCATTGAAAAGATGTCGAGGTACGGCTACTATGGCGCAATCGCCATTGTGGTCGGCTTGGCACTCCAGTTCACGAGCCTGGCAGTCCTCGGCATTGTCGCATATATCCTCGGCATACTTGGGTTCGTGTTTTACATGCTCTCCTTTAAGGAGCTTGCTTCTGCATCTGGCATCAGGAACTTCAGGTATTACGGATACGGCCTTGTCGTAGGCGCTGCCCTGCAGCTCCTTGCGCCAATCGGGACAGTGGTATTCATCATAGTGTTTGCGCTCATCGTGCTCGCCTTCAGGAAGCTCAGGGATACGGAGCCGCTGCCGACCCCGTTTGACCAGGGAGCCTTGATAATAAAGAAGGGAAGCGGCGGAGGCGCAACCGCAAGGAAGGGCGCGAAAAAGAGGCAGGGATAGGTGTCTTTATGCAGAGATCAGTAAGCAAGAAGAAAAGGTGGGTAGGAAAAAGATACAGGAAGATAACGAAAATAGCAAAGCTCAGAAAGGTCGCGCGCAAAAGGATGCACCTTCACAGGAAGCGCAGAAGGCAGTAGCTGCAAGTGTGTCGCTGGCAAGGTCTGATCCGTTCTGGCGGCAGCAGCTGCACGCCATATGACAACCAGATTTCTAACCCTCTTATCGTTGCGCATCCCTTGCCAGGATTGCCTGCTACAGTACGTCTATGTACATGCGGTCGTTGAACTCGTATGCCGTTGCCTCGCCTTCCTCGCTTATCCCAAGGCTCTTCAGCAGGATCTCCTTTGTATCGTACCTGTTTATCCCTTTCTCCATGTCTATCGCAATTATCTTACCGCCGAATTCCGAGTATACGGCAAACGACCTTCGGCTGTCGCTTACCGCTATTATCACCTTTGTCGATGGATTGCCTAGCGCGATCAGCAGACTGCATAGCAGGACGGACTTGTCGAATATGTCCCCGGCGCCGTAGGATATCGTCTGGCTCGGCCTGAGCCAGAATTGTATAGGTAGCGTCACTCCAGCTATGGAGTCCCTTACATACTCATATGCGAGCTGGGCCGCGTCGGGGAAGTTCTCCTCGTAGTCGTACTCCTGGAACTTCGAAGCAATCGAGCCGGCGATGGCCTTTACCGAACCGTCCTCCGGGGTCACCAGCTTGGGGAGCTCTGCGACGTAGAGGTTCTCCTGCTCCTCTATATACTCCTTATACTTCATTATTATCTCTAGATACAGACTGTTGTACTTTTTCAGAATCTCGGATGATTCGTCCATGCGCATCCTTATATTGATATACGGGGCAAAAAGGATAATAGGCTATTGGTTTTAGTAGATAGGGCCGACACGCCATGCTTCCGCCATTCAGGCGTGCTGATAAATGATTCGGCACGCAAGCCCACCCATTTCAATGGTTGGCTAACTTGTACCATTCGAAGAGTTTAAGGAATGTAGGTACGAACTTCTCCCCGTGCGTTATCTTCTCATCTATCTCTTCTATGGTGTATCTCTTCTGGGACGCCGCATCCTCGTGCAGCTTTGGCTTCTTATCCGAGTGCGTGATGAAGAGCCTTACGAATTCGTTGCCGGTTGAAGGGCTGGCCGGAAGGTCGTATACGGGCTTCAGCTCAAGGCCTTCTATCCCAAGCTCCTCAAGAGCCTCCCTCTGCGCCCCCTGCTCGTAGGTCTCACCCTTCCTCACGTGGCCGGCCGCAGACGAGTCGTAGTATCCGGGGTTCGTGTCAACGGTTTGACCTCTCCTCTCTATCCAAAGCCTTCCTGCCGAGTCGAACATGAAGATGTGCGCGGCGCGGTGCAGCTTGCCTGTCTTGTGTATACCCTTCCTAGGCGCTTCTCCTATCACATTATTACTTTCATCTACTACGTCCACCATTTCAACTGTCTCATTTGTTTCCATTCATATCACTAATAATGATAACTCATAAGATATGGAAATATGCATTAACAATGGGTGTGTGGAATGAATACGCTTGTCATCTGAAACGTGATTTCCCGTTGGTGTGAGTCGAACACACAACCTGTCGGTTTCTTCTCAGATTCTTCCAAGAAGCAATCAAGCTACAGCCGACCGCTCTGCCATTGAGCTACAACGGGATTGTGGATATTATTTATGTTAGTAACAGTATTTATATATTCCATATCCAATAAAAAAACATGTCTGAAAAAGCCGGGGCGAGAGGGGATAAGGGTCAAAAAAAAAGCGCCTCTAGGTTAAACTTCGAATTCAAGAAGCATGCAAAGGAGCCTGCCATGGCGAAGAGGCCATACAGGCTCACCGTGCCGTTGGCATTCTATTGGGTCAAGGACATCGTGCGGCAGCTCTTCAGGCACAAGAACTTTCCAGACTCTGTCGCAGTCTCCCTGGCAATGATAAGCGTCGCAATAGCCTTCCCGTCCCTGCCTGTGCCCATCCTGCTGGTGCTGGTCATCATGGGCATAGTGCTCACTATGCTGAATCCCCTCCTGGGGCTAATGGTCCTTCTCTTCAGCACCCTGCCGATGTTCATATATCAGGCCCCGCTTCTGGGATGGATGTCGACAATCCTTGTAAGTGCCGCGCTCTTCCTGGGTTACAGGCACTACAGGACGATAACGTTCATATACGTGATGGCCATGCTCCCGCTCTCGGTCATGGGGTCATTTCTGGAGATACCGGGATTCATCCTCGGAACGCTCTTCATAGGCTTTAAGAGATCCGTGGTCTCTGCGGTGGCAATAATATTCATCGTTGCAGTCTTCTCGGGTCTTACCGGGATACAGGATACGGGTCCCATAGTATACAATGCCGCTGCGGCGCATCTTGCGCTCGGAAACAGCCCCGCAGTGCAGTACCTTACGCCGTCAAAGCCGGCGCTTACGCTTTCCAATGCCGGAAGCGGCTTCGCCGAGGCAATCGGGACCATGTTCAGCTACCAAGTCTCCCAGTATATACTCGCGTCGGCGGGGCTGGCTGCCAGCGTGATAGGCAGCCAGTTTGAGCTCATAGGCATGCAGGTTGTAGTTTGGCTGCTTGCCGTGTTCGCGATAAGCAACTATGCTGTAAAGCGCAGGTCTGCGTACAAGGGCGCCGAATCCAGCCTCTTCGGCATCCTCATACCTGTGGCATACGCCCTGCTTTCCTACGCCGCTGGCTTGCAAATAAATCCGTACGTGCTCGTGAGCTTTGCCATCGCCCCCCTGACATACTTCGCCCTGGAATACAACGGCATAGACCTTGTGAGGACCCTCGACGTTGTAAAGAGAGACTTCCTCGGCAAGTTCTCCGACAGCGTGGAGGAGCTGACAAGCGGCGCAAAGGAGACCCTCGACGACGTAGCGAATTATGCGCATACCAAGGATGAGCTGAGGGATGCTATCCTAGCACCGATGGAGCACAGGGAGATAGCCGGCGCGTACAACGTCAAGCCGGCGAGGGGAATACTGCTCTTCGGTCCTCCGGGCACCGGAAAGACCCTAATCATGAGGGCGCTCTCGAACGAGATACGCGGCAGGTTCTTTTATGTGAAGTCTTCATCGCTAATAAGCCCCTATCAGGGGGAAAGCTCAAACAAGCTATCGCAGATATTCCTCATGGCAAGAAAGCACACTCCGGCAATACTCTTCTTCGACGAGATTGACGGCCTGGCAAGCAGCAGGGAGCTCAAGGAGAGCGATGAGGCAAGGCAGCTGCTCTCGGTGCTCCTGGGCGAGATGGACGGCTTCCAGAAGATGGAGGGCGTGGTGATAGTCGGCTCGACGAACATGCCGAACCTGCTCGATCCCGGAATAACGCGCCCCGGGAGGTTCGACAAGATAATCTACATGAAGCTGCCTGACGAGAATGGCAGGGCTGAGATATTCAGGCTCTATCTGAAGAAGCTCCCCACTGGCAGCGACGTCGATTTCGCAAAGCTCGCCAAGCTCTCCAACAGGTACTCCGGGGCCGACATAAAGAACGTCTGCGATGAGGTCGCAAGGTCGGTCTCTGAGGACGCGATAAAGACAAGGAAGGTGCTTGAGATCACAATGGGTGACATAGTCCCTATAATACGGCAGACAAAGCCGTCTACGACGCTCTCCCAGCTTGAGATGTACGCGACCTTCCAGATGGACTACGAGCGCAGGATGCATCCCGAGAAGGTTGAGGAGTCAGCAAAAGGGATCACCATTGACGACGTGGTCGGGCTCGGCAACGCAAAGAAGGCCGTATATGAGGCAATCGAGATACCGATGCTGCATCCTGATCTTGTCAGGAAGTACGATGTAGCCGACATAAAAGGGATACTGCTCTTTGGCCCCCCGGGAGTGGGAAAGACGATGCTCATGCGCGCCGTGGCCTCGGAGATAAGCGACGTGAGGGTGCTCACGCTGTCCGGCGCAGAGGTAAGCAAGTACGGCATCGAGAAGGCAATGCTCACAATCAAGCAGGTCTTTGACCGGGCGAGGGAGAACGAGCCTGCCGTGATATTCATAGACGAGATAGACTCCCTGCTGCCGTCGCGCTCGCAGACAGGCACGCTCGGCGCCGGCATAACGAGCGAATTCCTCCAGCAGATGGACGGGATAAAGGAGCTTGGAAACATTGTAGTAGTGGGTGCAACAAACAAGCCCGACGACCTCGATCCGGCACTGCTGCGCGGAGGGAGATTCGACAAGCTCATCTTCGTAGGCCCTCCGGAAAAGGAAGCGAGGGCCGAACTCTTCAGGAGGAATCTTGCAAAGGCCCCGTGCGCCGATGACATCGACTATAACAGGCTTGCCGAGGTGACCAGCGGGTATACCGGAGCCGACATCGCAAACATGTGCAGGCAGATAAAGCTCAATGCGATGGAGAGAAGCATAAGCAAGGAAGGGGGCAAGGCGGAGATAACCATGGAGGAGGCGATGGGGCAGATAAACGCCACACGGCCTTCGGCTCCTGCCCTCTCCCTGAGCAATTATCTAAACTTCCTTTCCAGGTATGGACGAAATTGAAGAAAAACTGCGTGATATTATGATACTACTTCCCCTCCTGGTCCTCTTGCCGTTCCTTGCGGCAGCGGTCTCGTTCCTTGCCGGGAAGAGGCTTTCAGGCTACGTCTCCGTGGCGTTCTCCAGTGCCGTTCTTATGCTTACCCTCCTTGCGGTGTACCTTGCAGCCCAGGGCGGCCTGAATTCCATGGCATTCAGTGCGTCCTATATCCCGTCGCTCAACCTCTCCTTCCATCTCCAGCTGACCCAGCTCTCGTTAATACTCGTAGTAATGACGTCCATCGTCTTCTTTGCCGCCTCCCTGGCTGGCGTGTACTTCATAAAGGCATCGAGGCTCTACAACATAATATTCCTCGCTGCCGAAGGCGCATCCCTGGGCGTCTTCCTCTCGGCAAACCTGCTCTTCCTCTACGTCTTCTGGGAGGTTGCCGAGATAATGATGTTCTTCATAATCTTCATATTCGGGGGATACGACAGGAAATATGCCGCTATAAAGTTCATAATCTACTCCCTGCTCTCAAGCATGCTCCTCCTCGTCGCGATACTGGTGCTCTATACGGCAGCTACGCCGCACACGTTCAATATAGGCGCGCTCGCAGGCCTTGCCTCCCAGATCCCACAGCAGGTGCAGCTGCTCGTTGTCGTGCTGCTCACCGTGGCATTCATGATAAAGATACCCGTATTCCCGTTCCATACATGGCTTCCTGATGCGCACACAGAGGCTCCGACCACAGGGAGCATGATCCTCGCCGGCGTGCTCCTCAAATTCGGCGGCTATGGCCTGCTGCTGATGTTCCTTATGCTGCCCCTGTCGCACGCCTATACGCTTTACATGGCCCTCCTCTTCGGGTTCTCAGCAGTCTATTCGGCGCTGGTGACGCTGAAGCAGACCAACATGAAGCGCCTGATCGCGTACACCAGCATAACGGACATGGGCATCATATCCGTCGGCATAGCGGCGTCGAATCTCTTCGGCACCTCAGGCGCGCTGTATGGCATGATGGGCCATGCGCTTGCCATCTCCCTTCTCTTCCTGATAGCCGGGATTGTCGACGAGGCTTACGGAACCCTGGAGATAGGCAACCTAAAGCGCATAATAGCGCAGTTCCCAGCGCTTGCCTACCTGTTCATCGCCGGCGTCTTCGCCGCCCTGGGCCTTCCGCTTACGGCCGGATTCATAGGCGACCTGCTGATATTCATAGGCTCGTTCAAGGCCTTCGGCCTCCTGGGGGTAGCCCCGCTCGCCGGCCTGTTCATCGCAGGCGCGGCGCTTTTCTGGACCGTGGAGCGCGTCTTCCTTGGCGCATCAGAGCCAACCGTGCCGTATGGGTCCGTGGGAAGGGGCATTATTCTCCAGGGTGCAGTCCTCCTTGCGGCGAGCATAGCGTTGGGAGTACTCCCCTTCCTTCTCCTAGGCATATCCAGGCTCTGAGTGCTGCAGGAGGACAAGCCCACTCGCGGCAGGTTCCGCTGCTTTCCATCCCCATTCAAGGCGCGATGCAGCGACCTACCGCGCAGTTGTGCCACCGTTCGGCGCAGGGCGAAGGCGCCCAGAGGCCGCGCCCGGCATTCCCGTACTGCAGCGCCGCATGCGTCAGGATTTGACTATCCTTGAGAGTATCTCGTAGCTCCTCAGCGCATCCTCCCTCATCACCACGAGGATTGTCTCCGTATAAACCGATATGAGCTCAATCACGTTTATGTTCTGCTCAGCGAGCAGCGATGCAAGGAATGCGATGACCCCAGAGGTTCCTTCAAGCTTCTCCTCGGAGTATATGATGAGCGCAGAGCAGTTGTCCCTTGACCTGACTATGCTCTCCTTTGCCCTCTTCCCCAGCCTCTGCATCACGTTCTTCCTCGTAAGGTAGACGTAGTACTCGTCCATCTTCACCTTTGCGTCGTTCTCTATGCCGAGCTCCTCTTCCGAGACTATCACATGGACCCCGTCCAGCAGCGCGATCCTGTTTTCCTTCAGCACCCCAAGCGCCCTTGCCTCTATGCTGCCCTTTACCGTGTCGATGTGCTCGGCATACCTCCTTATTGCGGCCTTGATCGCCTGGTAATTCTTAATCCCGAGCTCCTTCTGCACCACCCTGGCAAGCGCACTGAAGTTCACCACCCCGTTCTCCAGCGCCTCCATCGTGTAAGGCTTGTTCTTCAGGTACGTCCTTACGACATCGGATACGGTCATGCGGCCATCTGTTCCATATGATACATTTCTATCCTATTTGTCATTAAAAGGCACAGAAGATTAATAAGGATATCACGTCCCATCTCGGTAAGAGCATGCGCGCAGTGGAGGCAATGGCACAGCCAATGGCACAGATAACGATAGAGAAGCCAGCAGAAGGCGACATACCCGCGATAATCGGGATGGTCAGCGCCGAGGCGAAGAGCACCGGCGCGCTCCTTCCGGTGTCAAGCGATACGCTCAGGGGGTGGATAAGCTCAGGGCTCTCGTATGTTGCAAAGCATTCCGGCACGGTCGTCGGGCATGAGGCTGCGCACATATGGCCCAAATCTGGCTGGATAGAGCTGCGTTCAGCGGTCGTGAAGCCGGAATACCGAGGTATGGGGATAGGGAGCAGGATGAGTGCGGCCCTGCTGGAGGATTTAAGGAAGGAGCACTGCCGGAGTACGGTTGTTGCGTTTACCAACATGGCCGGGAAGGGCAAGGGGATACTCAAGGCCCGCGGCTTCAGGGAAATTGGGCGCGAGGGCGTTCCCGAGGAGCTTTTCACGATAGGCCCGAAGCACCGCGGCAAGAGCGAGTTCGGATACAAGATATTCGTGCTCACTCCCAGCTAATATAAACCTGTGGCGTAAAGAAGATAAGAGGGATAAAATGTCATCAAAGAAAGTGGTACTGGCATACAGCGGAGGGCTTGACACATCGGTGATACTCAAGTGGCTCTGCAACAGCGGCTACGAGGTAATCTGCTTTGTAGGCAACGTTGGCCAGGACGAGGACTTCGCGGCAATAAAGAGGAAGGCGCTCGCCACAGGGGCCTCGAAGGTGTACGTCGAGGATCTCAGGGAAGAGTTCGTAACCGACTACATATTCCCGGCAATGCGGGGTGATGCGCTCTACGAAGGCCGGTACCTTCTGGGCACAGCGCTCGCGCGCCCCCTTCTCGCAAGGACGCAGATCGAGATTGCAGGGAAGGAGCACGCCCAGTATGTCGCGCATGGCGCCACTGGAAAGGGAAACGACCAGGTCCGGTTCGAGCTCACGTATTATGCGCTGAACCCAGGTATAAAGATAATAGCGCCGTGGAAGGATCCTGGATTCCTCTCCGAATTCAAGGGGCGGGGCGACCTGATCAGGTATGCTGAAAGGTACGGAATACCTGTCAAGGCCACCAAGGCCAAGCCTTACAGCGAGGACGAGAACCTCATGCACATAAGCCATGAATCCGGAGTCCTGGAGGATCCGGCCTACAGGCCGCCGGAGCACGTCTTCTCGAAGACAGCGCCGATAGACAAGGCGCCAAACAGCGAGACTGTAATAGAGATAACGTTCAAGGACGGCAATCCGGTAAAGGTAATGGACAAGAGCGCGAAGGTTGTAAAGACAGGGGCTCTTGAGATGTTCACATACCTGAACAAGATAGGCTGCGAGAACGGGGTCGGCCGCGTGGACATGGTCGAGAACAGGTTTGTCGGGATAAAGTCAAGGGGGGTCTACGAGACCCCAGGAGCGACGATACTCTGGGCCGCGCACCGCGACCTCGAGGGCATCGCAATGGACAAGGAAGTAATGCACATACGCGACATGTTCATCCCTAAGTTCTCCGAGCTCATCTACAACGGCTTCTGGTTCTCGCCGGAGATGGATTTCCTGATGAATGCGTTCGACAAGAGCCAGGAGGCGATAGACGGCAGGGTCATGCTCTCCATCTACAAGGGGAATGTCATCACTATAGGGAGGGAGGCATTTACCCCTCTCTACGACCAGAAGCAGTCGAGCATGGAGGAAGAAGGGGGGTTCAACGCCGCCGACTCAAAGGGATTCATAGACGTAAATGCCATCAGGCTCAAGGCGCACTTCGTGGCGCTGAAGGGAAAGCTTCCGTACAAGTGGATGAGGAAATGGGAGAAAGCATGAGTCCTGCCAGGCTCTGGGACAAGGGATACAAGGTCGACGAGGCGGTAGAGGAATTTACCGTAGGCAACGACTACCGGCTTGATCTCAATCTGCTGAAGTACGACTGCATGGCATCAATAGCCCATGCGAAGATGCTCGCAAAGATTGGCATACTGACAGGGCCAGAGTGCGGGAAGATAGTAAAGGAGCTGCAGAGGATAAAGAAGCTGAGCGAGGAGCGCAAGTTTCCTATCCTAAAGGGGCAGGAGGACTGCCACACCGCGATAGAGAATGAGCTTACCAGGACTCTTGGGGAGCTTGGGAAGAAGATACACGCCGGCAGGTCGAGGAACGACCAGGTGCTCACCGCTCTCAGGCTGTACTACATGGATAACATAAGGGAGTGCATAAGCCTTTCGAAGTCGTACGTTCAGGCGCTAAACTTCTTCAGCAGCAAGTACGGCAGGATACGTATTCCAGGGTACACGCACACGAGAAAGGCCATGCCCTCGTCCGTAAAGCTATGGGCGGGCGCGTTCATCGACTCTATGCTTGACAACATAAAGCTGCTCGAGTGCGCCCTCGCGCTTGTAGACCAGTCGCCGCTGGGTACCGGGGCGGGCTATGGTAGCCCGATAAAATACGACATGGAGTATGCCGCCACTGAGCTCGGCTTCTCGGCCGTGCAGAAGAACCCGATATACGCGCAGCTGAGCCGGGGCAAGTTCGAGTCAACAATACTCCATGCGCTGACGCAGATCATGTTCGACATCAACAGGCTCTCTACGGACCTCATAATCTTCAGCATGCCTGAGTTCGGATACTACGAACTGCCGGACAGCTTTACCACCGGGAGCTCGATGATGCCGCAGAAGAAGAACCCCGACGTCCTCGAGCTGCTCCGCGCAAAGTATCATGTTGTCGTTGCATTGGAGACTGAGGTAAAGGCGATCTCCTCGAACCTTCCTACGGGGTACAGCCGTGATCTTCAGCTGACGAAGGGTTCCATAATGAAGGGGTTCATGGTCACCGAGCAGAGCCTGAAAGTCTCTGCGCTGCTGTTCAGGAACCTGAAGGTAAGCAAGAAGAGGTGCAAGAAGGCCATGACGAAGGAGCTCTACGCCACGGAGCGGGCGCACGTGCTCGTGGAGAAGGGGGTGCCTTTCAGGGATGCGTACAAGCGGGTATCAAGGGAGCTTGAGGGGAAGTAGTGCCGTCGTACAGCAAGATCAAAGGAACAAACAACAGTACCGATATTGACAAAAAGAAAGACCTTTTTATATCAGGAAACACATATGTTCCCGTGGTAAGATGTCTGCTCATCTGGAGAGTTCAGAGATACAGAGACTCGCAGCAGAGCTTCTGGGTGGTAGAGAGATATCCGACTTCGCAATTGGCTTCATACATAATATGAAGGCAACCGAAGAGTCGATAAGGGCAGTGCATGCAGTACTCACTGAACTCGGCCTCTCAGAGGAGAAGATCGCAACCTATGCACAGCTCCTCGGCCGTGACCCAGAGACCATCCAGCGAAACTACGGCAACCTCAGGAGGATCGGACTTTCAGAGGAGAAGATCGCAACCTATGCACAGCTCCTCGGCCTTGACCCAGAGACTATCCAGAGAAACTACGGCAACCTCAGGAGGATCGGACTTTCAGAGGAGAAGATCGCAACCTATGCACAGCTCCTCGGCCTTGACCCAGAGACCCTCCAGCGAAACTACGGCAACCTCAGGAGGATCGGACTTTCAGAGGAGAAGATCGCAACCAATGCACATCTCCTCAGCCGCGACCCAGAGACCATCCAGCGAAACTACGGCAACCTCAGGAGGATCGGACTTTCAGAGGAGAAGATCGCAACCTATGCACAGCTCCTCGGCCGCGACCCAGAGACTATCCAGAGAAACTACAGCAACCATATCGGTCTTCTTGGAGGAAGGGAATGCGGAAGGAGCATACTTACCACATTTGCAAGTCTTCTTGGCAGGTCCCCTGATGGCTTTACTGCCACTTTCCAGCATCTCGCATACATAGACAGGCAGGGTGGCAATGGAAATGCACCAATCTATGAGAAGAACCCTATACTATTAGGTACTACATCTGCAAAGCAGCGCGAGAAGATGGCATTCCTGCTCAGGGAGATCTACGACTACAGAAAACTTGGCTCTGACGAGAAGAAGGCTGCAATAAAGGGGGTTTACAGGCTGGTATCTGATAATCCACAGTTACTTGCATGCTCGATCCCAACTCTGGAAAGGAAGGTGGACGCGATAAGGCGGAAGGCTGCGTGACGTGCAGTTATTGGCATTATCGATATGTCCTATTTGGAACATAATTTCCCGATTTTATAACAAATGTGTCATAATATTAATATATGACAGAATGCACAATCCTCAGATAGCGGCATTGTGGCTCGCGGCAGATTTATATGGCAATTACGTCAGTTCGAGGAAGGCAGGATCCGGCGCAGCCGGTCCGGCCTGCGCCTGCGGAGCCTAAGGCATACCAGGCATTCGTAGCCCAGCCGCCGCCAAATTTCCTTGATGGAATTACACAGGGCACTGGCAGCAGTGAGTTAATGGACTTGCTGCGCAGGAACCCTGAATGCGGCAAAGAGAATAGTTATCAGAAGATACTGCGTCAGTGGTGTGCATATGTAGAGGCCCTGCGGGAGGCCGGCGTAGAGCCTGTGATATTAGAGGACGGTAGGGAAGGCAGCCCTATGCATCCTGACCGCTCATACGTCCAAGACCAGATATTCATAGTGTCGGTGCAGGGCAGGAAATACGGGATACTCGCAAATCCAGGCCATCAGGCAAGGGCCGCGGAGCTGGCGGATGTCAAGGCAATGGCCTCGAAAAGCGGCATAGAGACACTGCAAATCGAAATGGGTCACATAGAGATCGGGGACATCGTCCCGGACTGGCACAACAAGACCGTATTCGTAGGGATTACCGCAGGGGAGGGCAAGGTCCCGCGAACCGATGATGCCGGAGCAGCTGGCTTTGCAGACGTTCTTGGCAGGATAGCCCCGGAGTTCACCGTCGTGGGGCTTAAGCACGAAGGCTCTCCGCACCTGGGAACCCACTTCACCGTGATAGGAAAAGACATCGCTCTGTGCGATCCCAACGGAAAGATAAGGTTCGATATGCCCTATGTACTAAGGGAGGGCCAGCTCCCGTTCAAGGGGCTTACGCAGTTTGCAGAACCAGGGGCGCAGGAAGGGATAATCATGGTGCCGGAAAGCGAGGGATATGCCGCAAACGTTCTTGTTGTGAATGGCTTTGCCATCGTACCCGAGGGATACGATACAGTTGCAAAGATAGTGGAAAGCGTATACGGCAAGGAGAATACGAAACTCCTTGACTTCAGTGAGTCAAGGGAGATGGACGGCAGTTCGACATGCTGGTCCGCGCTTCACTTCGAGCTGCGGGAGTAGGTGACTGACAATGGCAGCAATACATAGATCAATCTCAAGGTCCTCTGCGCAGCCCGCTGGGCTAAACCCGGACTTCCGCGGGATTGCAGCAGGGGGGAGCTCCTTCATGCCAAGAAAAGCCGTGCAAGCTGACTTCGGAGCAATCCGCGACCTTATTGCCGCCGAGGCGAAGCTCTCAGGCAAGGTCATAGACCGTGACGACGAAAGGATAAAGGAATGGATAAGCAATGGGATGTCGTTCGTGGCCGTGGACGAAAACGGCAGTATAGTCTCGCATGTCGCCCTTGACAGGTGGCCCGGATGCGTGGAGCTGGTCTCGGCGGTGACGGTCCCGGGGCACCGCGGCAAGGGCATCTACGAAAGCATGCATGCTGCAATACTCGAGGCGCACTTTGCGGAACCAGGCGCAGTGCCTGTCGTAAGCGTAAAGAATGATGCAAGCAACGGGCGCAGGCTTAAGCAGGCTGCAGGATTCAAGGAAGTGGGGCTTGCCGAGGCTGAGGCCACCGGGCTGAGGCTGCTTAAGCCAGAAGCAGGGCCATGGACGGTATACCTGCTCACGCAGGAAGCATACCTGCTTGCAAAGGGGCTCAGGCGCGATGGCGCCGGCCCAAACGCCGCACAGTATGCAGGGCTGGCAAGGGACGTCGCAATGTAATCGTAACAGCGTTTTTTTACATAGATGGAACTTCTCGCTCACATTGTTAACCCTTTCCACTCAATATCAATTTATGCGCAGCATCGATCTGTCCGGAGAAGAGCACTTCGGTCCTCTCAGCGCGAGGCTCTATTCAATGCTGTGCAGGCCTGGATGGAATACCGTATACAGGTTCGCCGTGGATGACATACTCTCAAGCAGGTCCAGCGGCACCCTCCTTGACGTTGGAACAGGACCTGGCACGCTCCCGGCGATACTCTACTACAATGCGTACAGCCTCCAGATCTATGCGGTCGATCCCTCGCTCTCAATGCTTAAGATCGCGAGGAAGAGACTCTCCGGCACGGAGGTGAGGGTCGCGTGGGGGTACAGCATGTACATACCGTTCAAGGCCAGGTATGACCTCATAGTCAGCTCGCTCTCGTTCCACCACTGGGCGCATCAGCGTGAGTCCCTTACGTACCTCTCAAGGTTCCTCAAGAGGGACGGCGAGATAAGGATCTACGAGTTCAGGAAGTCGAGGGCAAGCGGCATACTTGGGTTCGTGAGGAGGGCGCACAGCATGGACGGCAGGGAGCTGCGCTCCGCAGCCAAAGGATCAAGAGTGAAGTTCAATGGCCTCGCCGAGGACGGCGAGGTGATAAGGGCAAGCTACTCTCTGAGCTAGGTGCGCCTCGATTGAAATTCGCGGTCTCTACTGTAGGTGCTTTAGGGAGAGGGATAGTCTGATGGGTCAAGAAACCTGACTGGCCCTCATGCCGAAGATGAATTGAATCCTTCAGCATAGTTACAGGCGACTGCCGCCGAAGTCCCAGGCGTCAGCCGTGGGTAGTTTACGTACTTATCTAACAGATTGGACTTGTTTGACAAAGCCAAACAATAGAGAATGTATAAATAAGCCAAAAAGGCATTATCAAGCGCGGGACTGAGTTCATGCAAAAAGCAAGAAGGGTAGGCCAAGAGGCAGAATTAACAAGAGGGGCCGGCAAAGAGGCCGAATTAAAGGACAAATTAATAAGGGCCGTCTTTGCCCTCCCGCGCGAGAAGCGGATGCAGTTTCTGGAGGGCGGTCCGGTTAACTTTCGCGTGGCAATACCAGATCCAGAAGACATACCTAATCTAATTCGGAAAGTCGAAGCAATTGCAGAGGGCCGAGAGCGCATAGCTGATTCTGGCTCCGCCACAAGCCAGGGTCAACAGCCTCCGGGAGCCAGTCCTGCAGCCGATGGACAGGTAAAGCAGCCTTCCGGCCATGACGGAAAGGCAGTCGATGCGGAGTCGGCTGAGCCTGCGGTGATGGAGCGTGCGATAGCGCTGCTATTCAAGATGCGCGATCTGGAACAGGCAAGGAGAGTAGAGAAAATAGAACCCGCAGAACTTGGCAGTAAGCTTAGTGACATACGCGCCGAGGCAGTTACAATCCCGGGGAGCCTGCGGCATTCAGTTGAACGCATACTTGCACAACAAAGCGGCATTATGCCAAGGGATCTTGAGCAGCTTGCCAAGAGTGATGATCCACGTACACTGGTCCATGTCTGCGGCAACAGGAAAACACCCCCAGAGACGCTGCACAGTATGGCTTCGGCGGTCATGCCGATGCAAATGAAGCATACTGGTGCCTCAGGAGAGACGCTGAGGCACAGCTATGCTTCAGGAGAGATGCTGCTTGCCGCAATAGCCGGCAACCCGAATGCATACAATAAGACGCTCCACCAGATTGTCAGTGACGGGCGCGTTCCGCAGTGGGTAAGAGACATTGCAGTCAGTAGACTCATCCACAAGAGGGCCTTGCAGATTATATCCGAGAATGAAGAAGGCATTAAACCAGGGTCGGGAGAAGCCGAGGAGATTGCCGCAATGGCTGGGAGTCCGCAGACGCGCCATGGCACACTCTACATTATCTCTGAAGCCGAACAGGTGCCTAAGCAGATAAGGAATGCCGCACTCACGGTGCTCGATGACAGGAGAGTCCATCCTAAGCTGCAGTTAGGCAAGTGGACGGCAGTGCAAGCAGGCAATCCCATATAAGCAGGCGCGCCGATGCCGGCGCTTGACATCACTTTTTCTCAAAAACCAGGAGATTATGTATGAGCTTTGTTGTAAGTTCATTGTAACCTAGGAAAACCTCATGCTTCACTCTCCATCCGTGTTTCCCAAAGCGTCTTATCCAGCCATCCGGACTTTCATAAGTCCCAGGAACCGGTATGTCCGCATTTTGGAAGAAACGATTCCATAATGCGTCATTTACAAAAGTCCTTTCCCACTGCTGTTTAGTGCCATCGGCAGGCGAAGTCTCAATTATGACGATTCTATGTTTAACTATCCTAGTTAATTCCCTAAGGATGCGTTCATTATCTGCTTCATGGTGTATGACAACACTCAAGACAGCAGCATTGTAGCGGCCGTCAGCTGCAGGGACCCTACCTCCCTCAAATTCCAGGGAAGGCACAGTAACGCTCTTATCTCTAAAATTGGATACGTCTACCATTTCCATATCCAGACCATATCTGTCATGGAGCCTTTGTGCAATGCCGCCGCTTCCCGCACCGAAATCTATTACCTTCCCTTTTATGCCCTTAACGTAGGGGCCCAGTTCGCCTGCAATTCTATCCTCCCTCTCTTCCAGCTTCTGGTGTAAGACCTCCATGAACGGCTTGCCGTCAATCTCTATCTTATCAAAGAGCGTACGGACATTATCTTCAGCAGTCTTCAGCGTAGTGCCTGCCCTCATGTTGGCTATTATCTGCCTAGTTAGCCTCTTTGCACCGGCTTCGCTTAGCCCTATATTCTCGAAAGCGGATACAAAGTCCTCTTGTATCGCCCCTATGACCTCAGTATCCAACAATGCTTCAGTTAGTCGCTTTTTTAGCAAAATATTCCTAGGTGAGTCTTTTGTCACCATTTGCATCGTAAAATATCTTTCCTTCTGAATCCATTTATAGCTTTCCTTGAAAGTCTCGCCTGCTGCGGCCCTGCTCCGGTACGCTCAGGACAGCCGTTCGGGCCCGGCAAGCCCCTCTTATGGTTGCTATTATATGCTGCTCTGTTGAACAAATAGTACAGTTCTCTTTGTAGTGCCATAAATCTTGCAGTTTTTGCCAAAACTGCATTTCACACCCTACTTCTGCCATAATCCTTCAAGAAGTCGTAAAAAACGAACTTCTGAAGAGACTCTACGAAATTGTATCAGAAGACAAGATATATCGGGTCAGCAGGCGAGACTTGCCGCATGAATAGCGTCCTATACCCCCGACTTTAGTCGGGGGAGGATGTCACGTTCCGTTAAAACCGCTTACACTGAAAAATGACTTAGGGGTCTAACAAAATTTAGCTTTTTGACTTTTAACAGCATCTTATCATCTGCCGTATAAAACAGTGCTCCTATATGGTAGGCAAAAGCCACATATGTGGCATCATATGCTGAGATATTGTAATCCACAGAAAAATCGACTATCTTATTGACTACAAAGTCGTTAACATCCACAACAGAGAATGCATAGTCTCTTACGGCCTCTATTGCCTCTTTTATCTCCTCTTTTTCGAAATTCTTGTACTTCAATACATTAACAAGCTCGTATTTCATTAAAGAAGGCACCATAACCTCCACTTTGCCTTCGATATGAGCATCCTTTATCTTAACAGCAGTATCAGAACCTTCCTCTTCCAAGAAAAGTTTGACTATGACATTCGTATCAAGTACTATTTGGTCCATACCTAGTCTCCCTCATCCTCCTAATCACCTCAGTGCTATCAATACCCCTGCTCTTTCTGAACAACTTTGCCCTTAGCTTCTCAGCCTTTGCAATGTTTCTTTTCTTTTCGAGTTCCCTTTGTATGAATTCGCGAATCAACTCTGACCAGTTGGTTTTTACAGACTTCATTTTCTTCTTAGTATTGCTGTCCAGTTTGATTAATATCGTCTCTCTATATGCCATGCCACCACGTATATACTATATATACCAGCAAGAATAAATACCTTATGTTTCGACCTGAAAGTACTTGTTTAGCTAATATCCGTGCAGGATATCCGAAAGACCTGCGCGACTACTCTGCTTCAGCCGATGTACTCGGGGATCTGAAGGTTCGCAGCGTCAAGCTGATAACGAACAACCCCGACAAGCGCAAGCAGCTCACGAGCCTCGGCATAAAGGTGACAGGGCTGATACCATGCGAGGAAAAGTCCTCGAACGCGCTAGTAAGGAAGAACCTCAAGGCGAAGAGGGACAAGCTCGGACATCTCATCAAGCATCTATAATTTAAAGGACAATACCTACATGTCCGGTGCCACAGTGGACGTGAATGGTGGGCTATACATGAGATGATCAGCAGCCCCGTATAACGTATTTATATCTATGCTGTGCTACAAGATTAACAAATGGGTCCGTAGCTCAGCTTGGATAGAGCAGCACCGTCCTAAGGTGATGGTCGCGGGTTCAAACTGCCAGAGCCGAGCGATGGCATGAAAATCCCGTCGGACCCGTGGTGCTTACAATGGCAGGGAAACAAGGCAGCGCAAAGGCCGGCACAGGCAACATAAAGTCGCCCAGCATACTGATAAGGCCGATAACAAGGCTTGGCGGCCTTGACAACATCCACGTGGCGCTCCTTGCGCTTGTCGTCATACTCATGGCGCTTCTCATGCTCATCTCATATTACAAGCCGATCGGGGTTCCGCCCTCAAACCAGACTACCACGGCAATCCCGCCGAACTACTCCGTTTATATGATTCATACCCCTGCGCAGATCAAGGCCATTGCGGAGAGGCTGATAGCCGGATACGCCATGACCAACAGCTCCATTTCGGTGCTTCCTTACATTACAAACGTCTCCGCGATGACGGTATCGTATGTGCCGTCGATGAAGGACTGGTACGTCCAGGCCCCATTCCGCAGCCCGTCGTCAAATGCGACCGTGTACTTCTCCGCGCTGATAAGCGACGCGACTGGAGGCCTCGTAGCCCCGTTCATGCAGGCCGCAAGGCCCCCGCAGTCAGGAGGCCAGGTCGTATCTCAGGGCGTAGTGAAGCTGTCCGGCAGGTCCTATTGCAGCGTGCAGAACCCGCTCAGGGTATCGTGGTTCATAGATCCGTATGCCCCGGGTGCGATAGCGAGCCTGAAGAACCTGACGGAGCTGCAAAGCGCATATCCTGATAAGGTCAACATATCAGTGGACATACTTTACGGCAGCTCCTTCCAGTATATAGCCAATTCTGCCGGCACGCTTAATGCGCAGGCCCTTGGCAAGTACATACTCTGCTCCTCAGGCCAGCAGCGCTTCCCCGCCTTCGTCAGCGCGCTGAACTCCGTATACGACAACGGCTATCTCTCGCCGAACGCGCTGCAGTCGATCTCCGCAACTGCGGGGATCAACCAGACGCAGCTGAACAGCTGCATTGCGGATTCAGGAAGTGCGATTAACGCGCAGGCGATTCTTGCGCAATACTACAACATAACCTTCACACCAGCCGTGATAGTCAATTGCGAGTATCAGGCGATACCGCAGACCGCAAGGGAAGCGATCTGCTATGCAAACAGCACAATCTGCGGGGCGTGAGGAGATGGGAAGCGGGCAGAAAGAGGCGGCGCCGGGCCCTGCTGAAAACACCATCTTCGTAGGGAAGAAGCCTCCGATGAACTATGTCCTTGCAGTGGTAACCCAGTTCAACAACGGTGCGAGGAGCGTAAAGATAAAGGCCAGGGGCAGCGCGATCTCAAGGGCCGTCGATGTCGCCGAAATCTCAAGGAACAGGTTTGTCACCGGCGCAAGGGTAGATGCGATCGTGATAAGTTCTGAGGAGCTCCCAAACGAGGACGGAACGCGGTCGAAGGTAAGCTCGATAGAGATAACGCTTGCAAGGTGAGCAGAAGGCCCGGCCCCCCGGCTACTTCTTCAGCTCCTTCATTATGCCTGTAGAGGTGATTATCCCCGTCACCTTCATCTCCCTGCTGTTGTTTACGACGGGAAGCCTGCTGAGCCCGCTCCTGACCATCCGCTGCGCCGCGTCCTCTATGCCGGTATCCTCCTCAGCGAACGCATCCGGTCTGAGCATCACCTCCCTGACCGTTTTTCCTGAATAGCCGCCCCGCGCCGCTCTCTCCATTGTCAGGAGCCCGATAAGCCTACCGCCGGAGACTACAGGGGCAATGGAGATGCCGGTATTCTTCATCAGCTCAAGGGCAGTGGAAACGGCTTCTGTCCCCTCTATTCCCACGGCATCCCTGCGCATTACTTCAGAAACAGGCTTCATAATAACTCCCATCCAGCAAGGATATTATAAAAATAAGGTATATAAACATGAATCACGAAACAAGTAGCATGGATCCTACAAAAGCCTACAAGTTCAAGATTCATCAGGGCGCAAAACGCCTGTCAAAGGCGGATTTGCATTCCCATGGCCATACGCATCAGGTGTTTCTCTGCAGAATCAGTACCGCACGCACTACATAGGCGATCTTACCCAGGAGATGGAGGGCAGCGAGGTGAGGCTTGCCGGATGGGTACACGAGGTAAGGAACATCGGTAAGATAATATTCCTGATCCTCAGGGACCACAGCGGCCTGGTGCAGGTAATTGCAAAGGAGGGCGCCACTCCTGATGCGGTAATGAAGGCGATGAACCTGCCAAAGGAGAGCGTCGTGTCTGTAAGCGGCACGATAAGGTCAAATGCCCAGGCCAGGCGCGGATTTGAGATAGCGATAAGCGGGATTACCGACATAAATCCGCTCTCCGCTCCGATACCGTTCGAGGTGACTGGGAAGGTCCCGGCAGAGCTTGACGTCAGGCTCAACTACAGGTACATAGATTTCAGGAGGGCCGAGACCACTGCGATATTCAGCATACAGGCGGCAGTGCTCAGGGAATTCAGGGACGCGGTCTACAAGGAGGGTTTCCAGGAGATCAGGCCTCCGGAGGTGGTGGAGGCCGCCACCGAGGGCGGTGCGGACCTCTTCCAGATAAATTACTTCGAGAGGAAGGCGTACATGGCGCAGTCGCCGCAGCTCTACAAGCAGCTTGCGGTCATCGGGGGGATGGACCGCGTCTCGATGGTCGTTCCGGTCTTCAGGGCGGAGAAGCACAATACCGTGTACCACCTTAATGAGAGCACGCAGATGGATATTGAGATGGGCTTTGCCGGCCACGAGGACGTGATGGCTGTGCTGAAGAGGGTTTTCTACGCGATACAGAAGGGCATAGAAAAGAACAATGCAAGGGAGCTGGCCGCGCTTGGCGTCCAGCTGAACAGGGCAAGGATAAAGGAGATAACGTACAAGCAGGCGGTTGCAAAGCTCTCCGCCCAGGGGGCGAAGATCGAGTTCGGCCAGGACTTCAACAGGGAGGACGAGGAGAGGCTGAGGGGAATATACGGCGATGCGATACTCGTGAAAGAGTATCCCACGGCGCTGCGCGCATTCTACAGCATGCCCAACCCGGGGAATCCCGAGGTCTCGAACAGCTTCGACCTGATATACAAGGGCCTTGAGATATGCAGCGGAGCGCAGCGGATACACGATCCAGGCATGCTCACCGAGGCGATAAGGAGGCGCGGCATGAACCCCAAGGACTTCGAGTTCTACATCAACTCGTTCAGGATGGGCGCGCCGCCCCATGCGGGATGGAGCATAGGGCTTGAGAGGCTTACGATGAAGCTTACCGGCATGGGGAACATACGCGAATGCGCCCTCTTTCCGAGGGACCGGGAGCGGCTTGTACCGTGATTTGATGGCAGAGATAGAGATTGTCAGGATAAACAAGAAGGACGACGAGCAGGTCATCATAGGCCATGCAGGGTTCATAAAGACCGTCGAGGATCTCTACGAGGCGATGGTCTGTTCGGTGCCAGGCGTCAAGTTTGGCCTTGCCTTTGCCGAGGCGAGCGGCCCGTGCCTAATAAGGGGGGAGGGAAACGACGAGGGCATGAAGGCGCTCGCGGAGCGCAACCTGCTCGCTCTCTCGGCAGGCCATACCTTCATGATCATATTCAAGGGCGCCTTCCCGATAAACGTGGCAAATGCGGTAAAGGCCGTCCCGGAGGTCACCGATGTATACTGTGCTACTGCGAATGCGGTGCAGGTGCTTGTGGTGAGGACAGACGCGGGTTCAGGGGTGATAGGCGTAATTGACGGTTCGGGCTCCCGGGGGATAGAAGGGCTGGAGGACAGGGAGAAGAGGATAAGGCTGCTCCGCGACCTCGGCTACAAGAGGTAAGGGCATGGCATTCATGCTGCTAAGCCAGAAGAAAGCCGGAGAAGCAGTGTCGCTTCTGGAAAGGGAGTACAACGAGGCGCGCTATTATCTGGACTTCTCAACGCCAATAGACCTGGCAGTGGCAGCGATACTCTCCGCACAGACGCACGATTATACGGTAAACGCGATAACGCCCGGCCTCTTCAAGAAGTACAGGACCGCGAAGGACTATGCAAATGCCGATCCGGAGAGGCTGGCTGCCGAAGCCAGGGGCGTGGCCTTCGCAGGCAGCAAGGCAAGGAACATCGTCGCGGCGTGTAAGATAATCAACGAGAAGTTCGGCGGAAGGGTGCCTGACAAGATGGCGGATCTCGTGGAGCTTCCTGGGATAGGAAGGAAGACAGCAAACACGATACTGATCAACGCATACGGCATCGTAGAGGGAATACCTGTCGATACGTGGGTCATAAAGCTTTCCGGAAGGATCGGGCTCTCCGGCTCAGGGGATCCGGACGGCATAGAGCGGGATCTGATGAAAAAGGTAAGCAGAAGGTACTGGAAGAACTTTGCATACGTGCTCAAGGAGCACGGCCATAGGATATGCCATTCGCAGGTGCCGCTGTGCAGCAAGTGCCTTCTCAACCTGATCTGCCCGAGGAACGGAGTGGTGAAGTCTGCGTAGGCTGGTGCAATGAGCTATAAAGGGAATATCATAGAGGAAAGCCTGTCTGACAAGGGCATACTGAAGAGGTTCAGGATACTCAGCACAAGAACCGTGGCGGTTACAGCAAGGCACAGGACGCCGTGGATAAGGCAGTGGACGCTGCATCTTGTGGAGGTTACGGATGCGGAGGCAGAAGAGCTCGCAGGACTCCTGAGCAGGAGCCTGGACCAGGGCCACGGTGGCTCGTGGTACGTCGACTATAAGAATGAGAATACGCACTATATCATATTTCCTGGAAAGGTATTCAGGGTAAACAGGAGAAAGCCTGGGGAATACGCAAAGGCAAGGGAGTACGGAATCTCCATCGGCATACCCGAACACCAGCTTGACTTCTCCCCTGGCGTGAGATAATGGACTGCATTGCCGACCTTCACATCCACTCGAGGTACGCAGGCGCGTGCAGCGGGCAGCTCGTGCTTGAGAACATCGACAGGATCGCCGGGATAAAGGGGATCAAGGTAATTGGCACAGGGGACTTCACGCACCCGGAGTGGAGCAAGGAGCTCCGCGGCAAGCTCGATGACGCTGAAGGCAGCGGCCTTTACAGGCTCAGGGGAAGCGCCACAGGGACAAGGTTCATGCTGACTTCAGAGGTCTCGCTCTTCTTCGGCGGCGAGGCGGGCGGCAGGGTGAAGAAGGTGCACAACCTGATATACGCCCCGAGCCTTGAGGCCGTAAGCCAGATAAATGACCGGCTTTGCAGATATGGAAACCTGGGCTCTGACGGCCGGCCTATACTCCAGCTGGGCAATAGCGATCTCGTTGAGCTGATGCATGGCATAGATCCTAAGATAATGGTTATGCCAAGCCATGTCTGGACCCCGTGGTTCGGCGCTCTTGGCGCCATGTCGGGATTCGATTCGCTCGAGGAGGCGTACGGGGACCAGGTCAAGCGGGTTTGCGCGCTGGAGATGGGGCTGAGCAGCGACCCCCCAATGAACTGGAGGGTATCAAAGCTCGACAGGTTCGCCCTCCTCGCCGGCAGCGACGCGCACTCGCTTCCGAAGATAGGAAGGGAGGCCGTGGTCTTCGATATCGGCGGCGACAAGATATCGTTCAGGTCAATCGCCGATTCGATCAGGGAGAAGAGGATCAAGATGACGCTCAAGTTCTACCCCGAGGAGGGGAAGTACCATTTCGACGGGCACAGGGCGTGCAGCGTATCATTGAGCCCCGCGGATGCAATGAAGTACGGGAACATCTGCCCCAGGTGCCGGAAGCCGCTGACGATAGGGGTTCTGCACCGCGTCGAGTCGCTTGCCGACAGGAAAGAGGGAGAAAGGCCCGGCAGTGCAAGGCCGTTTGTCCACATAATACAGCTGCAGGAGATAATCGCCCATGCGTCGGGCAGGGGCGCCAACACCGCGTACGTGGGCCAGCTTTACGACAGCCTTGTCAAGGCGTTCGGGACCGAGTTCGACGTGCTGCTCAACGCAGACACCAAGAGGATTGCAGAGACGGATCCGGAAGTCGGGAAGGCCATAGAGAACGTAAGGAGCGGGCGCGTCAGGATAGTTCCTGGATACGATGGCGTTTTCGGAGAAATCGACATATTCGGCAGGATGCGCCCCGCGGTGAAGCAGGGGGAGCAGAAGCGCATAAGCGAGTGGTGACAGCAAATAGTAATTTAAATTATTGCAATCAAATGTTATGTCATGCGATTCAGCCAGAGTGTGCTGTGCCTGGCAGTATTCATTGCGGCATTGTCCGCTTCATCAGGCGCCTATACGACAAGCATCAGGGCCCCGGCCGTGCTGCTCAACGAGGACGTAGGCGTGCTTACGACCATCACGCTCAATGTGACCTACGGCAACGGCACCGTGGCGGTAACCGGGCCGGCAATAGTCAATGTTTCGACGTTGCAGTCCGCGCAGACCGCGGCAGCATATGCCGCGCGTTTCATGGGCCTGAATGAGAGCAGGTATAATTTCATATACAGGATAGACAACGCCACGAACGTGTCAGGGCCGAGCGGCGGCCTTGCGCTCACGCTCCTTGCAGTCTCCGCGCTCGGGCACAGGCAGCTCGCCGCTAATTTCACCACCACAGGCACGATAAGCCCCGGCGGCGAGGTGGGCGAGATCGGGGGCATATACGACAAGGCGCAGGTGTCGGCTGCCGGAGGAATGAGGTTCATCCTCGTTCCATACGCCCCTAACTCAACCTTCGAATACATGCTGTATTACATCTCGCAGCAGCAGTTCGGCATTCCGCTGATTCCTGTTGCAAACGTCTCGGATGCGCTTGGATACGCCTATGGCGAAAGAACAGTGCTTCCCCGCCTTGACTACAACATCTCGATAAACTACCGTGCAGCTGCGCTTCCAAATGCCTCAATCAGCTGCGCCGGATGCAACGAAAGCGCATTCGCCAAGCTTGTAAACTTCACGTTCAATACCACGGGCGCCGAGATAGGGAGCATGGGAAGCCAGTACCAGGGGCTGAAGTCCCAGATGCGCTCAATGCTCGCACAGTATGGCCAGATAGCGCAGAAAGGCTACCTGTATTCTGGAGCTGACCTCGCGTTCCTTGAGTATACCAACGCATTCACCATTGCAAATTCCAACAACATAACGAAAACCAGTACGGCAGAGCTTGTGAACAGCACCGGCGCGTACTGCTCCTCGCTCCTCGCGCCGCAGATGACAGACAGGAACTATGAATACGTTGCAGGAGGGGAGCTCAGGCAGGCATGGGGCGAAACATATGTGAAGTACGCCTCGGCAGCGCTGAACGCCTCCGGAACCTCGGACGGGCTCATCCTCAGCGTCAGCGACATAGCAAAGTCAGAGGGCTGGTGCCTGGCGGCAGGCGAGATGTACTACATTGCTGCAGGGCTCGGCGGAACGCCGGTGCAGACCTCCGCATCATTCAATGCGAACGTCCTGTCGGCGGTAAACCATGCTATGAGCACGGGCCTGAATTTCTATTCAGAGTCTGCACAGAGCGAGTACAGGCAGCACAACTACGCAGCAGCGCTCTATGCCTCTTACTACGCGGATTCGTTCTCCGGGCAGGCGCCGACGGAAGCTGAGAACGCAAGCCTTGCCGCGAACCTTTCCTCATACGACCATGGCATCTGGCCTACGGAGTTTGCGCTTCAGTCGCAATTCTACACCGACGAGGCCGGAATGGCCTCCAACCAGTCGCAGGGCTCATCCTATGCCGCAGCAGCGCGTACGACAGCATACCTTGCAAGCCTTCTCGACTCTGCGAACAGGCAGATTGCCGGGTCGTTCGAGTACAACGTGACTCCGCAGCAGGCAACTGGAGCACCATCAGCTGCGTCTCTAGCATCTCTTGCCGGCGGGCTCTCAGCCCTCAAGGGCGAGGTGGCTGGACTGCAGAACAGCGTGTCTGAGCTCTACTGGCTCATGCTCTTTGTTCTGGTTCTCCTCTTTGCAATCCTCATATCAATGCTCGTTCTGGTGCTCAGGCAAGGGAGGCGCAGGCCGAGGGGATAAAGATGCCTGCTGAGAGCGCTGGCGCGGCAGCCTCCGACCCCTTCTGCAGCGACATGGCTATGGCCGATACGTTAATATGCAGGACAAGGCACTTCAACCTCCTTTACGACATAAGGCCTGTGCTTCCTGGCCATGTGCTCATTGTGCCCATACGCCACGTTGCCGGCTTCTCCGAACTTACGCCTGGGGAGTTTGAGGACCTCAGGAAGCTGCTCAAGAGGATAACTGCGGTAATGTCGCGCGAGTACGCCTCAAAGGGCTCATACGACGTTATAGCGCAGGTCGGCGAATACAGCGGCGGGTCGATAAGGCATCTCCACCTGCACTTCGTTCCGAGAGGCAGGGACGATAAATACAGGATGAGGGACGAGGCGCTGTACGAGAACATAGAATGCAGGACCAGGTGCCTCGGCATCAGCTTCGTCAGGGCCGAGGTAAAGCGGTTAAGGAAGCTCTTCAGATGCGCACCATGAGGAGCGCAGAGAGCAGTATCGTTGCCAGCGCAAGCGCCATCGCCGCAAGGGAGACGTTCCTTGCATGCCCATAAAACCTGCGGCCCTTCCTGTACAGGTATTCGATGCCCAGATACGCCAGCATTATGTCCACGGCGAGTATCGGGAGCGCGTATGCCAGGTTCTGCCTAAACGGCTGCACCGCGAAGAACAGGTATGCGCTTATCGCTATTGCAAGCGCATACAGGGATAGCGCAAGGAACGCTGAGCGCCTGCGACCTATGACTCTCGGGAAGGTCCTTGCCGCCCTCGCCTGTGCGTCTCCCTTCATGTCGCGTATGGTCCCGTGTATCTCCCTAGCGAGCCCGCTCAGGAAGATCATGGCGGAGACGAGGAGTATGCCGTATGGCATGCTGCTGCTCACGACATAATTCCCGTAGATGAACGGTATTGCCATCGAGAAGGCCACGTACGCGTTTCCCCAGAAGAGCAGCTCCTTGAGCCTGTAGCTGTATAGCAGTGCGAGTGCCCCGAATAGCGCTGCTATCGCGAGCGCATAGGGGTTGATGAAGCTGCTTGCCCCGATACCGACTGCAAGGCATACGGCGGTTATGCGGAGGGCTCCATTAGGGGTTATCTCCCCGGTAACGAGAGGCCTCTGCCTCCTGTTTGCCCTGTCGACCTTCACGTCGAAGTAGTCGTTTATCGCGAATGCCGCCATGCTCACGAATATGGGGGTTACCATGCTGAGCGCGAAGACCGTGATGGAGGGCATGCCCCCTGCCATAATCTCCGCGGCTATGACCGCGATTACGAGCATTATGCTGTGCTCTATGCGCGTGAGCCTCAGCACTGCAGCAAGCTTGCTGGACAGGTCCGTGTTCTTTGCAGCCATAGCGTCAGCACCCGTTGCTGATCCCCTCGTACGGGCCGTCGAGACCGCTGGGGAAGCACCCATTGTTAATCGAGTTGGATACGAATGGCGGCATTTCTATGCTGCCTGTCGGATCGTCTGCAGGTATCGCGCCATAGTTGAAGCAGAGGACGCCGTTGAAGCCGCTTCCGCAGTCTATTGTGGGGGGCGAGCCTATGTCCTGTGGGCAGCCTGATGCGGCATTGCCCTCGCACGACGCCAGGTAGTACTGCGCGACAGTGCTGCATGAGGCTAGCGCGTTTCCAGGCGCGTACGCGTTGGCCGGCAGGCACATGTACTCGTTAGGAGACCCGAAGAATGCCTCTTCGGTGATGTTGTCGGCAGGCATGGTGAATGTGTAGTTCTGGAAGGTGAAGAACTTCGCGTCTTCGAACGCGTCGTTCGGACTCGTGTAAGGCGGGGTTATGGCACCCAGGCCTGTATAGCTTCCTGCGCCAGTACCGAGCCAGCCGATGAAGTCCGTGTTGATGTTGCCCCCCCTGCTGCCCTCCCTCAAGGAGACGGGCGTGCCAGGAACCACACACAGCTCAAAAGGCCCGACAATCACGCTGTTGGGCGCGTAGACCTCACCGGAGTATCCTGAGCCGGGGAGTTGGCCTACGGTCTGGCCTGTGCCCATATAAGCGATGACGGTATAGCACTTGCCGGCCTGCCCCGCAGTGGCAGCAGCGGCCGGGGCTGTGGTCTCTCCAGCAGCTGGTTGCGTGGTCTGGCTTCCTGCCGCAGCCGTCTGCGCCTGCACCGCTGTCTCTCCGGTGATTACGCCAACTTGGCTCGCATTCATGGCTCCGTTGCCGCCGCCTGCGCCTCCCCCAGAGATAGGTGCATGCTGCGATGAGGCGTACGCGTAGAGCCCTCCGATTGCGGCGCCTACAACAAGCATGATGATGGCATACGCGACAAGATTCGATGCGGAGGCGCGCATGCTGCCTGCATGTGCAGTGCCATTTCCATCATGTTGGCCTTCATCTTTCATATGACCCCCTTCCCAAACTGAAGATTGGGAGATTCTCCTGCACCTGTTCTGTATACCGATGCCGAGCCCTCACGGGGTCCCGCCGCCGCAGTCCCCTGTTGTAGAGGTCGGGCAATCCCCCTCTCTATTATTATAGCCATCGATTGCATTGGCGGCTCCTAAAGAGGCTCCGCTCCCAGCGGTTGAATTCGCGACCGTATCTTGAACTCCGCCAGTGCCGCTGTTTGCCAGGTAGCACATTACCTGGCCAGGAGTAGCAGCTACGCCATTATTGTTAGGGCAGTCATAATAGTCGCCGGCTTCAAGAGGTTCATAGTCATAACCTGAAGGGCAATTTGCTTGCGTCTCGCCTACTGGCAAGCAGTATATCGGAAGCTCTGCAGGTGGCGGTGAAGAGACATAAAAGACCGTGGACGCTAATGCTATGCCTCCTACGTTTTCATACTCGATGGTTAGTCCATACACACCAGGGGTAAGGCTGTTTGTATTTATGGAGAGCACACCGTGGTTGTTGTCGTTGCCGCATGAAGGCAGGTTCAGCGCGTTAGGGTTGGTAAACTGCAAGCCGTTGAAATCCTGCAGTGTGTTAAGGGTAGGGCTGTTGGGGTTGTATATCTCATACGTGCACGATATCGTATTTGCCGCAGGGATGCCTAAAGTGCTGTAGAGGACGCCTGATGAGGGTCCTACTCCGTTGAATGGACCGCCGCTGGTCCAGTATGGGATGTTTGCAGGTGTGCCCTGAGGCACGCTGACAATGCTGTTGGAGAATCCAACGCCAAGTGCATAAAGCTGGTCAGCTACAACATTGCCAGAAGGAAAAAACATGACATTCGTAGTGCCGCTGCCATATGGCGAGTTCGCAGTCAGTTGGAAGGTATATGCTCCATAATAATTAGGGGAGGGCTGTGTCAATGTAGGCTCAAATATACTACTATATCCTAATACGCTGCTAGCGGAGCTTGCGGTTGAGGCTGCATTCATCGGAATTGCATATCCATTGCTAGTGTACGGTGCGCCGCATAGCTCGTCAAAACAGACGGTCCATGTAAATGTAACAGGGCCGCATCCAGGCCAGCTAGTATACGCGTATAAAACTGTGGGTGCGCCCTTGCCAAATCCTACTCCATTGTAGCTGCCAATAAATCCTGTTCCGCTGTAGCCCTCAACGAGCGGCTCAGGAGGCAGGCATCCATACATAACATTTTCAGTAACAGAGGCGTTGGGCATGGCAAAGGTAAATGAGTTGCTTGCCGTAAACGAATTGGTTGATGGATCTAAGACGTTGGTGCCGGACCACCCATTGAACGTGAATCCCTCTACCGGCCCGCCGTTATTTGCGTTTGCCCATTCCGCGGCTGCGGAACCGGAGGAAAAGAGAGTGCTTATATAATTTATGTCATAGCCATTGATGCTGAATACCGCTGCAACATTTCCAGGAGGCACTGATATAGGGCCTGCCTGCCCGAGAACGTTATCCGGATTGGGTGCAACCATTAAATTGCCAGGAAGTGTGGATGGCACGCTGTTGTATGCCCCTATGCCGAGGGCAGCGAAGTTGTTGAATATCATGATGTTTACCGGCGAGGATGAGGAGTTGCGGGCGGTCAGGGCATACAGCGTTATCTGCGGCTGATACTGTCCTGTCACTGTGCAGTTGTACGTTGCTATAAAGGTTGATTGCGTTCCGGACGTGCCACAGCCGGATGCGGACAGCGCGCCGTTATATGAATAGGACTGCCTTGAGCCTGATGCAACCGGCAGCGTGACAGGCAGCTGCGAGCCTGTATACGTTACCCCGTCGACCACGGCCACGTTGCTTGACTGCGGCGCATTGACCGCGGTGTAAATGACGTACATCGGAGGGGTAAAGTCGACACTGACAGTATTGGAGTATCCTGCAAAGGTCGCCGTGGCAACCACATTTCCTGGCGTGGTGCTTGAGATGAGGCTTATTACCTTGCCATCGCTGTTCGTGGTCCCTGATGCGGGGCTCAGCGCCGGAAAGGTCGGCGAGACGGTGAAGAACACGCTTGCACCCTGCAGCGGCGAGCCGAGCAGGCTGACCTCGGCAGTGAGCGGGTCTCCTGCGCCTGTAGCCGGCTCCGACGCAGCCATCGCATTGAGCGTTATCGTTACCGTGTTTGCATTGGGCGTAGCCGCCTGCACGTGCGTTGCTATCTTCCCGCTGTAAACCTGTGCAGGTGCGCCTGTGCATCCGGCTGGAGCCGAGCATGTGGTGCCGCTCAGGTATACCGAACCCGAAACGAGCTGGCCCTGGCTGTACGACTGGCTTATCGGCACTGTGCATATGATCGCGCCTCCCGGAAGCACATAGCTAGGCGAGCACGTGCCCGTGACGTTGCCGCCATTCTGCACATTGACTATTATGCTGGGATTCTGCAGCGGATAGGGCTCAGCATTGGACAGCAGCATTACCATCTTTGATGAGACTGCATTGCTCGCAAAGACAAAATCGGAACAGCCCACGCCTGAGTTGAACGTGCAGTTCTGCGGTACGGCCGTCTGCGGCGAAACCACAAAGACGTACAGCATTACGAGCACGACCGCCACAATGAGGATCGCCCACCCGTACGTCGTCAGGTACTCTATGGCAGACTGGCCCTTTCCACTCCTGCGCCTTGCCTCAAACGGCTTGCCGCCTTCGCCAGTGCGGATGCCACCCCCCATATCAACCCTCAGACCCTTATTATCTGCACAGTCAGATATTTATATATAGCGTTTCGCGGTTCTGTCGCACTTTCGGCAACCCAGAACAAGTGCCGCATCAATCAAGTTCCCACTCCAGGCGGCCGGCTTTGCTCTAAAAGTCCATTCTGCTCCTAAAGTAGTCAAGTTCAAGGACTAAAAGAGAAAGCCCAGGCAGCCTCGCCTGCACGGCCTTTTATGGCTGTTTGGCAGGCAACCATGCGAACCTAGGGGCTAGTCACCTTCCCGATGCAGGCAGGACTGGAACGGCAGAATGCGACTGCTAGGCAGCGGCGCCGTCAGGCCCCTACCTTCCTGAGGTGCGAGAGCGCCGCAAAGACCTCGGTCACGGCGAGCAGCACCACGACCTGCGGGGCTATCAAATACGTTACCAGGAATCCGGCAGTCAGGCCCGCCTGCGGCGTTACGTAGAGTATTACCTCGTATATGATGAATATGGCAATGATATATACGATCGCCGCGTAGGCTCCGTTGAGCAGCCCGAAGCGCAGCGCCTTCTTCAGGCGTGCAGACCTGAGCCCGATCTCCGCGCCTATCGCGGCGCCCACTATCAGCGGAAGTATCAGGGAGCCTGCGTCGAACAGGAAGAAGTTTGAGGCGGAGTCGGCAATGCCATAAGCCTGGGTGCCATGCGCGAATATCGAGGTGTTGGAGAGAACGATCCTGAGGACGAGTGCGAGCACGAGCACGATGATCCAGAAGAAGAGCGGCTCTGCGATACTGACGCCTGCCTGCTGCTTCTTCTCCTGACGTGCGCTTCTGGTCTCATCAGCACTTTCAGCCATGGTATAACATTGCTGTGCAATGTTTATAAAGAGTGGGCGTAAAACCCGCTCCCTCCGGATAGGACATAAGCACGCAAGCATGCACTTACCTTCTTATCCTTTTGCCTTGCTATACACGTGTCAGGACGGGCAATTCCAATGGAAAGCGGATTCAAGGCAATAGGGAAGGCGATAGACGGATACAAGGGCGAGATGACAGCTCTTCTGGCCAGCATGATAAGCATCAAGGCAGTGTCTCCGAAGAGCGGCGGAGATGGCGAGGGCAGGAGAGCCGACTTTCTTGCTGGTATACTGGAGGGCTGGGGCCTGAAGGTCTCCAGATACGAGTACAAGGACCAGACCTCGACTTCCAGGCCGAGCCTGGTGGCAAGGATAGGTGAAAAGAAGCGGACGATATGGCTCGTCGCACATACCGATACGGTTGCGGAAGGCGACAGGTCCCTTTGGAAGACCGACCCGTACAAGGCCCACATAGACGGAGACAGGATATACGGCAGGGGAACTGTCGACGACGGGCAGGCCGTGGTGTCCTGCATGTACGCCATGAAGGTGCTCAAGGATTCTGGCGCGGATCTCAAGTACAACTGCGGCCTTGTCCTTGCGGCCGACGAGGAGAATGGCAGCAGGTACGGAATGCAGAAGCTCATGGACGAGGGGTTTTTTGCAAAGGACGACATGTTCGTGGTGCCTGACTTCGGGTTTCCGAAAGGGGATGTAATAGAGATAGGCGAGAAGGGCCTCCTCTGGCTTAAATTTACCATTACGGGAAAGCAGGTCCATGCATCAACGCCTGCGCAGGGAGTCAACGCATTTAGGTATATGTCGAGGTTCGTGCTTGCCGTGGACGAGAAGCTCCATAAGAAGTACACGAAGACAAACAGCCTCTTCGATCCCGCATATTCGACATTCGAGATGACAAGGCACGAAAAGAACGTGGACAGCACGAATATAATACCGGGAAGGGAGGTCTTCTACCTCGACTGCAGGGTCCTTCCGGACTACAGCCTCGATGCGGTGCTCGCGGACATAAACTCCGTAATCGGAAGCGAGGAGTTCAAGCCCGTGTCGATAAGCATGGAGATTATGGTCAAGGAGACTGCGCCTGTTACCGACGCCGGCTCAGAGGTGGTAAAGCTGCTGTCGAATGCGGTGACCGAGCTGCGCGGAATAACCATCAAGTGCATAGGCATAGGCGGCGGGACGTGCGCCATGTTCCCAAGGCAGAGGTCCATGCAGGCCGCGGTATGGCTTACCCAGGATCCCCTTGACCATCAGCCTGACGAGTATGCAAAGATAAGCGACATGGTTGCGGACGCGAAGGTCTTTGCGCGTCTATACGTCTGAGCGTAAGCCATAATGTATGCTTGGACCATATGCATAAACGTATACTGCATTTTACAAAAAATACCAATCTGGTACAATAGCATATACAATAATAGATATATTTATATACCACATGTACATAATATCTATTAATACTATAGGGTATATAAAAGATGAGAGAATGGTCTCCCTAGAGAAATTGGCAATTGCGAATCCATGGTGGAGTAAAGGCACCGGATTTGCGCTGCAGGACGAGAAGCTGCGCGAACTCCTCAATCCTGAA
>JAJZYR010000028.1 GCA_021797995.1 Microcaldota archaeon
TTGAACCGCGGGAATCCGGCCTTGACCCTCTTCCCTGCCCTCCTCTCCCTCACCCTCCTGAAGAAGTTCTGGTACGCCCTCTGCAGCCTTACGAATACGTTCTGGAGGGCCTGCGAGTATATCCTGTCGAGTTCCCCATTCTCACTGGCTATCTCTTTCATGAACCTGTTGAATGTGGACTTTGTTATCTGCAGGTTCCTGCCCTTCAGGTACTCCTCCTTCGCCCTATCAAGGAGTTTGTTGTAGAGGAATCGCGCGAGCTCTATCTGTTCGTCTATCTCCCTCTGCCTCCTGACGTCGGGGTAGATCCTGAACCTGTACGCCCGCACAGATTCCATGACATTTATTATGTTGTAAGTATTTATACGCCTTCGCTTCATCCCGCGATTGAAATCGTGGGTTTTCAGCTCAGATGAATCATTATAAAAATGCATACACGCTGCTCTGCCAAACGATATTCGTATATAGCGTCAGCATAGCACCCCCTTTACGTAATCGTAACTGGATTCTTACATAGATGGATTTCCCGCCCATGTTGCCAGTATTGAAGGGCGATAGCAAAAGGTTTTTAATATTGAAGAGAGATAGCATAGTGGTATAGATGATTTTACTTCTTGCCGGAATCGTAGGCACCGTAGCTGTGGTGCTTATTGCTGTCGCCCTGATATTCAATGGCCTTATAGCCAGAAGGAACAGGGTGCAGAATGCGTGGGCGCAGATAGACGTGCAGCTCAAGAGGAGATATGACCTTATTCCAAAGCTGGTAGACACGGTCAGGGGCTATATGACCTATGAGAGGGGTGTCTTGACGCAGGTCACGGCCCTCAGGAGCTCCATTGTTACCGGTTCGGTACAGGACAAGGCATCGGCTAACAACCAGCTGAGCCGGACGCTGAAGAGCATCTTTGCTGTTGCAGAGAACTACCCAGACCTGAAAGCCTCGCAAAACTTCAAGGACCTGCAGGTGCAGATCGAGGATACAGAGGACAGGATTGCCTTCGTAAGGACCTCATACAACGATTACGTGCTCGACTACAACAATGCAATACAGGAGGTCCCAGGAAGATTTCTTGCGGGGCCCATGGGCTTCGGTAAATATGATTTCTTCCAGGCTCCAGACGGCGAAAAGGGCGATGTTTCCATAGATCTCGGCAGCGTGAGTGCCCCAGAGGCAAAGCAGCCTGGGAAGAATGCGGCAAGAGGGAAGCAGGTGGCATGAATGGCAAGTTATTTTGACGAGATAGCAAGGAATAGGATAAAGTCGCTTCTGCTCATGGCCGTCTTTACCGCATTCTTCACGGCAATAATCTACATCTTCGTATTGCTGCTTGGCGGCGGGCTCATTGCCGTGGGAATCGGTTTTGCCCTTGTGCTAGTCTATGCCGCGGTCGTATACTTCATCGGAGACAGGGCAGTACTGAAGTTCTCCAAGGCCAAGGAGGCTGACAGGAAGGCGTATCCCGTCCTCTATGATATAGTAGAGGGGCTTGCTGCTGCATCGCAGGTTCCTGTACCAAGGATATACATACAGGACGACCCTAATCCAAATGCCTTTGCGACCGGAAGGAACAGGAAGGCATCGTCGATAGTGGTGACACGCGGGTTGATAAGCTCGATGAACAAGGAGGAGCTTGAGGGTGTGATAGCCCATGAGATGTCCCACATATACAACAACGACATACAGTTTATGATGATAGCTGTTGTCTTTGCCGGGGCCATAGGCCTTGCTTCAATCTTCCTAAGGGGCATATTCTGGTTCGGCGGCTTCGGAAACAACAGGAACAGCGGCGGAGGAATGCTGTTCCTTGTGGCACTTGTGGTCGGCGTACTCGCACCGATCTTCGCGCTGCTGATAAGGCTTGCGATATCCAGAAGAAGGGAGTACATGGCTGACGCGAACGGTGCCAGGCTCATCAGGAACCCGGGAGCCCTTGCCAGCGCCCTGAAGAAGATACAACAGTACGATGCCTCGCCAAAGGCAACCCCGGTAAGGAGCGCAAACGAGATGACGGCCTCTCTCTACTTCTCGAATCCCTTCAAGGCAAAGAGCGTGATGGGTATCTTCTCAACGCATCCGCCAATAGAGGAGAGGATAAGCAGGCTAGAGCACATGTATTGAATGGCCAAGAAAGTTTAGAAGAATACCGCTTACCTCACCAGGATTTGTGTAGTGTGGGACATGGCCTGCACCTTCTATTATCTTTATCGTGCTCCCCGGCACGCTTTCCGCAATGGCCCTGCCGTATTTCAGGCTTATGATCTCGTCCCTGCTTCCCCAGACTACCAGCGCAGGTATGGCTATTGCGCCAAGGCTCTTCCTTGTCAGCCTCTCGTCAGTCCGCATTGAGGTTATGCTGCTCCTCACCACATGCTCGCGCGGATTCATTCTTATCGCTTCTTCGTATAGCTTATCCTTATAGCCTGGATCCCTTTTTCCAGCATCTTCAATGGATGCATCAAAGCCGGCAGAGTCCTCGAGCACCAGCCCTCCGAGGCCGCCGTTCTTCTGTGCATATGCCGCTGCAATCCATCCGCCATACGAATGCCCGAAGAGGCACGGCCTGGGCCCTGCCTCCCTTATCACCTCTGAGAGCACGTCGAGATGCACATCAAGTGAGTATTCTATGCCTGGCGCATCGGACTCACCGTGGCCCAGCAGGTCTATTAGGTAGATGTTTGTTTCCATCGGCATGAATTCCACAAGCCTTTTCCACGTCCTCAGGCTGCCTCCAAAGCCGTGTATGAAGATGACGCTTGCCCCGCTGCCTCCATGGCGCTTATAGTGTATCCGGCCGAATTTCGTGCCCATGTAGCTATCGGACAGGTCAAGATCAAAATCCATTTTATCAGAATGCGCATAAATATATTGCCTGTGCATGAATAAATACCTTGCATTGCAGATGCATGCCTGCAGGTAGTTGGAATGGCAAACGTGAAGGCAGCAGGGGTTATGCACAATGTCGCAGTGCCTGGAGGCATGCCGCGGGCCTGCCTGTGTTCATCGGCTGCAGGCATAGGCACCCTTGTCGAAGCCTCTAAAAGAGTCTCGGTTGGAGAAAGGTTTGTGCTCCTCATAAGGGCAGGAAAACAGCTGCAGGAGGGCGTGCTTCCGGCTTTCCTGAACGCGTACGTGCGATTCGTTGAAAGGGAAATGAAAACCGATAGCCTCCAGATGGAACTCCTGCTCTGCATAGCCGGAACGCTGAATATCAAGAAGGCGATAGAGAGCTGCGGCGCGGACACTAACAGGCGCTTCGTACTTGTATCGAGCGATGCGCGAACCGAAGTGAATTTTGTAAGGGCTTTGGGAATACGGGTCGTGGAGCGCTACGCGCTCAGCTTCGACGGCGATCCGGAGTTCGTCCCAGTGATTTGATTACTACACCACAATCGCGGCAAGCAGATAGCCAAGCGTTAAGCCCATGATTGCGGTAAATATCCATGTAAGCAGTATTATGATAAGGGGCTTTGCTGGCAGCAACTTTGTCCCGTAGGCAGCCCCGGTACCGTAAAGCCCGGCTGTAAAGGCCTGCGTGTTTGAGAAGGGGATGCTGAATGCCGTCGCAAGCTCGACTAAAGCCACCGAGACGGACTGGACTACCACGGCATTCATGTACCTTATCGGCAGTATCTCATTCCCGATTCTCTTCAGCGGGCCTGCGCTCATCATAAATCCCCCAATTACTATCGCCGCCACCAGGATCCAGATGCTCGTATACTGCCTGACCGCCACAAATAGGATTCCCATCGTATTGGCGCCCAAAGTGAATGCGGCAAGGAACGATGCTGCAATCAGGAGCAGCTTCATCACCCTGAGAGTGGACCAAACAGGCAGCTTGGAGACTTGTCTGGTGAGGTGCGCCATCAGGAGCATCGCAATTATAACAGAGGCAAATGGAGCCAGCACCCAGAATGCGATTATGTAAGTGACAAATCCGCTGCTTATGGCATGGCTTACGGCAAGGCTTATGCCTATCAGCGATGTCGTGAATATGATAGAGAACGACAGAGGAGCGCGGAGGCGATAGCCTATGACAAACATGGCAATAGAGACTGTAAGCGCTATCGAAACAAGCGTTGCCGAGTCCAACGGCATTATGCTGCTGAATCCATAACCGAGCAGGCTGCCCTGGGCAAGGAGTCCGGCTATATAGCCAATAACGGTGATTAATATGCCCGCAGTCCTGCCAACGATCCTTCCAGAGATGATTGCTCCTGAAGATACAGAGAGGTTGTTTCCCGCAAGCAGTGCCAAGAGGAGGAATGAGAGCCCGCTTACGAGTATGTCTATCACTCAACCACATTGTCATGTCATGATGGAGAACATTATGTTCATCAGCATGTCGGCGGTGTCCTCACAGCTGTCAAGTACATCATCGGAGAGGTAGGCAAGATCGACTATCTCATAGAACGACTTGAATCCAAGGCTCGTCTTGTACGCGTAACTCAGCAGTGCTTCCTTGATCTCGTCACCCTCCTCCTCTATCAGTTTTATCTCGTTCCTGAGCTCCCTTATCTTGGCAAGGCTGTCAACGGCGTGCATCTTGTACAACAGGCCCAGTGACTTCCCCACCAGCCTGTTCAGTGCCGCCAGCCTTCCGGAGACATACCGGCGTGCAGCAGCGTCCCTTATCTTATACCTGTTGAATGACCTGGCGGCAACGAATACCATATCCACTATCTTGTACTCGAGCCTTACCAGCTGCAGCATGTCAGCTATGAGGTTAGGCGCTATGGCGCCTGATGTGATGGAATTCGACAGGCTAAACGCCTCTTCGTATGTGCTCCTCTTTATCTCATGAAGCTCTGCCTGCCCGCCGGATCCCCTTATGATGCTGTCGAAAAGCCCGCTTGCATCCTGTGCATGGCCTATGATCTTCCTCATGTTCCCTATGAGCTTTTCTTCCCCTATGCCCCCAAGCCCGGAAAATATCCTCATTATGCCTCTCCCCTGAATTCCGCATTGAGTATGCCGTATATTCGCGCGGCCTTCTTCCTGCCTATCTTGTCGATGCCCTCCAGCTCCTCGACGCTAGCCGACATTACCCGCCTTATCGTCTTGAAACGCGTTATCAGCCTCTTCGATAGCTCTGTGCCTATCCCTGGTATTGAGCTCAGTATGAGTATCTGCCACTCATATGTGTTGTGCGCCTTCTTTATCCCGGCAATCCGCGGGAAACTCTCCTCCCTCCTCTGTTCGTGCTCTGCGAGTCTCTGGATTACATATGCAGTGTCTTCCGCGCCAGAGGTCTTGATGACCTGTACATTATATTCGACATACAACTTCGCCACGGTCCCGAGAATCACGTTTCTGCCGAGCCTGAAGTCATCGTCGCTGCCCTCAAGCAGCATGATTGGCTTCTTGAACGAGGCGCTGAGCCTGGACATCTGTTCGAACAACCTCGAATCGATTATTGAACTCTCGAAGTCTGCTACTGTCTTTCTCTCTATACATATCCTGTCCGATATTATGTAATCGCCGACAGGAAGCTGTGCAAACGCAAGCTCCACTTCCTTTTCTTCAAGGCTCGATATGATGTTTATATTCCGCTCCCTGTTGTCCACTATCACGCTGAGCGCCTGCATAGTAGATACTTGCAACAGCAAGGATTAAAGCTTGTTTCTTTTGCAGGCGGCGCGGGCTTACCAGCCCATGTTATTATATATCTCAACGGCAATTATATCGTAGGGAGCATGTCAAGAAGAGTCAGCGCAAGGAAGCGTAGGAGCAGGGAGGACTTCCCGCTAAGGGAGCAGCTGAAGATAGAGGAAGGCGTGTTTGAAAACAGGACGATGATGTTCATAGGTAAGCTATTCACAAGGAAGGTAGTAAGCCGGATGAGGTTCATAATAGGGAAGGGGAAAGAAGCAGACGTCTATCTTGCAGAGCCTGGAGATAAGGTAAAGCATGGGAAGGTGGCACTCAAGATCTTCAGGCTCGAGACCTCGAGCTTCTCAAACAGGATGGATTATATGGTAGGCGATCCGAGGTTCAATGGCATAAGGAACAGCATAACTGAGATCGTGGGTGCCTGGTGCAAGAAGGAGTTTGGGAACCTCAAGATAGCCAAGGAGGCAGGGGTCAGCGCTCCGGCGCCGTATTCGTTTGCCGGCAACGTGCTGGCAGTCGAGTTTCTGGGCGAGGGAGATGAGCCGGCCCGCGCGCTCAAGGATGTCGGCACAGGCAATCCGGATGCAACGCTGGATTCCATACTAGATGACATACGCAGCTTATACCGCAACAACCTGGTCCACAGCGACATAAGCGAGTATAACATACTTATGAAAGGAGATATGCCGTACCTGATTGATTTCGGCCAGGCAGTTGCCGCAACGCACCCGAAGGCAGGGGATTTCCTGAGAAGGGATGTAACCAACATACTCGGCTACTTCTCGAAGGTCTACGGGATAGACAGGGATTTGGAGGGGGAAATCGCCAGGATCGTCAGAGGATAGGATAAAACCTTCCGAGCGTGGAAGCCCGCGGCCTTCAGGCTCCGCCAGCCTACTTCGGAATCTCGAAGCCCTTTGACTTGAGAAGATCCTTGTCCATGAGGCTGTACCTCCAAACGATATCGCCACGTTGGTCGCCGGTCACCATCCACGGCTTTACAAGGACGAGATCACGCTCCTTTACCCAGAAACTTCTCCTGAGCCTGCCTGGTATTGCACAGATCCTCTGCTTCTTATCAGAGCAGAAGACCGCAAAGTTAGATGCGCCGAGCGCTTTGACTATTACCCCTATGACCTCGTCTCCACGAGGAAGCATGAGCCTGTGCAGCGGGCCGGTCTCGTTTTGGTTGAATCCCATAAGCATCACTGGTAGTTCTTGACTGTGTATATGGCCCCGCAGGCCTCGCAGACTATCACAATGTATCCGCGCTGCGTATCCGCAACCTTGGTGTCCGACTTGTGGCACTCCTTGCATATTATGTACGTCTCGAAGTACCTGCGCACCTTGTCGTTGAGCGCGCCGGGTTGCACGCGCGCGCTTATGCTGAGCATGTTCCCGTCAGTGCTGATTGGCGAGGCGAGCTCCTTTGTAAGGTACTTTATTATATCCGCC
>JAJZYR010000010.1 GCA_021797995.1 Microcaldota archaeon
GCGGCCTCCGGATCGACAGGGATATAAATGCTGCGAGGAATATACTGCACAAGAGTACCGCAGGGCATGCGGGAATTGAAGCTCGTGGAGATCCTGCCTCTTTGCACCCGGAAACGGATGCGAAAGCAGGACCGTCGAAGCGAGAACATACCTTTGGATCGGGAAGTCTTGGTCCGATGGGAAGCCCCGGGCTTTAGCCCGGGGAGGATGTCACATACCTGGCCACGCATGTATGCACCAATCAATACATATGCATGCCCGAATTCACCAACAGTCTGAGCCGCGGGCTTCCTTCAAGGTAAATCTATGATAGAGGTCAGGGATCTTACCAAAAGATACGGCGATGGTACCGTCGCCATTGCCAGACTTTCCCTCAGGCTTGACAGGAGGATCACGACGGTGCTTGGAAGAAACGGGGCCGGAAAGACGACGCTTATCAGGATACTGTCCACGCAGCTTCTTCCGTCATCGGGGACTGCGAGGATAGGCGAGCTCGACGTGGTCAAGGATGTGAATCTCGTGCGGGACATGATCTCAAGCATACCGCAGGATGCCAAGGTGCTGGGGATCGCAAGTCCGATGGACCACGTGATGATGTATCTGAATGCCAGGGGGCTGCCTCCTGCGGAAATAGACGGGCTTGCCGAGAAGGCACTGAGGGAGCTTGGTCTGTGGCACGTCAGGGATAAGCCGGCCGCAGACCTCTCCGGAGGGATGCGCAGAAAGATCTTCGTTGCGATGGCCATCGCGTCAAAGGCAGAGGTAATCTTCCTTGACGAACCCACCACAGGACTTGATCCAATCTCAAGAATCGAGGTCTGGTCTGCAATAAAGAAGCTGAGGAGCAGCAGCATTATAATAACGACGCACTACATGGAAGAGGCAAAGGAGCTCTCTGACGAAGTGGTCCTTCTGGCCGGCGGAAGGAAGGTTGTACAGGGATCGGTTGATACTCTGCTGGGCAGGTTCGGCGGGAGGCTGAGGGTGGAAGGCCCAAGGGGCAGGTATAGGGTCGGCGCAACACACATCTCGTACCTGCAGCCAAGCGAGGCCAGGGCGCTTATAGGGAAGGGATACTCAGTGAAGGAGATAAGCCTTGAGGACCTGTTCATCATACACGGGGGCGGTGCGATTGAATCTTAGATTCGTATGGGCGTTTGCGAAGTTCAATGGAATCTCCTGGATAAGGAGAAGCCCGGCAAATATACTTTCGCCTGTCGTTACATCCTTGTGCCTGCTTTTCATCATATATTTCTTATCCGGTGGTAGGCTGGTGGACTATGCAGTAGTTGGGGGAGTAATAGCAATAATGGCGTCGACCTCCATGATGAACACAGGGCAGACGGCCATGATGAGGCTTGAATACAGGATACATGACCTTATAGTTGCAACCAAGGCAACGGCGCTGGAGTACGTAGTTGCACTTTCCACGTCCGACCTTGTCTTCTCCGTTCCCGGCATTGCCATCTTCACGCTCCTCAGTCTGATATTCGGCCTTTTCACGCTTCAGAGATTTGCAGCCACGGTGGCGGTGCTGCTGCTTCTCGCGCTTGGTACAACCTCCATAGCATTCTCTTTCGGATCAAGAATCAGGCGCACCATAGGGATGTGGGCGATATCAGGGATACTCTCTGCGCTCCTTACGCTCCTTTCTCCGACCTTTTATCCCTACACGGCGCTTCCGCAGCCGATCCTCTATGTACTTGCACTCTCGCCAGTTACCCCGGCAGCTGTCGTGCTCCAGGGCGTATATGGGCTTGCTCCAATGAACTACCCGATGGTCCTTCTGCTGGTTGCAGAGGTCGCTGCCTATACGATGATTGCAATGCGCTTTGCAAGGTGGGCTGAACACTAGCGCGCGGACCGTGGGCAGCAAACGGCAGGGGCTTTTCTGCACTGCCAGGCAAGCCCGTATTGGCATTTTCCCCTGGCAGCCATGCAGTCCGAGACACGAAGCGTGTGTTATTGTTTTTATACAGTTACGCAGAAACAGTTATCATGCCGGCAGGCCCACCTAACATAATCTTTGTGATGCTTGACACCGCAAGGGCGGACTACTTCGGGAGTTATGGGGGGAGGCTGCGCCTTGATAATATAGATGGCATCTGGAAGAACGGTGTTGTGTACGAGAATGCCATTTCCCCCGGCACTTATACGCTGCCTTCGCATGTCTCGCTCTTTTTGGGCAAGCAGGTTTCCCGGATCCCGGGGCTGATGGAGGACAAGATGAAGCATTATGATCGCAACACGGACCCGTTTCTTTTAAGGTCACGGGTGATAAAGCCCGGAAGCATGACGCTTGCGAAAAGGCTTTCTTACCTTGGGTATGGCACGGCCATCTTTTCCAACAACCCGCTGGTCAGCGAGTATACAGGCATTGCCGAAGGCTTCTCATACCGCTCTTATACCGATAGCATCGCGATTGCATCGGCGAACAAGATGAATAGGATTGTGATAAGGGGCCCGCTCAGCCTTGTAGGAAACGGGGCTCTCAGGAAAGGGCTTGTGAACCTTGCCTATCTGGTCACAAGGGCAATGCCTGCGGGCACTCTCGACGCAGTCTATCTCGGCCTGAGGGAAAGGCTCAATAGGATATATGCAGATGAGGCCAGATACAATGACATAGACCAGGGGGCGCGGGATACAAACAGGAGGGTGGAGGCATACTGCAACGATGCAAGCGGCAGGCGCAACTTCATGTTCATAAATTACATGGAGGCGCACGAAGGATATCCGACAAGCGCAGTCACTGATACGCGCGTAGAGCAGGACAAATGGCTTTACATGAGCGGCATTGCTGACGCTTCCGGGGTGCTGGACATCATAAAGGAGGCACGCGACAGGAGGCTGCTGTACCTTGACAGGCAGATTGGCAGGCTTATGTCTATCCTGAAATCCTGCGGTATGCTTGACAATGCAGTGCTGATCTTCGGAGGAGACCACGGGCAGGGCTTCATGGAACACGGGCAGATGTACCATGGCGTGTTGCCGTACAATGAGATAGTGCACGTGCCCCTCGTCTGCACAAGATTCGTAAATGGCCATCAGGTCAGGGCTGGGGAGCGCGTGGCCAGGCCGGTAAGCCTTACCGCACTACACGACGCTGTCCTTGACATAGGCTATGGAGCGTATGATGCCATAGACGGAAATCTTAAGGGAGACAGGTTTGTCTTCTCCGAGCATACAGGGATAACGGAGGTATGGGATACGCACCTTCTGAGACTTATAAGGGGCAGATCCAGATATGCGGATGCAATATACAGGGCGAAGCTGAGGCATAATGCCTTTGCGACCGCCGTATACTGCGGACGCTATAAGCTCATACATTACAAGGACAGGAAGAAAACAGATGAGCTCTACAATATACACGAGGACGAAAGGGAACTTGAAAATCTTATCTTCAAGGAGAGGGATGTAGCCCGCAGGCTTCTTGGCTCGATATCCGGGTAGTGCTGGTCAATGGCTTCGGCACGGGCTGAAACGCTGCTGGCATGGCGATGGAAAAGCAGGCCGGTATGCAGTGAAGCATAGCAAGCGTTTGGGGCACAGGAACCTTTAAAATGTTATGCGTACACAATAGTACTGTTTGTACGCCCTTACGGCTAGGGGCATATATCTCGTGTTTTTATGGAGTATACAAGATTTGAGAAGGCGAGGATTATAGGAGCAAGGGCCTTGCAGCTGGCATACGGTGCGCCGCCGCTGATAAAGGTACCGCAGGGGATGTCTGACCCTCTCGCTCTGGCCGAGGCGGAATTCGCCGAAGATGCAATCCCGATAGTCGTAATAAGGTAGGCAAAGCTAGGTTTTATCTTGGAAGATCCAGATATAATTGTTGCAGGGGCAGGCATGGCTGGTTCGCTTGCTGCCGCCGCCGCAGCGAGAGGTGGGGCAGCGGTGCTGCTTCTTGATAGGAACGATAATACAGTAGTCGGAAAGAAGACTAACTGGGGCTGGGTCTGCGGCGACGCGGTTGCAAAGAGCCACACAGACTTCATCGAGAAGGAGCTTGGGATTAAACTTGGCGAGCCGGTGCTCGACGTCAAGGTTGACGGGGTGCAGGTCCTGAGCCCTGACATGCAGAACAAGTTCCCGTTCGAGGGCGAGGGATACAGCCTGAACAGGCCAAAAGCAGCACAGTACTTTGCTGGGCTTGCGGTAAAGAACGGAGCAGAATACAGGCCGCATTACGAGGTTGGCGGGCCTCTTCTTGAGGGAAACCGTGTCGTCGGGATATACGGGAGGGACGAGAAAGGAGGGCAGGTTGAGATAAAGGCCAAGATAGTCATCGATACGCTCGGAATTGCGAGCACCTTGAGAAGGAAGCTGCCGCCAAATGATTATATAGAGAGCACGGTCAGCACTGACGATATCGAGTCTACGGGGAGATACATCGCTGGTTTCGAGCAGGACGGCGAGGACCCTAACTACTATGACCCAAAGAACGCGCTTATACACTTGAACCAGGTGCTTGCCCCAGGAGGCTACGGATGGGTCTTCCCGAAGAGCGGGAAAAGGGTAAACATAGGCCTGGGAGTGGAGAAGAAGAGCCTGGAGGTAAGGAATTCGAAGCTCGGGAAGAAGGATACGCTCCACTCGCTGATCGACGATTATGTAAAGTGGAATCATGTCATAAAGGGCATAAGGATCGATACGGAGGACGGGAACGGAAAGGGCTACTGGTCCGTTACTGTGAGGAGGCAGTTCGATAGCCTGGTCTATCCAGGATACATGGGGGCCGGGGACAGCATGGCGATGCCAAATCCGATAAGCGCCGGCGGGATAGGCCCGGCGATGGTTGCCGGAGTGCTCGCCGGGGAGGTCGCGGCTGAGGCAATTGCCGCAAATGACGCAAGCATGGAGTTCCTTTGGAAATACAATGTAAGGTACAACGACCTTTACGGTAACAAGACTGCAGCGCTTGAGGCATTCAGGATATACCTCCAGTCGTTAAACAATGACCTGATAAACTACGGGATGAGCCACTTCCTCACGAAACAGGAGGCCGAGGAAATAAGCTATGGGAGGATTCCGAAGATAACGATTGCAGGGACATTCAACAAGGTGCTCAGCGGCATCTCGAACATAAACGCCTTCAGGAATCTCATCTTTACAGTCAACAAGATGAAAAGGATGAACGAGCTCTACGGAAAGTATCCGGGGATGAGCGGTTTTCTTGACTGGAAGAAGGCCGTCAATGCGGAGATGCGGGAGGTAAAAGAGAGATTTCCCCCTAATCCTATCTGACAGCTATTCATGACGCGTGGCGGCAAGCGCCACTTCATTGCCGTCCAGGTCGTACATCCTCGCGCTTTCTTCGTCGAATATTCCGTTCCTGAAGAGCGGCAGCGATGAACCGGTGCCCGAGCTTGCGCTTACTCCGGTTATCAACGGGCTGAACGCGGGCATGACGATGAGCTTTATCTTTTTATTGCAGGTACTGTACCGCCTCCGCGCCTGGGGGCCTATCCCTGCAACCAGCCACCCTTTTTCTATCCTGCCGGCGACGCTGATGGCTGTATGGGAGTGGGCTGATATTATATAGTCCATTCCCATGGCCTGGTCTGACGGCATAGCGTTGCCGTGTATGAAGGCAATCCGCTTCAGGAGCAGCTCCGCTACAGGAGGCCGATTCATGCCGATCCTCCCGAGGATCTCCGCAAGATGCGCATCGTGGTTACCCCTTACTACCGTAATCTTTATCCCTCTGAGCAGGTGGAAGAACGCTGCTATTGCCTCCAGCTCTTCCCTTGGAGGGTATCCTATGCTCTCCTTCACATCTCCCAGCATTATGATTTCATGCGCCCCGCTCTTCCTGTAGAGCGCGAGGAGCTGCTCCGCCATCCTCTGCGAGGCATTCGGAAAGTGGATTCCTGCCTTTGCAAGCTTGAACTCCTTCCCTATATGCATATCGCCGATGACGAGGAGGTGCCATCTGCGCACGGCCAGCGCCGGGCTACCTTTGACAAAAGATGCCAGCATGATACAGAAGGGGCGGCATATGCTTATAATGGTTTATGGGCATAGAGACTTGGATTGAACGCAATGGCAACGACAGCTTCTCCAGGATCGGTGCGCATAGGCAGCATTTATGGAATAAGCATCGAGCTGAACTGGATATTCATCTTGATGATCCTTGTCTTCGTAGCCATCGATCCGTACCTTGGACTGCTCTGGGTGCTCCTCTTTGCCTGCGTCCTGATACACGAACTTGCGCATTCTGTCACTGCCCTGAGGAACAAGATAAGCGTCAGCAGGATTGTCCTGCTTCCATTCGGCGGCGCGTCGGTCATGGATACCTCGAAGGCAGACCCGCGGACGGAGTTCAATATCGCCATCGTCGGTCCGCTGATGAGCTTTTTCCTTGGAGGGGTCTTTGGAATCATTACATTGGTGCTTCCGGCAGGTTTTGTGGAGCAGTTGGTCCAGCTCCTGTTCGTGTTGAACATGCTTCTTGGAGTATTCAACATAATACCTGCCTTCCCCATGGACGGTGGCAGGATCTTCAGGAGCTACCTTGAGAGAAAGCGCAGCCTCTACGATGCCACGGCCATTACTGCAAGAGTCACAAAGGTGGTCCTTGTGCTTATCATGATTGCCACTGTTGGGTTCATACTCTCCGTGCCGCAGGATCCGCTGTCGTACAAGCTCTTTGTCTTTATCTTTGACCTGATAATCGTGGTCTTCATATACGGAGGCATGAAGGCTGAGGAGAGCAGCGTGATGATAAGGAAGGAAACGGAGGGAGTGAGGATCGCTGAAGTTGCCAGTAGGCACTATGCACTCATTGATTTCGATGCGGCGCCGTCGGAGCTCTACAGCCTTGTAAAGTCTACCGGCAAGCATGTGATACTGACAAGGAACGGCAGGGACTATGCAGTCGTGAATTTCGGGAATGGGATAAAGGCATCCAGGGCTTCCAGGGTAGGCGACATCTCGATACAGATTCCAAGGATAAAGGCATCGGCTGGGATTGCGGAGGGGCTAGATGCTGTCTCTAACAGCCCGGTCGGTGTTGCAGCAGTCGAGAAGAATGGCAGGCTTGCAGGAATAATAACCCTAGCGCAGGTGCAGTCATTCATCTCCCTCTACTTAATGAAAAAGGGGGTGGGGAAGGCGGCAGTGCAACAGTGACTTCCTCCAGCCGCTGAAGTGCATGGGATTTCCCGCTTATATTATTAGGCTAGCCGGGGCCTCACCGAGAACCCGCGGACCATGGGAATGGGCGTGCTCTAGCCTTGCAGCCCGCAACGTCAACGAAAGGGTTTTATACATTGATGGTGCGTTTGTATGTGCAGTTTCGACCGGTTGATGTGATTGCTGTACCTGAAATCGCTTACGTTGGACAGGTTCAAGTCGTTCAGGCACTCTGAGATCCTGATCAGCAGGGGTTTCACCTGCGTCGTAGGGCCTAACGGAAGCGGAAAGTCAAACATATGCGATGCCCTTCTTTTCGGCCTTGGTGAGAATTCCCTCAGCCGACTCAGGATAAGCAGATTCGAGGAGCTCATAAATTTCGGGATGAAGAGGAAGAAGGGCGAGATTGCAAAGGCCCACGTGAAGCTCGAATTCGGGGGGGACGAAGAGTATGCCATCGTCAGGACGGCAAGATCCGACGGCAAGACCGAGTACAGAGTGAACGGGAAGCGCATGACCAGGGGGGAAGTCCTTGAGATACTGCATGCCAACAGGATAAAGGCAGACGAGACGAGCACGATAACTCAAGGCGAGATCGGCAGGATTATCTCACTGAGCCCGAAGGAGCACAGGGAGCTCATCGACATAGCTGCAGGGATAAAGGAGTTCGAGGCGAAGAAGGCAGATGCCTTAAGGGAGCTTGAGAAGGTAAGCCAGAGGATTTCCGAGGCGCAGGGAATGCTCAACGAGAAGGTGGGCTTCCTCAGGGAGCTTGAGAAGGAAAAGGAGGCTGCAGAGCACTATGCTGCGCTTACCGCAAAGCTGAGGACCCTCAGATACAGCATACTCATGGCCAGGAAGGAAGCCCTTGTGATGGCGCTTGACGGCTACACGAAGGAGATGGCCGTGGTGGACTCAAAGAGGAATGAGACTGAGGTCGAGAGGAGTGGAATCGCAAAGAGGATAAACGACCTTGAGACCGAGAGGCAGGGGATAACAAATGAGCTTGCGGCTAACTCGGCTGAGGCAGGCAAGGTGAACTCAAGGTTCGAGGCGGTCAACACCGAGCTGGCTACGCTCGGTGCCGAGATAAACGGGCACAGGAGCTCACTGATAGAGATAGGATCGTTCGTCGAGGATGCGGAGAAGGAGATTGCAGGGATAAACAAGACCGTAGAAGCCGGGAAGAGGAGCATTGCAGAGCTTGAGGCAAAGCTCAAGAAGCTTGAGGCTGAGGCCGGAGCCACGGTGCTTGGTGGCGGAAAGGGCGAGGATGAAAAGGAGATCGAAGCGATAAACAGAAAGATCCAGGAGCTTGAAAGGCGGATTGCGGAGGGCCAGGATGCCCTCATTAAATTGAGGACGGAAGCGTCCATAACGGAAAAGGCGGCGAAGGAGGCAGGGGCATCCAAGGCAAGGTTAGCCGCGCTGCTAAACGTGAGAAAGGCAGAGGGCTCTAAGCTGGCAGAGGAACTTGAGAGGCTCAGGAAGGGAGCCAAGGATGCCGCGGAAGGATTGGGGAGGATGGACTCGGCGCACAAAAGGGCCGGGCAGGAGATGGATCGCATCGATGAAAGGCTCATCACACTTAAGGAGCAGAGATCCGAGGCCTCGGCAAGGACAGGAGGCCTTCTTGAAAGGATAAGTACAAACTTTTCAGAGGCCGATGGCTTCTATGGCAGGGTGTCGCAGCTTTGCACATACGACAGTGCAGATGCCCTCGCTGTGGAATCTGCTGCAGGCAGCAGATTCGAGTACTTCGTAGTCGACACGATAAGCACGGCTGACAGGATAATCGAGTACCTGAAGAAGAACCAGCTCGGCAGGGCCACGTTCATTCCGGTCAGGGATGTGAACGTTGACGGCAGGGAGGAGGGCGACACCACGGCAGGACTTCGCCCGGTGCTCGGCCTCATAAAATACGACAGCAGGTTTGACCGCGCCTTCAGGTACGTCTTCGGCAACTCCTATGTGATAAAAGGCATAGGGGATGCCAGGAAGGCAGGGGTGGGAAGGCACAGATACGTCACGCTTGACGGCGACCTGGTGGAGCTGTCCGGGACCGTTTCAGGGGGGTCGCCGAAAAGGAAGCTCTCGCTCTCATCGATAGAGAACCAGATACGCACCCTTGAGGAACAGAAGAAAAAGCTCCATTCAGAGATTGAGAAAGCAGAGGGGGAGGCCTTTGCTGCAAGGAAAGCGCAGGCTTCCCTGGAGATGTCGATCGAGGCAATGGAGAAAAGGCTGCCAACTGCACTGGCCGAGATGGGCGATGCAGAAAGATCAATGGCTCTCGCTGAAAATGAGGAGAGGGGATTGGTAAAGAGGCTTGGGGAGCTGAAGCAGGAGTCCGCGAGGCAGGAGAGCCAGCTTGATGCTGCCGGAAAGGAGCTCTCCGTGGCGAGGGAGAAGCTCAGGAAGGCTTACAGCGAGGCCATTGCCGCGACAAAGGAGCTGGCAAGGAGCGGAAGCAGCAAGGCCGAGAAGGAGAGGGCTGAGAGGGCCAGGAAGGAAGCTGAGGGACTGATGATCTCCATTGCAGGGACAAGGAAGGAGATGGAGCTCCTTGGGGCAAGGAAAGCCGAGATTGAGAGGCAGATTGATGAGAAGAGGCTGGCTGGAAAGAGCATAAATGCCTCGATATTGCAGAAGAGCGGCAGGATTGCGTTGCTCGAGGCGGAGAGAAAAGAGGTCGAATCCGGCATAAAGAGGAGCAGCAATGCAAACTCCAAGTCCGTGGAGAGGCTCAACAGGATAACCGACGAGCTGGCCAGGCTTGGAGAGGACAATGGCAGGATAAACGCACAGCTGAACGAGGTGGACAGGCAGCTTGCCGACGCAAGGGTGAAGAGGAGCCAGACGGAGACGAGGCTTAACGACGTTGCTGCCGAGCTTGCGGCGTATGTGGCAAAGCCTGAGCTCATAAAGGGCGACGCCGAGGTGATGTCCAGGGAGGCCGACGTGGTGCAGGCGAGGCTCAATGACCTCGGAACCGTGAATATGAAGGCTCCGGAGGTATACGCGGAGAGGAGGAAGGACGTCGATGACGCGCTTCAGAAATCGAACACGCTTGAGGCTGAAAAGCAGGCTGTCATACGCATGATAGAGGAGATAGACTCAAAGAAGCTGCAGATATTCATGAGCACGTTCAACGATGTGAACAAGAATTTCTCGCGGCTCTATAAGTACATCTTCCCAGGAGACGCGCATATAGAGCTAGACAATCCAAGTGAGCCTTTCAGCGGCGGAATCGAGATAAAAATAACCGATGCGAGCCTCAGCAAGGCCCTGAAGTCGATGTCGGGAGGCCAGAAGTCGCTCATCCTGCTCATGATGCTCTTTGCGATACACCTCTGCAAGCCCTCATCGCTCTATGTCTTCGACGAGGTGGATGCCTCGCTGGATAGGGAGAATTCGAAGAAGCTCTCGCAGCTCATAAAGGAGATGAGCAGCGAGGCGCAGTTCGCGGTTGTAAGCCATAACGACTCGCTCATAATCAATGCGGATGCGGCGATAGGAGTGGTAATGTCAGGCGGGGAGTCCAAGACAGTCGGGCTGGAGGTATCAAGCATTACGAAGAGGGCATAGGTGGGCGAATGGCAAGGATGAAGGAGCGGGGGGCACAGAAGAGGAAGGCATCGGATAAGTTAGTATGGCTTCTCTATGCGGCGCTCCTTCTCCTGATTGTGGTCTACGCGCTCCACAACAGCATAATAATAGGAATTGCTGTCTTCGCCCTCATTGTCATCATCCTTGCAATAGAGCTCAAGCACAGCATCAGCAAGGAGGGCATCAGGAAGAGCGTGATCGACATAGCCATAGCGCTCGGGGCCGTCGCCGCATTCTATGTCGCTGCTGCCATTATCCTCCAGACTCCGTCTCCGATAGACGTGGTCTCCAGCTGCAGCATGCTCCCTGTCCTGCAGCGCGGTGACATGGTGCTGATCCACGGAATAGGGAACATGAGCAGCTTCCTTGCAAGCCACAAGGTGCCTGTAGTCAACGTGAGCAGCGCCGCCTTCAACTCGTTCATAGGGAACATTAGCAGCGAGTTCCTCGCGTTCTACTCGTATGTTCCTGGAGACAGGTCCATGATAAGCCAGTTCGCTGGGAGCAATTCTCCGATAGGCCTGTACAACATGGAATGCCTAAGCAGATATTCGGAACTTGGGCAGCCGGGCAACTATTACCGATGCTATGCCTCCGGGGCTGCTCAAAGGGGGAACCTGATACGGTACAATTACAGCATAGGGAACATGAGCATCAACAATACGGTGCGTGAGATCGTTTACACCTCGTCTATAACAATCGCGAATACTGTGATATCGGAGAACTACTCTAATCCGATAGTAGTGTACAGGACAAACGGCAGCGATGTCTTCACCGGGGACATAATACACAGGGTGTATGCGGCCATCGATTCCGGAGGCAGATACTTCCTGCTTACGAAGGGGGACAACAATCCAGTCCTTGACATACAGGACGAGAACTATCCGCCCTCGGCGAACGGCATAGTCGGATATTACATGGGCGGCATCCCGTATGTTGGATACCTGAAGCTTATAATAAGCGGACAGATTGCACCAATTCCCCAGTGCGGCCAGGTAATACAGCATTAGCAACGTGGGCGGTGAATCCAACGCCGCTTGCTGGTTGGGAGAATGCCACCTCCTTATTATCGCGCAGGTATGCATGCCTGGCAGAGCCCAGACTGGCACAGCCAGTATCCTGCGGCATGGCTTCAGAAGTCATGGCATTTTACGGCTTACCTGAGGACCGAAGAATCAGCTGCTCCTGTCTGCGAAGAATTTCTTGTGCCTCTTTGGCTTCAGCGCCCCGACTATATAGTCAAATGCGGCATTTGGATTTGACTTCTCTCCGCATGTGTAGATGTCGAGCGTCGCGTACTTGTATTCATTCCACGTGTGAAGCACCACATGGCTCTCGGTTATGAGTGCCATGACCGTCACCCCGCCCTTCTTCCCACCGAATGACCATGCCTTGTGCTCTACAAGGGTCATGTTTGCGACCTCGACGGCCTTGAGCACAGTCTGCCTCAGGAATTCCTTGTCTTGCATGAGCTTTGGATCAAGCTCGTAAAGATTTCCGAAGACGTGCATGCCTACGATGCGCTCCCTAGGTTTTGCGTCTTCAATCTGAGGAATAGCCTCTTTCTTAAGTTGAAGGACCTGCTGTGCTGCACCGTTTTGTCTCGAAGTGGTTCCCATTTAATATGCGCGCCTATTTTGCTGCAGATACCTCATTGCCTTCTGTGTGATTATGGATGAAAGTATTAACTATTTAAATATATCCCCTGCAATCTTATTAGCGAATATCAGTTTATTTACGGCCATAATAATTCATATACATTATGTTGCAGTCGGGCAATAAGACGCGGCGCATGACTCCGCGGCCGGCTGCTGATAGCCGGAAAGCTGCTGGTGGGTTTCTGGAGTTGTCTGGTAAAGCTAAGGGCATAGTAAGGAATGGTTCTGTTAAGCTGCGGGTCGTAAGAAGCGGGATGTACCAGCAGCTTACCTTCACAGTAAGGAAGGTCTCTCTCGGCGGCATAAGCTACCTCGAACTGTATACCGACAGGACCGTTGATACTGCGGAGATAATAAGGGTTGCCGAGGAGGTGGGGCTGCCCGTAGAGGCGCAGAATTGCAAGGCCTTTCCGAAAGGCACCTCCGCAAGCGATTTCCAGAACCTATGATCTTGCGTGGCGCATGTCTGACCCGGCTGTATGGGCAATGCACATACCGGTCTTTTTGTCGAAGTGGCTGTCGCATACCGGCCTTCCACAGAGCTTGCATGCATGATTGGCCACAAGGCCGCATACATGGCACAGCGAACGGATTTCTGACATGGCTATAATTGGGGAGAAGGGCTTTATAATGTGACATCCTCCCCGGGCTAAAGCCCCTTGTATTATGTGGTAAAGAGCCCAGGGGAAACAAGTGAAGTGTGGTGGGCATGCAAGAGACAGGAGTCTTTCCTAACAGGCAACTTTTCTTCGAGCATGTAGCGTTCCTCTACCTAAGTGGCTGCCGCAGATGCGAACCTTTCTTGAAGTCGCCAACAGTCAGTAAGTTTGAATCCAACGGCAGGAGCTTCTATAAGATTGTGCGAGCAAACGAAAAGCACTTTACCAATCCAAAACAGAGCTGCCTAGAATGCAATGCAACGCTTTCAGGCATTGCGGAAAGGCACGAGAATGCCCTCGATTCCCCGCATAAGACCATGCTCGCATTCAGACCACACCGTACGCTCAGCCCCGCCTGAGTATCCTGACTATTCCTCTGTCCGCATCGACCTCTACAAGGTCCCCGTCCTTAAGGCTTGACGTTGCTACCCTGGTCCCGACAATGCACGGTTTCTTGAACTCCCTGGAGATTATGGCCGCATGAGACGTTATGCCTCCCTCATCGGTTATTATCGCTCCGGAGTTTCTACAGGCCTGTATTATGTTGGGGCGCGTCATCTCTGTAACTACGATTGCACCTTTATGCATCTTCCTGAGCTTCTCCCTTACGCTATCTGCTAGATGCATCGTAGGCCATCTCTGCACCTTTAGAATCAGCCCCAAACGTCGCTTACGAGTACCTTTACGGACTTGTACTTATGCACCTTTCCAGTCCTAAGCTCCTCAAGCCTTATATCCAAGCCGGTAACCTTCTTTTTCTTCATGGCATTGACTAGAGAACTGAACCCGAGTTTGTCGTCGAAAATTTGGTTTGCTCCCACCGGGATTTGAACCCGGGTCGCAGCCGTGAGAGGGCTGCGTCCTTGACCGGACTAGACGATAGGAGCATGAGCATATCTGTTATGCCCCACATATTCTTATATCTCTTGGCATCCCAAGAGACTTGCCGATTTTATGTTATGCGATAAGTACACTCCTTTCACATTAAATGGGCTTATCGGTAACAGGGACTCCGTGGCAGGGCTGCAGCAATTCGGGTTGGATGTGCTCTCAGGTAAGATATCAAGGCCTGTCATGATCTATGGTCCTCCAGGCACGGGCAAGACGGCTGCAGCAAGGGCGATAGCCTACTCAAACGGCTTCGAGCTTCTGGAGCTGAACTCAAGCGACTACAGGGATGCGGAGACCATAAAGAGGAAGGTGCTCCCGGCAAGCCGCACGTGCGGTCTCTTCAACAAGAGGATACTTATCGTCTTCGACGAGATAGACGAATTGTCGGCAAAGTTCGACCAGGGGGCCGAAAGAGCGATAGTACAGCTGATCAACAGCTCAAAGCAGCCCGTGATCTTTACGGCAAACGATTATTGGAATAGGAAGATCGCCTTTCTGAGGAATTATGTTGAGAAATCCGAATTCAAGAGGGTGAACAGGTATGAGGTGGCCGAACTGCTGCACAAGATTGCTGGCAAGGAGGGGAAGGAAGTGGCCAGTGAGGTAATAGACGAGATAGCTAGAAGGTGCAACGGAGACGTCCGCGCGGCGCTAAATGACCTTGAGATGATGTTCGATGCAAAGCCCGAGATGATCGGCTCGCTTTCAATGCGCGACAGGAAGATGGAAATATTCTCGGTGCTTGACAAGATATTCCTCTCCGCGAATTTTGACACCCCAAGATACGCGGCGATAAGCAGCGATGTGGACATGGGCATGCTGATAAACTGGATAGACGAGAATATACCGACCAGGTATAGGTCAGTCGCAGAGATCAGCAATTCCTATTCCGCGCTGTCCAAGGCGAGCATGTTTTACGAGAACGCCTCAAGGACGGGGTACTACGGCTACATGAGATACGCGTCAGCGCTTATGTCCTCCGGAGTCTCCATATCCAATACAGGGGATGTCAGCATGATAAACAGGTACAGCTTCCCGGCAAACATACAGTATATGAGCAGGGTAAAGAAGGGCAAGGAGGCGATAACTGCCGTGGCTGCCAAGCTGTCTGGAATACTCCATTCAAACAGGAAGGATATCGTGAGGGGGAGCCTGCCCCTTATATACGCCATGATGAAAGCCGCAAAGAAAGAGCTCGGCGAGAGCGAAGTGATGGCCTTTATGTCAAGGAGCTTCAATCTCGGGGAGAAGGATATAGAATCGCTTTCCGAGTACTACAAATTCACGATGTGACTATAGAATTATCTCCAGTGCAGCGGTTGCCTCCTCTATTCCAAAATTGTTAAGCACTTCCGGATGCAGCTCCCCGAGGAGTCCCGCTTCCTTTCCGCGGACGAGTATGCTAGCGCACCTTCCCGGTATGAAACTCCTGTGATCCAGCCTCTTCAGGCCGTATGCGATGCCGAGTTCGCCTGCCAGCGCCTCGAAGACCGACTTGATGCTGTTAAAGTTTGACTTCGGGTCGGTCGAGACCGCCGCCAGCCTGTATTCCTCAGAGGCTTTCCTGCCTTTCATCGCAAATGCCATGTCGAGCTCGAATGCCTCGAGTGGGCTCCTTTCATTAAGCGAGAGCGAGATGTTCTTTAGCAGCGAGGGCATTATCCATGTGCGCATGATCGTTATGGCCTCGGACTTAGGGTTCTTTATCCGCACCGCAGAGCCGTCTGGTTCAAGCCTCATTTTAGTAAAGTTGAGAGCGTCGTTGGAGAGGTATGAGTTCATCATCTGGGTGAATCCCAGCCCTATCATGCCTTCCTCGGCCCTCGACCTGAATATCGTCAGCGGATCCAGGCTCCCCTGCTGAACCGACCTTACCGGAACAGGTCTTATATAATCGTAGCCGTAGGCTATCGCCAGGTCCTCTATGACATCCTGGTCGTTCAGCACGTCGAATCTATATGCCGGCACGGTAAACTTCATGTAGCTTCCCGTATAGGAGACCGCGTAACCCATCTTGCCCCCGAGGGTTGCGGCGTTGTTCGCACCTATCTTTACCCCGAGGTCGCCCTCTATCGCGGCTATGGGAACAACGATATCATCCTGCGACATCTGCGGCGTGAGCACGGCCCTCTTGCCATAGTTGACCTGCACCCTGCTTATCTCGCCTCCCATGTCGATGAAGTTCGCCGCCAGGAGGTCTGCAGTCTTGTTTATCAGGTACTCCGACGTCCCAGTTACGTCAATAAGGAGGTCCTTGGTGGATTTGGTGACCCTGGTGCGCTCCGAGTTTATTATCGGTATAAAGGCAAGTGTGCCGTTCGAGTCCTTCAGTGCCGGATACTGGCGTTTCCCCGCTCCCGTAATGGCACCGGCGTACCTCCTTCCCTTTTCCGTATCCTCGAGTATCTCCTTATAGCTGAGCTCTTTATCGCATCCGAGGGGCCTGAATGCCTCATCCCCATAGGCGTCGTACTCAAGCTGCCCGGAGACGAAGTCGAGATTGTGCATGCCCACCGCTATCTTCCTCCTTGCCCTTCCAAAGGTATCGCTGAATTTATCGACAGATGCAAGGAAATCGGCCAATGAGTCATCGTCGAGCTTAAGCCCCCGGGCCACAAGGCCGGCGATGTATGGCCTTACGCTGCCAACGCTGCTTCCGACGTTTATCGAGATTGCGGGATCGCCGCCCTTTACTGCGTACCTGACCTTCCTGGTTCTGTGCACGAAGTGCCTGATGGCCCTCGACAGCCCGACAGTCCATATCAGGTCAGGGCGGTTTGAGGTTACCTCAACGCTTATCCGGCTGTCGTTTATGCTCTCCACATTGAGGCCAAGTTTGGAGAGCTGGGCCTCAAGGCTCTTGTCGGTTGTCTTTCCTTCCAGCAGCCTTGCGAGGTATCTTTTGTTAATCGTGATTACAGGCATATGACCAACTTATACGATAGGCATCCTCCTGGCCCAACCCAGTCCGCCATTATAGAGCTCTGCTATGCTCTTCACCCCGGCGTTCCTTAAGAGCATGAGCCTCTCGACTCCGACGCCCCACGCTAGGACATTGATGCCTCCGCGGCGCATTCCTGTTATCTCCCTCCTTACCATCCCGGCACCTCCGATCTCTACCCACTCGCCCAGCCGCTCTGCATACGCGTATATCTCGACCCCGGGCTCGACGAACGGGAAGTAGGAGGGCTTGAACCTCAGCTCGGCTCCGAGCCAGCTATAAAGTCTTATCAGCGTATCGAAGAGGTTTGCAAACGTAAGCCCGTTTCCTATGATTATTCCATCGCTCTGATAGAAGTCCGCAAGGTGCCTGTAGTCTATGTTCTCATTCCTGAAGATCCTACCAAGCGAGAAGAGTTTTATTGGGAGTTCGCGCTTGCTGCTCCCGGAGCCTATGCCTGAGAGGACGTCGTAGATATAACGCGCAGAAACGCTTGTCGTATGGGTTCTCAATACCGCCTCCTGGGCCGTATCCAGGTCCCACCTGTAATGCCAGCCTTCTGTATGCGCTTCCCTTACTCGCCTCACGTACTCCTTGTTTCCAACTTCCATCTCCTCAAGTCCGGAAAGATAGAAGGTATCCTGTGCATCCCTTGCCGGATGATCCTGCGGCTGGAAGAGCGAGTCAAAGACCCAGAAGGCGGAGTCTATTACTGGACCGGCCACCTCCCTGAAGCCATTGGAGATATACGCCCTCCTTATGCTTTCTATGTTGCGGGCCAGCGGATGCCTTCTCGCGCCTATTGCCTCCTCCACCTGCACATCGGTGTCATAGGTCTTGAAGCTCTTTCCTTCCCACGCCCTACCCGCGATTATGCTCCTGTCAAGCGCTCCTATGCCCTCCTCGTCATTCATGTCCACGGCCCTCTCCCCAGCATCTGTCAGCGTGACCATGGAAATCCTCTGCCTTTCCTTTACCGACAACAGGCCCCTCTTAATCAGCTCCGAGACTACATTCCCGTTCTCTTTCCGGAGCCTGCCATATGAGCCTGAATCGCGGTTCAGCTCCCTGAGGACCCGCTCCCCATCAAGCCCCTTCTCCATGGCACTGACCCCCCGGTCTGAAAGCATCACCGCACCGTTGCTGATCCTTATCAGCTCTTTGCGTTTCGCCCACTGCATCCCTATCTGCCCGTCCTTCCCTGAGAGCTCTTTTACCAGGATAGTACCTTCCCTTAGCTTATCAAGCAGCCGTGTCTCTGGAAGCCCCTCCTTCGCATACTCCGCCCCTTCCTTGGTAAGTGTCACTTCAGACACGCCGGTCCTCGAAATCCCGACATATCCCCGCCTGCCAAGATTCTCAAGCGCCCATAGCACCTCGTCAGTGCCGATTCCGCAGGCCTTTGTCAGCGAGTTCAAGTCTAAGGCTCCGCTCCCTTTCAGTGCACTAAGTACCAGTCTCTCGTATCTGTGCAAGGCCATACCCCTACTGGCGTATTATATACTTGAAGTAAATGTAAGCTACGAATAAAGCGATAACCAGCACTGCAGCCGCATAAAGTGCCGAGCGGTGCCTGCTGTAAAGCCCACCGAAGTATCCAAGCACCTCTGCCTGCAGCGACTCCGTCAATGTGTAAGAGAAAGAAAAACTGGAGAGCGGCTCCTCTGTGTACCATGAGAAGACAGTCGCGTTTGCATAAGTTCCAAGGACGCTTGTCTGCGGGTAATCCGGCAGCGGATATATGGATACGATGTGCGCTCCATCCGGCACGATTATGTTGAGCCTGACGCCGCGCGGCAGCTCCTGCCCGCTGGCAGTATGCTGGAAGTTGAAGACAGTGCTGTTGAATACATACTCGAACTTTCTTGGGGCTATTTCAGTCACTGTCGTCACGTTTGACACCGAGTAGCTCATCGTCATGGTCGCCGATCCCCCGCCGCTCGCAGGAACCACCGGGCCAGGCAGGAAGGCAAAGTTATGAATGCTCCCGTGCGGATTGAGTATATGCTCTGTGATAAGCGGGCTTCCGATGAGGGTCTGCCAGTGACTCAGCGTAAGGTTATATGCCCCCCTGGCGCTTTCATATTGGCTGATGGAGCTGTTGCTTATAAAGAGGCTCAAGATCTCCACAACCTTTGCGCTGCTGTTTGTGCTGTTGAGTATCACTGTCGTATTCAGGAATGTTACATTATACGAGGCGAAGGCCGCGCTAAAGGACACAGTTGCAAATATGCCGAATAGCAAGACAGAAAGCTTATTCATGCGATCTATTTACTCCATCGCCAAACATACTTTTAATACCTTCTGTGGTGGTGGCGGCCAATCTGAATAAGCAGCCGAACGCATGCAGGATCCGCAGCCTGCCTAATTGGCAGGCGCTCCTCAGAGCCCTGCGGCCAGACTGCCATCCTCCCTGCCCAGGCAAATGGCGCAAGAGGCAGCGGCGCAGCAAGAGCAGTATGCGGGCATGCGCGCCTGGCCAGTCTGTTATCGCAGGAGGCGCTTTATAGGTTCCTGAGTCATGGACTTCGGGGCATAGTACGCAACCCATGAATTGCCTATGCCAATAAGCTCGACAGCACGCATGCTGGCCTCTGAGAGCGGTTGGTCGATGAAGAATTTGCCTTTAAATCCCCATCTGCTTGTTACAAGTAGGGGGTCAGTGTAGGTCATTACCCCGAGGTGCAAGGTGAGGGTGAAACTATTGTCCCGTACTATCTCCTCGTATTTCTCCGCATCGCTGCCATAGAAGCGTAATACACTCGCATCGTATCTGACTATTGGTCTTACCTCCTCCTGCCATGCTACAAGGCAGCCCAGTTCAGGTCGCTCGACGGTCTCCATTCCCATTAAGTATTCCTGGGCAAGATGCGGCTCGATATGCCTGTCTTCCTCTATCTCGCCGACAATGTACAGTGCGGTGCCTATGCAGTTTGACCTCCTGCTGCCGCGGCACTCTTCTATCCTTGCCGCCATATCGTCGAGCGCCTGCGCCCTCCCTGACCGCGCTCGCCTTCCCGTATTGCTTCTGACTCCAAAAGGCATAAGCTGGTATTGCCCCAATGCCTCTTTAAGGTTTCCTAATATGCAAGCCTCCGCAGGACTCCAGCCATATACGCTTATATACCTTATCGCTGATAATAAAACCTGCATAGGCCAACGGTGCCAATGTTGCAACATGGCCGTAGTGCAGGAGCAGACAGGCAAGGTCGTATTTTATGGCTGCCGAACTTAACAACAAACTACTCGCAGTGGTAAGAGTCCGCGGCACGATTGGCGTGAGAAGGGACATAAGCGAGACGCTCTCAAGGCTCAGGCTGAAGAGGGTAAACAACATGATATTCATATTCGGGACAAGATCGAACCTTGGCATGATAAAGAAGTGCAACGACTTCATAACGTACGGCGAGGTCGACCAGGCACTTGTAGAGAAGGTGCTGTCAAAGAAGCTCGTCAAGGTGGGCAGGGAGGACCTCTTGGCCATGGCCTCTGGGAAGAAAGTCGTTAAGGACGTGGTGGCGCTGCCGATAAGGCTGCATCCGCCAACCCATGGCTACGAGAGCACAAAGCGCGCATACAGCGTAAAAGGGTCATTGGGATACAGGGGCGCGGCAATCGGCAAGCTCATATCAAGGATGTCTTAGCTGGTAATATTATGGTAATAAGGATCAAGAAGAGGTCACGGAAATTCCTGGGCTCGCGGAGCTGGGGCGTTGGAAACATAAAGAACGGGAGGGGCTCGGGGGACAGGGGCGGGGTTGGCAGGGGGGGAAAAAAATCCAAGTTTACCTATACCGTAAAGTACGACAAGGATAGGATACACATTCCTGGATTCACTCCTCCGAGGGCCGTGCCGCTTAAGGAGACTAACCTAAGCAGGATATCCGGCATTGCAGCAGGAATGACCGGAGAAAAGCCCACGGTGGAGCTTAGGGGCTATAAGGTCCTGTCAGACGGTCTACTCAGCAAACCACTTGTCGTCAAGGCAACAAACTTCTCCGAGAAGGCGATAGAGAAGATAAAGCAGGCCGGTGGCGAGGCGGTAAAGCTGGAATGAAAGGGGCTGGCAGGCATTCTGAAGCCAAGACAGGATTTTATGGAGAAACTCAATATCGCCTTTTACACAGACACCTATCTTCCAGCTGTTGATGGCGTAGTGGCCTCAATGCTCAACTTCAAGGGAGAACTTGAGAGAAGGGGGCACAACGTATACATATTTGCCAGCGGCCGGAAGGGCCAGAGGGGAGGCAGGAAGCTCTTCCTGTATCCTGGAGTGCCTCTCAGGCCGTATCCCCAGTACAACGTGGCGCTTTTCCCGTACAGCTCTGTCTCCAAGCTTGGCGACCTCAAGATAGACCTGATCCATGCCCAGACGCCGTTTGTCATGGGTTTCGCCGCGCTGATAGCGTCTAAGATTGGGAGATATCCGCTTGCAAGCACATTCCACACCCTGATAAACAACAGGAGCATCGTCGATGAGTACTATCCTAAAAGCAGCAGCCTGAAGGGATTTGCAAGGAAGTACCTGTGGCTGTACACGAAGTTCTTTTATAATCATTCAAACGTGACGATAGCTCCTACCGAATCGGTGCTGCGTATGCTTGCGAGATACGGGATAAGCAACACCGCCGTGGTGCCGAACAGCGTGGACACAAGGAAATACAGGCCAGGCATCGACGGCTCGGGGGTAAGGAAGCTCCTTCAGATAGGCAGCAGGGAGAAGGTGATCCTGTATCTTGGCAGGATAAGCAAGGAGAAGAGGCTCAATGTCATGCTCAAGGCGTGCAAGAGGCTGAGGCTTTCGAAGACCAAGGAGAGGCTTAGGTTTGTGATAGGCGGGACCGGCCCTGCAGAAAGGTATTACAAGCTGATGGCAAGGCGCCTTGGCGTGCAGGACATGGTGCAGTTCATCGGATTTGTCGACAGCAAGATGCTTCCGGGCCTATATGCGGCAGCAGACGCCTTCTGCATGCCCTCAACATTCGAGACGCAGGGCATAGTCTGCCTTGAGGCGATGGCGTGCGGAAAACCAGTTGTCGGAGCGGACTACCTTGCGCTCAGCGAGCTCATAAAGAACGGGAAGAATGGCGAGAAGTTCGCCGCGGGAGATTACGCAGGGTGCGCGCGGAAGATAGAAAGGGTTTTAAATAACCCTGCAGCTTATACAAAGGCAGCCGTAAGCACTGCAAGTGAATTCTCAATAGGGAAGACCACGGACAGGCTTCTCGATATTTATAACAATGTCTTATCCGAGTGGGCGATTAACTGAGCGACGAGGTCGTCAAGAACGGCGCAAATAACACAACAACCGCAGCGCCAGCCGCAGCTCCCGCGGCCCCTCCGTCCAATCCGCAGGCCGACGAGATCAGGCGCCAGATCGACGAGGAGAAGAAGAAGATACACCAGCTCATCGATGGAATAAAGAGGAACAGGCACAGGCTCGCATACAAGCTCTCTGAGCAGGCCGCAATCGCAAAGCTTCCCCAGGCGCCAAAGGCACATCACGGTGAGATAGGATACCTGAAAAGAAGGAAGGAGGCAATAGAGTTCAGGATAGCCACCGAGGCATTTTCGCTGCAGGCCGAGAAGGATCTGATAAGGAAGAAAGGCGAGATAGAAGAGCAGCTGAACGAGGCGCTCAAGAGCTACAGGATCAGAAAGAAGGCAGAATACATAAGCAATGACATCAAGGAAATAACAAAGGCGATAAGCGACATAGAGGCCGAGATAGACGAGGTAGACAAGAGGCTTGACGTGCTGTATGCGGCCCTCAGGAAGGTGATAAGCCAGTCACATAGAAGGCCCAGGCAGGACAGGAAGATCCCTGAACCAAAGCCGCAGGAGATAAGCCTTGCAGACATAGCGATAATAAAGGACAACACCAATCCTAAGCGCGCAGGCAATGAGGACGGTGAGTGACTGAAGATCACGTTTTTCGGAGCAGCAGGGGAGGTCGGCAGGAGCTGTATAATGCTTGAGTCGAAAGACACGCGCATACTCCTTGACGCGGGGATAAAGCTAGGGGCCCAGGTTGAGTTTCCAATCATTCCTGACAGCGAGTTCAGGACGATCGACGGGATCGTGGTAAGTCATGCGCATCTTGACCACTCCGGCTACCTTCCGCACATTTATACCGCCGGATATGAGGGCTATACATATACGCTGAAGCCCACGTTCGAGCTCACAAACGTGCTGATAAGCGATTATATACGGATTTCAAACCCGGACAACATAAAGAAGGAAGGTATCGGAAAGATGTCGAGGAAGCACAAGCTCGTCGAATACCATCAGGAGTTTAAGATAAAGGACCTGACGCTAAAGCTTATACCTGCAGGCCATATCCTCGGAAGCGCGATGGTAGAGATAAGCGACGGCACGGAAAGGCTGATATACACCGGCGACTGCAATTTCAGGACCACAAAGCTTCTGGATCCCGCATATACCGAGAGCCTCCATGCTTCAACCCTGATAACAGAATCGACATATGCGGGCGACAACGACGTCTTTGAAGGCGAGAAGAAGACTGCAGACCTGATGGTGTCAAGCATAGGCGAAACGATAAAGCAGGGGGGCAAGGCCATAATCCCGGCATTTGCAGTGGGAAGGGCGCAGGAGACGCTGCTCCTGCTCGACGACTATATGAAGTCGGGGATACTTCAGAAGGTTCCGATATACATGGATGGGATGATAGGCAAGGCAATGAGGATACACAGGCATAACGTGGTCTACTGTAGGGACGAGCTGCAGAAGCGCATACTCCTCAACGACGACGACCCTTTCAAGAGCAAGAACTTCTACAACGTCACTACAAGGCAGCAAAGGGCGAAGATCATGGACGGCCACGAGTCAGGTATAATAGTCACAACCAGCGGCATGATCTCCGGAGGCCCGATCATGAGGTATCTGCAGCACTGCGGAAACGACCCTGCAAACAAGCTTATCATAGTAGGATACCAGGCCCATGGAACCCTTGGAAGACTCCTGCTCGAGGGGGCAAAGGAGGTCATGATAGACGGAAGGAAGACAAAAATAAGCATGCCAGTTGAGAAGTACCACCTCTCCGCGCATGCTGACAGAAGGCAGCTCATGAGCTTTTTCGGCAGGATACACGGCCTGAGAAACATACTGATCGTGCACGGCGAGCCAGGAAAGGCGAAGGAGCTTCAGGCCGCGCTTAAGAACAAATACAATGCAGTCCATCCTGCGCTCGGAAGCGATCATACGGTGTGATTAGCCGCGCTCCACTGCGAATCCCTGGTAATCCATGATGCCGCTTCTGGACTCTTCAGGGAATTCATCGTCATCCTCAGAGAACTGCTCAATGCGCCTTACCTGAGGTCCGCTTACAGTATCAACGTCTATCTCATTTCTGAAGGCAGCCAGGGCTTCAGGGCTTCCATCCGCAATTATCCGCACGCTCCCGTCGCCGGAGTTCCATACAGCCCCCTTTATCCCGCATCTGCCGGCAGCGCCCCTGACGAAGGCCCTGTACCCGACACCCTGTACGAATCCATGCACGACGAGCAAGACCCTCATCCGATTACCCGCTATACGCACTGTGAGATTATCCTGAGCCCCTCCTCTGCCGTCTTTTCGTCTATGTTAAGGGCAGGGAAGAGTGTGAAGGTATCATGGCCTGTATTAGACATGATGACACCATGTTTCAGCGCCCTCCCCACTATCCGCAGCGCATAGTCCCTGTGCCTGAATCCGACTCCGATTGCAAGGCCAACAGCCCGTATCTCAGGGCTGTGCCTGAACTGCATCCCCCTAAGCTGCTCTTCAAACCATCTGCCCATCGTTTCAGCCTTCTTCCACAGCTTGCCTTTCATTATGTACCTAATGTTCGCCATCGCTGCTTCCGTGGCGAGCGGCATCCAGCCAAACGTGGAGTAGGTGCTGAAGTCGAATTCCATGGAATCTGCAATCTCGTCCGTCACTACCGTTGCGCCGAGCCCCGCATGCCCGCCTGTGATGGCCTTGCCAAGGGTCATTATATCTGGTTTCAGATTGTAATGTTCCGAGGCAAAGAGCCTTCCTGTCCTTCCAAAGCCTGTTGCAACCTCGTCCATTATCAGGTCAGTGCCGTAGCTCCTGCACGCATCGCCCACAATTCCGAAGAACTCCCTGTCTGGCACTACGACCCCTAGATTGCACACAATCGGTTCAGAGATGTACGCTGCAATCTTTTCGGTCTTTAGGAGCTTCTCGACCGCCCTTCCTGCATCGGCGTCGAAAGGCGGGTTGATCCTATGGCAGCCAGGCAGTAAATTCTTCCAGTGCGCCCTGAAGCCAGGGCCGCCTACACTCATAGCTCCGATGGAATGGCCGTGATAGCCTCCAAGCGAGACAAAGCCAGTCCTGCCTGTGTGCACCATGGCGGATTGAAGTGCGATTTCCACGGCCTCGGTCCCTCCCGTCGCCCTGAAGCTCTTTCTCAGCCGGCCTGGCGTGATTCTGGCAAGCGTCTCGGCTAGTTCCGCCCATGGCTTGTAAAGGAGATACGGGTCTACATAGCCAGGGCCCCTGAACTTCCTCATCCGCCCAAGCACGTAATCGTTATTCCATCCTATGTTTCCGACGTTCCATCCCATTATGAGGTCTATGTACCTCCTCTTTCCGGAATAAATGCAGCTGCCCCGCGCGCCGGTTACCTCCACTGGCAGGGCCTTCTCATCGCGAAACAGATATCTCGAGTCTTTGCCACGCACATCCATCCTACCACAACTCCATGCGATTCCGACCATTTGGATTATTATACTGCAGGAAGGCGAGTGAACAGACACTTCCGGCTACATCTGGTTCTAGCTCTTTTACGGACCAACTCAACTTCATTGCGAGTTGTTTTCCGTTTTTATATGCCTCTTTCATGCCCTCAACTCGCCACTGGGGCGACGGGTCTGCGGAGCGGATCATCCATCATCTCAGACTCTTCTTGCAATAACACAGTAGCCATGATAATGTTTCCTCATTGCATGCATTCGGGCTATCTTGTACCCATTAAGGAGCCGTATTAGCTCTTCCTTGTCCAACGAATGATGCGGCACGCCCTTCTCAATCCCAGACAGCGGAACATAAGTATGCTTCTCGATCCAACGGTGCGTTACAGGTCTTCCATATTCTACCAATGCCTTTTCGAGTTTTTGTGATCCCTCATAGCTGGGAATCTGTAAGAATAAATAACCCTTGGACTTAATCACCCTATTGATTTCCCTGAATACCCTTTTCAGAGTACTTGCATTTGTATGATGAATAGATCTTGTTGCTATGATCAAATCAAAATAGTGATCTTGATACGGCAGGCCTTTTGTAAAGTCATGGCATTTAAGGTCTGCATGCAATTTGGCTTTTGCAAGACGTTTTTTTAACTGCTTCAGTATCTGTGGGTAGTTATCAATGCCGAATACATTATGTCCTTTGTCAGCGAAATAAAAGACATGCCTTCCGTGTCCGCAGCCGATGTCCAAGACTTTTGAATTGGCACAGAGATTTTTGTTTATGAATGGTATCTCTGGTTCTACCTTGTAGCCTTTACTCTTGTACCATGTGGTCCAGTTAGATGACATGAACTACAATGGGCTGAATAGTCTTATAAAAGCTCCGCGATGTTTCCTGAAAATATGCGGATCTTTACAATTCTGTTGTCGTAAGCAACCGTATGGAGTCACAGGGATGTCGATGTAAATGCGATTGCACCCATCGGTAAAAGATGTAAATGCTGGTTAATGCCTTCTTCTCCACTCTGAGATAGAAATATAAGAGAACACTGCGTAAACTACAATATGTATATCTTCATTGATGAGTCTGGCACCACGGACGAAACGAGCAAGCAGAAGTTCTTGGTGATAAGTTTTGTAATTTCTGAAAACAAGGCTTTTGTAGACAGACTAATCTTCAAGATAAGACGCCAGTGCGAACTTAAGTGCAAGGCGATTAAAAGAAGAGAGTTGAGCTACCACGATTTGACGCCGTTTCAAAGAGAGATTGCAGTAAAACCAATGACCCTAATGTCGATAGGAATGTACCAAAATCCAAAAGAGGACGTACATGCCTTCGGTGCTATACTGGCCTGTGCTAACGGCCTTTGTTTTCATACCTCAGTCTCTGACCATAGGGTTCCAAACCATACCTTTTGCAATACTCGGTGGTGACAGCCCTTACATGTTCAGAAATCAATATTGACTTCGAAAGAATAAAGAAGACAACTTGATTGTCAGAAACCAAATAAACAGGAAAGTTTGTTGATATATTCCTGTTAAGGGCCGCTTTCATGCTCTTAAAATATCTCTTCCTTTTTACCCGCGGTATGTACTGGAATATCATGAGTACTGAATTATCGTTCATCCTAGAGTATATGCCGCATATCTCACCGTAAGTCACATGCCCGTCTGATGGTTTATGTGAATTTAACGGCTCTATGCCTATATCAGGGTCCAGAAGTACAACGGCGCCGCCGAGCATGCTGTCGGGTATGCCTTCAAAATAGCTCTTCCTCTTTGCATTAGAAAAATACGTGTTGCCGGCGTATACATTAAATACCCGGCATCCGGAACCTGCAGTTCTGAAAAATCCCGAGAGTTCGACTATGTTCCGTTTGTCCTCATGCAAGCAATTCATTAGAAAACCTGCAAGAACTCTATTTTGTATGCCGACATGATTTCCTTTATACAGAATCTTGCTTCCATGGGTGCTTTTTGTGTCCGGCGTTAGCATCGGTATTAATGTTAAACTGCTTGGCCCTCCTTTGCATAGCAGGCTAAGCGCTAAATCATACTTAAACAGATCCCTGATATCTGCAAAATACTGGTTTTTCATAAGACCAATAGGACTTGGCAATGCTATAATAAATATTTTTAGGGAAAGACGATATTATGGCGATAGAGGCAACAATATGTTACATTAGGGGTGGTGGCAGGGTCCTTCTTAAGACGTCAGTCAGGGGCATAAGCAAGGGATATTGGAATCTTCCCGGAGGTAAAATACAGCGACCCGAAACTCCACGGCAATGCGTCGTGCGGGAGGTTCTCGAAGAAACCGGCCTGAGGATCAAAAACGTATCAAAAAACGGAACGATGCGTCTGTATGATGAGCCGGAGAGACTGTTTTATATAATTCATGTGTTCTCTTCAGGCAACTACGACGGTGTTTTGCATTCCACAGAGGAGGGGTGGGTGAAGTGGTTCGATATTAATGCAATGCCATTTGAAAAGATGTGGGGCACTGCCAGATATGTAATGCCACTAATCATCCAAGGCAAGAATATAAACGCCAGCTTCCTGATCGACAAGCGCAGGAATGTTATTGGCTACAGAACAGGAAAAGGCGGCCAGAGCGCCGGCCTTCGATGGAAACCTCTACCGCTTGAGGACCTTAAGTATGCCACCGGAGATGCCCGTCCAGCATCCGGGGGTAGGATCCAACAGTGAGAAGTGACCGGTTTTAGGTATTTCTATCCGGCTGCGTCTACAGACTCTTCCTGATTATCTCAGCATACTTTCTCCTGAGCTTCGAGAAGCTCGCCTGGTTGAGGCTTAGGTACTTCAGGTCCTCCATTCTGAATTCGTCTAGGATTTTTCCGAGCAACCTGACATGGCCGACGAAGCCATGCTCCGCTGCAATCCCCCTCAGCTTTCCCACGTCGGCACCGGAATAGAAGAGAAGTCCCAGAATGTCTATCGCATCCTTGGTACCCTTCTGGCTTGCAAGCCTGTCTGCTGCTGCGCCGAGCTTGAGGAGAAGGAGCGCCTCTGCTGTGGGGACCTTGAATCCCTCTATGTGCGTGGAGTACCTCCCGATCAGGTCCTTTGCAGGAAGCGACAGTTTCGAGTAACCTGGCAGGTAGATGTCGATGTCGAAGAGGTCGAGTTTTGCCTCATACTTGTGCAGGCGTTCGTTCTTCTCGAGCCTATAGGTGCCTTCAAGCTGCCTGAGCACGGGATAGTCCACCACCACGTCTATGTCCTTCGACTTCTGGAGCTTTGTGTACAGATAGACGGCCCACCCTCCGATGAGAGTGAACTTGAACTCCTTGTTGAGCTCCTGAAGCTTCTCCCAACTTGCACGAGTGATCTCGCTGTTCCAGAACTCGGTCATATTCCAAGCCTCTTCTCCAGGGCCGCGACAAAGTCCCTAGCATACCACTCCTTGAGGTTCCACAGGTCCACGAACATCTGAGCCGTACAGACCGAGGAGTGCTTTAGTTTGCCGTTCGCAATCTCTGCGTCGAGCCTCTCATCCGGTTTGAGCACGACCAAGTTTGGAGGACCGGCCTTTTGCCTGAACCTCCTTATTATCTCTTTTGTCCCTTCTGCTGTGGCATATGCATAGACCTCGCTGTAGTCTGCAGGCGCGTCCTTGAACATTAGCTTGTATGCAGTATAGCAGGTGAAGGCCACCTCATCAGGCATGTTGCGCTCTATCTCCCTAACAGGCTCTTCCGCTCTTGTCCGGTAGAGCACGTCATTAGATACCTTCCTCTTTGTGGCCCAGTAGAGCAGCAGGCGGGACAGCGATATCACCTCGAAGTGGCGCCGGCTCACGCTTACTGCATTTACCGCTTCGAGATTCGAGACTGCCCCGTTAATGGTGCTTAATGACAGGCCAAGCAGTCCGGATAACTCCAGCTGCGTAAACTTCCTCTTCCCGTCTATATACGCGCATCCGATCTCCCTGTATACGATCTCCTGCTTCTTCATATTTCAAATTTGAAGAGTCTTATATTTATATGTTTCTAAAATGATCGAAACATTTATATATAAGGTTTTTATTTTCCGAAATACTTATAGAGGTAGATAGAAGGTATCAGTCCTGATTCCGGAATGCCGGGCAGCGGCATGCTGGAATATTATATCTCTCGCACGTATAACGAATCTGGCTGTCTCCCTAGCCAGCTTGGAGGGCCAGCTTGCCTCTTCTATAAGCATTTTGAGCATCTTTCCCTGTAATCTGGCTTTCCTTGGGCTTGGCCTCAATTTCGGCAGATTCTAGCGGTTCTGGCATTATGTAACTCTCTTCGTAGTCCTTGAAGCCCTGCATGTCCTGATTAATTCCTTGACTTGTGACTTGTCCTTTATCAAAAATGACATTCCCCATACAGGCTTGTCGCCATCAAGAAATATGGAGGAATAGATCTGTGGCCTTGGTTCATTGGAGTTCTTGAAATTATATATGGTGTTTGCATAGCTTCCGACTTCCCTGACAGTGGTCACGCCGTTATATACCAGCATCTTGTTGAAGTATTCGAAAAGCTTGATCTGGGGATAGTTCTGCGCGAACCTTACCAGATGCATGTGCATGTCTATCAATCCCGACGAAAGGAACCGAGTATTTACCGCAGCACCTTTGAAATCCCCCGGCTTGCCTACTTTCAATATGACCCCGTTACTTATAAGCACTGAAGCATTGCTGACGAGAACATTACCGTCAAACATCGTCTCTGCATTTATTATCAGTTTTTGCATGATATCAGTCAAACCTTTGATTTATTTAGGGAGCCAAAACCTATTACATAGATTGGTAGCTCCTCCTTGTCAGGTCCAGAAGTTCCTCGATCTGAAAAGGGAAAAATACAGAAAAGTTGAAATCAGCCTCTTGGACGCCAAGAATAGATGGAGGCACAAGGCATCCTGCGTAAAGTGCGACGGAGTTTGTGTGCTGAAAGTATACTAGCCGCATCAGAGTAGTATTTAATACTTATAATCCTTACTTTTAGTTATGGAAATTAAGTTCTCCAAAAACAGCATATCGCTTGACCAGAAGGAACTTACTACTCTCGATAAGTTAGTCATTAAATTCATTGAAGCAATGGATGACATTGACTATGTAATCGTGAGCGGATACATAGCAATCTTTTTTGGCAGGATAAGAGGCACAGAGGACATCGACATACTGCTAAATAAAATGGACATGAAACAAATCGAAGAACTCCACAAAAAACTTCTCAAAAACAATTTTTACCCGGTAAACAATGTGGAAGATGCCAAAGACGCGTACGGACTCCTTTCTGAAGGGTCATCTCTAAGATATGCTGAGAAAGGAACCTGGGCGCCTAACTTTGAGTTAAAGTTCGTCAAGAAACCTCTTGATAGACATGCAATGGATAACAAAATGAAAGTTACGTTTAATGAAAAGTACGTGATGTTCATATCCCCTATCGAGTTGCAAATTGCGTTTAAGTTATGGTTAGGCAGCGATAAAGATTACGAAGATGCACGATACATTTATAATATCTTTAAAGCATATTTAGATATCAAAAGACTAAGAGTATTTATAGCAGAACTCCGTGTAAAGAAAGAAATTGTAACTAAAGTAATCGGCGAATTGAATGAGGGCAAATAGCATTCTTACTGGTCTTAAGGAGGCAAAAGCGCTTAACCTCAGAAATAACCTTGAGTACATAGATACATATTCTGACTATGTAAAGAGGACAGACAACAAGACTTGGAGCAGGGGGCAGAAGAGATTTCTAGATATCTTGTACGCCAAAAGGAGAAGATCAAAGAAAACACAACTTTAATTCCATTAAACTGAAAAGGGAGGGTATTGAACCCAACAATTTTGTCGAGTATAACCGATTTTATGCAAAATCCTATCAGACGACTAATTTTGGTAATGGGGCACAGGGAATGCCTAAGTAGGTTCAGATTCCCTTTGTATATGGTCGTATAGCCTCGAATATGATTTATATGGCTACATAATTAGATAATTATATAGATGTAGCCATTATGTCTACAATATTTAAATATGTATATAATGTAGACATATCATGTCATTTATAGAAAAACAAAGGCATGGCAAGCATTCATACTTCTATTTAGTCAAAAATGTAAGGATTGCTCCAAATAAGGTAAAAAAGCTCAGAGTATGGCTTGGTAGAGAAATCCCTAAGCATAGCGAACTGCAGAAATATTTTGTAGAGTTAGAGAAAAGGACAATGGAGCAGTATGAAACTAAGTGGTTGCCAAAAGAACTTGTTGAAAAAGTTGACGACCTAAGTGCCTCTATAACTGTATTTCATAAAACACCCATAAACGTATTGCCCAAGGACTTTCTAGTTCGATATACCTATAACACAAACGCAATAGAGGGTAACCATTTGACATTAAGACAGACAGCTCTGGTACTTAGTGATAGAATAGCCCCAGAAGGCACAAGGGCAGATGATGTTATCGAAGCTCTTAACGCTTTAGACGCATGGAATTTTATCAAATCTTACAAAAATAGGATAAACAAGAAATATATCTGCAAAATACAATACGAATTGACAAAAAATACTTCATGCAGAATAAAGGGCGATTACAGAGATAGTGAAGTAAGAATCGCAGGCTCTGAACATATTCCACCAAAGCCAACTGATGTTCCAAAATTACTTGAAAGTCTGTTTGCAAAATTTTATAAAGAAAAAAAGACACTGCATCCCATAGAACTTGCGTCTTCGCTACATAATAAATTTGTAAATATACATCCATTTACAGATGGCAATGGAAGAACTGCCAGACTTCTAATAAACTGGATACTACTTAGAAATAAATTCCCACCAATTATAATTGAAGTTTCCAACAAGGAGCAGTACTACAAAGCAATAGAAGATGCCGATAAAGGAGACCAAAAGCCGTTTGCTGTTTTCTTAGCTAACCAATTACTCTCACAGTATACTCTACCTTTACCTACATAGGCCTTTTTGGTTCAATTCCATTCAAGGGAATTGAACTCAGCTCACAAATATGGAATTTATCAGACGACAAGACCTTTAAAAATAAGTTTCAATGGAGGCACAGGGAGTCGAACCCAGACCTTCACCGTGTAAGGGTGACGTCCTACCGCTAGACGATGCCTCCTATCACTTAGAATGATTCTCGCAGAACTTATTTATCTTAGCTATTGCGTGC
>JAJZYR010000029.1 GCA_021797995.1 Microcaldota archaeon
AGGGGTGACATACGTCAACAGGGAAACGAGCGCAACAACCGGTGCAATGGTCGGCCTTCATGCATTTGTCGGATGGAAGTCCAGCGGGATGACTGGAAAGGGCACAGGGAGCAGGTTTTACCTGGAGCAGTTCATGAGGGAGCAGAGCCAGGCGACTGTCAGATAACTGGCGTCAGCCCATCCATTTTGTCATTCAGGAGCTGCTCGAATCCCTTCCTTGGCATGTACGTGTTATAGACTGCATCATATATATCATAGGAAACGCCTGCTGCGGTAGTCAAGTCGCCGCCCTCTGACGCGAGCCTCAGCACGGTTATCGCAGCCTCTACCAGACTGCGATCGTGAAACGACGCGTTGACGCCGCTTACCGCATCTATGATGTTCATTGCGGTATCAGAGTCGTCCTTTGTTAGCGTGACCGATTCTATGAGCTTTGTGAAGGCTTCGGGACCAACGCCAATGCTTGCGACGCCTAAAAGTGCACCGGCAATATAACGGCGCGCTTGGAGCGTCTCGGCAGAGTCATTTTCAAAGCCGTGCAGGCAGTTTCTGCATAATTCCGAAGCCTCCTTACCCATAATCCCCTCTATGCGGCCTAGAATGCCCTTTAGCACATCATCACCCTGCATACTGTCGCGCAGCGCAGCGCGGGCGCTGAAATCGATTATGTCTGCACCTCTGTTGCGGCTTCCAGGCCTGTTAATCGGCGGCATATGCTCCTCCTCTATTGCAGTAACTTGTCTGCCTTCTGCCCTTATAAAGATTGCTTATGCATTCGGAACAGCGCCTAGATCCATACGGCCTCCGCTATGCAAGACATCTTCGCCTGCAGGGCAATTGGCGGCACCAGTCCAGTGCTGTACGTGCGGGCTTCAGGAGCGGCTATGGCTAGCCGCCATGGCGCCACCAGGGCAGCCCCTTCTCCAATGGCAACCGCACCCAGGCCCGCTTGCGGGCTTGTCACCGTAATCCCTGCTTGAAAAAAATGTGGACTTGTCGGGATTTGAACCCGAAACCTCCCGCATTCTCGACCAGACTCCTTTTTAAGAAGTTTATTTGCAAAGCGGGCGCTCTACCGTTGAGCCACAAGCCCATCAGCTTATTATTTGCAGCACTCCTTTTAATGCCTTTCGTGCGCCCTCCGCCCATTGCCTTCAAGCCCCCTTTATATACCCGTAAACCCGCATCTATGATACCTTTAAATAACTTACTAATAAAGGATTGCTTTAGACCGCCTTTAGGTGAACATGCATGGCTAGCAAGAAGAAGGAAGAGGAAGAGGACGAGGATGAAGACTCTGAGGAGGACATGGACGACGACTTCGACGATGAGTCGGAAGACGATTTTGACGACGACTCTGACGAGTAATTGCTCCCTTGGTATTTTTGTATTTTGCAAGTCCTGACGTTCTGTATCGGCACATGCGGCAATCTGCGGATATTTACCAAAAAGGAACCCCACAGAATTTATTCGTGGGAGGATGTCAGCAGTGTCAAATGCTAATTTTTATCCTGGCACGACGCACATCGTGCTGTTACGCCAATATTCCATTAACCTTTGCTCAAACCTTCAGTAGTTTATCGGTAGCACCGCGTTCTTCAGGATCCATGAATGCTGCCATGCGCTTGTTATTGCAGGGGGCGCTGCAGATACATGTTACCCCGGATTAATTTCCCGCTTGCTACTATCATCTTCCCCTTTGTCTTTCTTCCCCTTCTTTAGGAGCTGGTCCCTTGCTTTGGTTGCTTTATCGAACATCTCCATACGGGCTTCTATCTCTTCTTCGGATAAGCCTTTCGTCATATCAGGATGCGTCTCCTTTGAAATCCTTCTATAAGCCCTGTTAATCTCATCCGGAGTGGCATCACGTCCTACCCCAAGCACGCTATATGGATCGTCTGAATGCGACTTGTCGGAATGCGGCTCGCCAGCCAGCCCCACATGTTTGGGCTCCAGCTCAGATCTCAGATCTGCTCCGACTTCATTGGGCCTCGCCTCTGTGGGAGCACTAGACATTTGTTGGCCTGCACCAGCATGTGGCGGCACAGCTTCGTCTGGCTTGTAGCCTCTCATCATGGCATCCCTTATCGTATCAAATCTTTCCTGGCGGTTTTCCTTCAGCCTCCTCTTATATTCCTGCCTATCCATTGGTTCCTGTACGTTTAATTCCTGCACATTCTCTGCATAGCTTAGTTGTTGGGGCTGCCGTGCGCCCGGCTGGTTCTCCTCACCCTCGCTCCCCAATCTCCTCTTTGCGGCTTCCCACATGGCTCTTGGACCCTCCCGGCCCCCAAATACTTTTACGCCTGATCTCCCCTCCTCGCCAGCCTGATGGATACCACTTAACATAGCCGCGAGGTCTGAGACGACTCTCATCGGATTTGAGTTGGCTACCTCATCAGGCCTCTCGACCCTCCATGCCTTATTGGCTTTGGCCTGATCTCTGTAGAAGGAGGTGTGCGCATCCTTGAAGTCTGCCTTTGCCTCCTTGTATGCAGCATTATCACCATTCTTTTTTGCCTCGGCCATTCTACCAACTGCCTCTTCCATCCTCTGCTTCTGGATGCTAAGCCTCCCAAGTGCTACGCCAGAGACATCACCGATTAGAGTGCCCTTGCCCTTTGCAGCCTTCTCTGCGAGATTCTGCTCCGCCTTCCCAATAACAGGGGCGCTGCCAGATCTATACTTATAAAAGTTCTTGAGGGTAGATCTGTCTTCAGGATTGGCATCGGCTCTCTTTCTGGCGATCATCATAGGTATGCCTATGGCGGGAAATGCAGCCGTGAGCGCGATCCTTCCTATCATCCTGAATGTGCCTGTCTTGCCTGTCTCCTTGCCATTACGTAGGCCTGCGTGCGCCATTCCGTGTATGAACCTCCTAGTCCTCTTGAAATGCCCGGTCAGATGCTTGGTGTCCGGCGGGGTATTTACATAACCGCGCCACTTTTCCCGCAGTTCCCGCGCCTTTATCACCGACTTCCTGTTGCTTATCGCCATCCTTATCCTGCCTTTGTTTGTGGATAATACCTGGGCAGCGCGGCCTCCTGCCCCTTGTCCAGTCTTACCTCGCTCCATTGCCTTCCTCGTTCTCCTTGCGTCAAGCTTCCTCTTTATAAATTCCCTTGTTTTTCCACCCTTAAACTTGCCCTTAGGGTTCGCAGAAGTACCCATTACGAAGTACCTTCCCGCTGCGCTCCTCCCCTGTACCGATCCCCTTCCGGTCCCAATTCCCGCGAGTACGGCAATCCCGAAGAGGTTGAAGATGCTGTAGCCCCTGGTGGATCCTGCGGCGGCGACTATGAGTATGACTATGATCATCAGAGGTATGAGCGCGTTAATCGCACCTATCGAGAGCACGAAGCCGAGCACTGCAAGCATTTCCATACTGCCAGTCCCTGCTTATTCTTATGCTGTTTTTGATATAAATAGATATCTATGGGGGGCGAGGGAATGCCCCCTCCGTCCTGAGCCTGGACTTGGGCCTGAGAAAGGGGATTTGCTGGCAAACAACGGGGATCCAACTCCGGGAGGAATTAGCCAGCAATGTTGGACGGAAAAGCCCATGCCGCCTGCCGGCAGAACGGTGCCGCAGGGCAATGCACGCCGAAGTAGAAACTCGGCAGCTTGTTTTTATGCAACGGCAAGCAACGCCGCAGCACCTTTCATGTTTATGGAGATGACGAGAGACAGACCTTCCGTAAATTCAAATGCCAAGCCCGTGACAGCCTTCCCTGGCTTTAGCCAGGGGCTTCCCTTGGAATCTAGTTCCCGGATTCCGTGGTATGTTCTCGCTTCACTGGTCCGGCTTTCGCATCCGTTTCCGGGTGCAAAGAGGCCAGATCTTCACGAGCGTAACTTCCCGCATGCCCTGCGGTACGCCGGCTGAGTATGTTTACTGCGAAGTTTACCTCCCTGTCAATGGCAAGTCCGCAGGCGCTGCAGCTGTATATCCTGTCACCAAGCGCCAACCCTTCCTCTTCCTTCTTTACATTGTGGCACCTGCTGCACTCCTGCATCGTGTCCCGTGGATCAACCTTTGCCATCCGCATACCGGCGCTCTCAGCCCTGTATGTGAGGAATTGGACAGAGCTATTCAGCGGCGCCATGGTGACCCTGCTCCAATTCTCCTTGTAGGCCTTTATGGCATTCTCAAGAAGAAGGTTGTAGAAGTCCTTTGCGAGAACGAGCCTCTCAGCTATCTCACTCCGATTCTTGGCGTCGGGATAGACCCTGAATCTGTACGCCAGCATAGCTTCCATGGCGTATGTATCGTGGTGCATTTATACGCCTTGCTGCGGTCTGCTCCCATCCCTACCACGAATGAGCAGGGAGTTCCTGCTCAAAAGCCTTTAAATGCTGTCGAAAGCTAGAACGCACATTTAAATAGGAGTAATGCCAAAATATTGTATGACAGATAGTAGAGCAATTTCCGTGATAATATGGCAATGCAAATAAGAGCCAGGACTCAGGACATCAAGCTTGACCGGAAGGTAGCTGCCGAGGCTTCGAAAATCTCGAGGAGCCTCGATAAAATGAGAAGTATATTGGATAAGGAGGCTAGAGCCAGAGAAAATGAGGACGCCAGTAATCCAGGAATCAGCAAACTATTAGGAGACGTGGATACGATACGGGACACCATATTTGAGGGTATTAGGGAAGGGGATAGGAATGCATTGGACACTATAAAAGGCCAGGAGGGCACACTGAAAGATATAATTGAGGAATACGGAAGAAGCGGTGATGCGAGTGTGCTTAGGACTGCTCTGCTTGGCCTAATGAAAGAATCAAGCTCTGAAATAAAAGCCCTTTTAGGTGAGTCGGATCCTAAAAGTGCAATCAAGGAGTTTGGAAGTCTTAGTAATGAGATAGACCGCCACCTCACAAAGGTAACACGGGCAGCGAGTAGGAAAGTTATGGAGCGCACTATATTTGCAGTAGGGCAGAAGATAGGAGCCGCTAGCCCAGAAGCCCAGCTTGGTGGCATTATAGAGCGTATTGAAGCACTTAACGCAAATGACGGGAATGAATTGAAGAGCAACTTCAGTAATATAGAGTACCATCTTGTACTCTTAGGTGTATGTGGAAAGGCGCTTGACCAGGCAGCCAGGAGTAAGGGAACCTTTGCCGACAGTGTCAACTATCTAAAGGGCCTCACACTGGAGAAGATTGATAGGAATTTCGGAATAAGGAGTTTTAGAAGTATAGGTACGGGTTCTTCAACCACTGAAACAGCAGAGGAATTGGCAAAGGAAGTGGTAGGTGAATTGGGAATAAGTACCGTCGGTATGGAGATAATTACGGTGATAAGGGAAAGGTCTAAAGAAATAATCAGCAGCTTAGATGATATGGATGGAGGAGATAAGCAACTGAAACAAACAATTAACATCAGAGATAATCTGGAGAGTGTCTCAAATGATAACAAGAAGTTGCATTTTATTGCCGAGCAACTGATAAAAGATTATGGCGAAGATTTGGGTGTCGACGGCATCAAGGCCATAGATAAGGAACTTAAAACGGTTAATGTTGCATTCACGACCTTTGCGGAAAAGTTTAATGAACAGGGAATAACCTCCAAAGCCGTGGACATGAGCAACATGGGCGACATTAGTATCGAGATGATGAGGGAGGGAGTCAGTAGTGCGGTAGCTGGAATAGAGAAACAGGTAGATGAGGTTTATGCCAAAATCGATGGGGAAATACGTGGTGCATTAGAAAACCATCTTGGAGGCGGAGAGGGGCTCAGAGAGGTATTACTCGCAGTTATAAACGTTAGAAATCGCATTGCAGAGGAGAAAGGCGCAGCCAGGGACATACCGCCTGTTGATACTGCAAAAAGAGAGGAGACCACTGTGCAAGAGCTTAGCGCTACTGAGCCTCAGGCTTCCTCTACTGAACAGGGCGCCACAGAAGCTGCTCAGTCTCCGAGTACAGATTCAGGAGCACCGGAAGCTACCTAACCGGCTACTTGAACCACCGATTGGACAGGTATGATAGGAACGGAGGCGGGGATGGTTTTGACATAATAGCCTCTTGGGCCTGCCTTTAACCTTCACCTCGACAAGAAACCATGACCACAGATGACCGGGAACATCGTTCCGGCCTTGCGGTTCTTGCCGCTAGGTCGGAGAGGCCAATATGCGCAGGGGTAGCGTACTCCCTTCCATGCACCTGCATTATCTATTCCTCAGATAGGAGACGCCAAAGCCCCGGCAGGCCAGCACGGTGCCGTAGGGCATGAAGACTTTACAACGCGTGATGCAGGATTATCATGGCAGAA
>JAJZYR010000011.1 GCA_021797995.1 Microcaldota archaeon
ACATACTCAGTCGGCGTACCGCAGGGCATGCGGGAAGTTACGCTCGTGAAGATCTGGACTATTTGCATCAGGAAACGGATGCGAAAGCCGGACCCGTGAAGCGAGAACATACCTTGGAATCCAGGAATTTAGATTCCAAGGGAAGCCCCGGGCTTTAGCTCGGGGATGATGTCACTTGGATGGTAGCAAGATAATGTAAGGCCAGCCGCATTTGCGCGCTGGAGGGTTCCGTGATCTTTTGAATGAGATAAACAGAGAGGAGTCAGGCAGGGCAGATAATGCAGGCAGGGCAGGCAGTGGCACCATGGCCCAGGTGCCTGCAGGGAGCGGCGGCCTGGTGCAGATGCACAAAAGGGTATACAGGAAGATACACCATCACCTTACAAGCGAGAGGGGAAGACTGTACCTGAAGGCTGCGGGGCTGTATGCCATCATAACCCTGGTGATGTTCTGGTATGTGGCAATCAATCCCCTGTCCGTAGTGCCGAACGGCCAGAGCGATGCCTACCAGAGCATGTGGAATCTCTGGTGGGACCAGTTTTCCGTGCTCTCGCTGCACGCCTCGCCGTATTCGTCAGGCATAATCTTCTTCCCTATAGGCGCGAGCCTTGTGACCCAGGACCTCTCCCCTCTTGCAGGGATACTGAGCGCCCCGGTCCAGTGGATAAGCCTGTCGCTGGCATATAATCTCATCTTTCTCTTTGGCTTCATACTCTCCGGTCTGTTCTCCTTCATGCTCATCCTCCATCTTACTGGAAACAAGTACGGCTCCTTCATCGGCGGGCTGATATTTGCGTTCAGCCCCATGCATATAGCCCAGTCGATGGGGCACCTCAATTGGGCATCGATAGAGTTTGTGCCGCTGTTCATCCTCATGCTGCTTCTCGTGATAAAGGAGAAGAAATGGAGATATGTGGTAGGTGCCGGCATCGCATTTGTTTTTATCACCTTCTTTGGCGATCCCCTGCAGGCCATAATAACCATTGCATTCGTCATAATTCTGTCAGCGCTCTACCTGCTTACCAAGAGGCGGAGGGAGCTTCTTAACATGAAGGTCTTTATCCGCCTCTCGGCCGTTGTGCTTGTCGCATTCGCCGCAGGAGCCGTCTTCTTTGTTCCGATACTTGCAGGAATGCTGCAGCCAGGAACGCTCTCATCGGCGAATCAGCTTTCCAACACCCCGCACTTCATGCTCTGGAGCGACAACCTTGCCTCGTACTTCCTTCCAAGCTACTACAACGGCTTATTCAACGGGATCTCGTCTTCCTATTATAATGCAATCTATGGGCTGACTTACAAGGGCATACGATACGTACCTGACGTAACCGAGAAGGTCTCATATATCGGCTACTCCGTGCTCGCTCTTGTGCTGCTCGCCCTGTATTTCGACTATAAGAGGAACAGGCTTGGCAGCACCTGGCCATGGCTTGCTGTGCTCCTCTTTTTCGGATGGCTCTCCCTTGGGCCGTATATCCAGATAATGGGAAGCGTGACAGGCATTCCCGGAGTCTACTCCCTGTACCAGCACCTTCCTATATTCAATCTCGTGAGGGAGCCAGGAAGATTCGATATGATTGTCACCCTCTGCCTAGGCATCCTCGCGGCAATCGGCTTCCAGCGCCTCACCGAGGGGATGGCAGGGAAAAAGGCAAGGATGTACGGCATTGCGTTCATCATGCTTATTCTCATAGAGTACAACGCATTTCCCCTTACCTCTGCCTTTGCAAAGTCACTTACGGCAAGCTCAGCAATACCTGCAGCATACAGCCAGATCGGCTCGATAAAAGGCAACTTTTCGGTGCTGACGCTACCAGCCCTGCCGGACCAGAACTCCACGGCGCCTGAGCTTTATCCGGCAATGGCCATGTACTACCAGACCGCAATGAACGGCAAGCCGATTATCGGAGGATATACGAGCAGGTTCAACCAGTCGCAGTACGAGTCAGTTGCAGGCATTCCACTCGCCTCGGCCGCCGCCTATCTGGAATCCGGCCAGGGCTTGGTCTATCCCTCCCCTATCATCGGGAACTCGACAAACGAGACACTGCTGTGGCTCGCGCAGTACAACACTGCGTTCATACCGGTGATACGTGGTGCTTACAACAGCTCCGAGCAGAATGAGCTCTACGACTATCTGTACAGCGTGTTCGGCGCCCCTGTATACCAGGACAACACCACCTTCATCTTCAGCACGCAGGCAGCGCTTGCCGCACATGCCGGCAGGTCCCTTACCGCATACACTGCGGGCACCTGGGTACCCGGATACTCGTTCTGCGGCCAGAGCTGCAATGCGACCCTTGGAAGCATCTGGTTCGGTTCCAATGTGAGGGGTGCAGTGCTGTTCGCGCCCAACGCCACCACAGTCACCATGAACATGATCGCGGTTTCTTACCTAAATGGCACGCCGCTGTACCTCTATCTGGACAACCAGCCGATAAAGGAGATAAACCTCACGTATGTGCCGTCAGATTACAGCGTGTCGTTCAATGTGACAGCTGGATTCAGCAGGGTACTGTTCGCTGCACAGAATATCACTGGGGTCCCTAATCCATACCTGACCTACGGCATCAAGAATATAACCTTTGGCGTGAAATCCTGATCAGAGAATTGCTATGGCAGGCTACGGGGATGAAAGTTTTGGCAGGAGGACTGCACGCGTCCTCTCCGCAGTCCTAATTGGCAGGATCGCAAGCATAGCAATAACCGGAATCACGATAGTGCTGATTGCGAGGCTTCTCGGCCCGGCAAACTACGGCATATATATCTTCGCCTTCGGCTTCGCGTCGCTGATTGATGCCGTAGGCGGGCTGGGGATAGGCACCTACCTGGGCAGAACCCTCGCGATCCATGGCTTCAAGAAGGATCACAGGGGAATGATGCGTTCCCTCTCGTCAGGCTACTTCCTGCTTCTCTCATTCGCCCTTCTCCTCACCCTCCTCGCACTCGGACTGAGCGGCTACCTCTCAGGCACGCTGTACGCCGGCCTGGGCATACCTGTGATAACCCTCATGACCGCATCGCTGATGATCTTCTTCATCATGGTCAGGTCAGTCTCAATACATGCCCTCATAGGCCTCTCAAAAGGCTTCTACTCGTCGCTTTGCAGCGTTGCCGGAAACACCATCCAACTTGTTCTCGGAGTGCTCCTGATAATCTACGGATTTGGAGTCGAAGGCGCGCTTGTGGGCATGCTGGCAGGCTATGCGGTCAGCGCCGCGCTTGGAACCTTCCTCATATTCTACTCGCTCAGGGAGTACGGAAGGACGGACCTATCGATGCCAAGGCTGCGTGACCTCAGGGAAACCGCCAGGTTCTCGTTTCCGATAGGCGCAAATACAATGCTTAACGACGGCATGCAGAACTTCTCCGTGCTCTTTCTTGGATTTTACGTCTCAAAGGCGGTACTTGGAGATTATGGAGCCGCACTGAAGGGGTTTGCCACAATAATCCTGCTATACGGCAGCATAAACAGCGTCCTGATACCTGCCTTCTCGAGAGCCAGGCTGATAAAGCGGAAGAGCGAGCTCCGCAGAACATACGACAAGGTGCTTGGATACTCCCTCGTGGCGATCCTCCCTGTATTCGTTTACGTGATGGTCTTCTCGCAGCCCGCTGTCTACCTATTCCTGTCCAGAAGCTACTCCTCCGCGCCTGGATACCTCTCCCTGATAGTCCTTGGGGCGGCAATAAACGCGATAAGTCTATTCATCGGCAGCATCATAATCTCGGGGAGCAGGACGATAAAGATGCTGAAGTACAATGCCGTTGCGGTGCTTGTCCAGCTTGCACTGCTGCTCGCCCTGGCCCCGACATTCCTGGTCTATGGGAGCATAGTCGCCATCTTCATCGTCGGCAATGTTGTATCGCTGGCCCTCTTCCTCAGGGGAGCCAGGAAGCTATTCGGTGTCAGGTTCGACAGCGGCAGGATACTGCGGATCTTTGCAAGCAACATACTTCTCGGGATGGTACTGGTTGCTGTCCTGTATACAGTGGCCTATGCGGCCGGAGGGTCAGCAGGCAACCTTGCCCTGCTGGCAGAGCTCCTGGCCGGCCTTGCCGCAGCGGCTCTAGTATATCCGGCGCTCTTCATGCTGACCAGAGCGGTAAAAAGGGAGGATCTCGAGAGCATAAGGTCTTCGGTGGAGCGTCTTCCGGTGCTCAGGGTCCCTGTATACTGGATTGTCGGATACTCGTCCCTGTTTCTTGGCAGAAACATAGAGGGTAAGTAGATGGGATATGGAGATACCACTGTGGTCCTTCCGACGTTAAATGAGGAGCGCACAGTTGCCCGGCTTATAAGGGAGATACGGGCAGGCTATAAGGGCATTAGCGTCATTGTCGTTGATGACGGTTCTACTGACGGCACCGCCGATGCCGTCAGGCGGGTATCCCGCACCGACGGCAGTATTGCCTTTATTGAAAGAGGGCGTGCGGGGCTGAGGCCGGGGCTCACCGCCAGCGTTCTTGAGGGAATAAGGAGAAGCAGGACGAGATTCGTAATCGTGATGGACGCGGACATGCAGCATCCGGTCGCAACGATAGAGAAGATACACGCGGAACTCCTCAAAGGCTCTGCAATCGCGGTGGCGGTGCGCAGGAACACGAAGGACTGGCCGGTCGGCAGAAAGGCCGTGTCAAGGACGCTCATGCTATTTGGATACATAATCCTGCTGCTGAGGCGCAGGAAGAGGACATCGGACATCTTCTCAGGGTACTTCGGAATCGCCAAGGTTAAGGTGTACCGGATAATAAGGAGGAACAGGAGGAGATTTGTAGGCGAGGGCTATAAGGTGCTCTTCGACCTTCTCAAGTGCATAGGCCCGGATGATGGGATCACGATAAGCGAGATACCGTATGCATTCGGATGCAGGAGGTTCGGCACCTCAAAGGCCAATGCGGCCCATGCGCTTGCACTGCTAAAGTCCTTCTTTTCGTGACTTTGCCGCCTCTACAAGGCTTACAAAGAGCGGAGCAGGGGATTCGAATCGCGACTTCAGCTCAGGATGGGCCTGCGTGCCTATGCCAAAACTCCCCGTCCACTCCACGAACTCGACTAGGGAGCCGTCTGCAGTAATACCCGTTACCCTCAATCCCGCATCTTCCAGCCGCTTCCTGAACCTGTTGTTGAATTCGTATCTGTGCCTGTGCCTCTCCTCCACCTCATCCTTCCCGTAAGCCCTGTAAGCTATGGTGTCGTTCCCGAGCAGCTTGCACTTCCATGACCCCAGCCTCATTGTGCCTCCTTTATCCTTTATGCCTTTCTGGGATTCCATCAGGTCTATCACGTTATACTTCGTGCTGCTGTCGAACTCAGACGAATTTGCCCCAGGCATGCCTGCAACGTTCTTTGCATACTCGACGACCATGAGCTGCATGCCAAGGCAGATGCCCAGATAAGGCACCTTGGCCTCCCTCGCGTATCTTATCGCGTTTATCATGCCCTCTATTCCCCTGTCCCCGAACCCTCCGGGTATTATAAGCCCGTCGATTCCCTCAAGCGGCTTGACATCCGCCTTCCCCTCGAGATCGCTTGATTCAACCCACTTGAAGTCAATGCCGGCATCAGCAGCCGCGCCGGCATGGATGAGCGCCTCCTTTATGCTTGCATAAGAGTCCTTCAGCCTTGTGTACTTGCCTACTATTGCTATCGTTACCCTGGACCTGGGATGCATTACCTTATCGACTCTGTCCTTCCATTCCCTGACCTTTTCATTATTCCTTATCTCCTTTGTGAGTCCAAGATCCTTTATGAGAAGCCTGTCGAATCCCTGGTCCATCAGGTGAAGCGGCAGGTCATACAGCGTCTTCAGATCGGAATCGTCTATTATCCTTCCCTTGTCAAGATTGGCGAACAGCGCCAGCTTCTCCTTTGTCTTTTCCTGCAGCGGGGTTTCGCTCCTGCATACGATGAAGTGCGGGCTTATCCCAGCCTGCAGGAGGAGCCTGAATCCTATCTGCGCAGGCTTCGTTTTCTGCTCCCCGACGGCGTCCATCGTCGGCACGTATGTGAGGTTTATGAAGACGACATCCTGCCTTATCGAGAACTGCCTCATCGCCTCTATGAAGTAGCTGTTCTCTATGTCCCCGACAGTTCCTCCTACTTCTATGACCATGACGTCTGGTTTCCTCTTCTCCGCTATTCCCACGATTCTTTTCTGTATCTCATCGGTGAGATGCGGTATTATCTGCACGTCAACGCCGAGGAACTCCCCCGTCCTCTCCCTGTTTATCACCGAGCTGAACAGCTTCCCTCCGGTTATCGAAAGGTCGCCTGTAATGCTTCTGTTGAGGAACCTCTCGTACACGCCGAAGTCCATATCGACTTCGCTCTTATCGTCAAGCACAAAGACCTCGCCGTGCCTGTAAGGGTTCATTGTCCCGCAGTCGTAATTTAGGTATCCGTCGAATTTTATGGGAAGAACATCATAGCCGTAGAAATCGAGCATCTTTATTATCGACGACGTGACGACGCCCTTCCCGAGACCGCTCATCAGCGAGCCTAGAACCACGATATATTTCGAGGGCATGATGCATCTGGACTGAAAAGCTTTAAAATGCTTGGCAGGAAGCTTAGCGATCCGAATAAAAGAGCGCGCGGCGCGATAACGATTATAAAGCTTGCCAGGCAATATTATCCTGCCGATTGTTTGGCAAGTGTTTGCATGATAAAAATTGATGCGGGGAAGGATGCTCCGAAGGTCGTGAATGCGCTCATAGAGATACCGAAAGGCAGCGGCATAAAGTATGAGTACGATGCGAAGCGCGAGATTATAAAGGTGGACCGGATACTCCACACGTCAATGGTCTATCCGTACAATTATGGCTTCATACCCGGAACGCTCGGAGAGGACGGCGACCCGATTGACATACTCGTCATAACTGGTTCATCATTCTATCCAGGCACGCTGGTAAGCGTGAGGCCGATAGGCGCGCTCCTGATGAAGGACGAGGAAGGGATTGACACGAAGCTTGTCGCCGTGCCAATTGAGAAGGTGGATCCGGACATGAAGGGCGTGAATGATGTCAAAGACCTTAACGAGCATGCAAAAAAGATGATAGGCCACTTCTTCTCGTATTACAAGAGCATAGAGCCGGGGAAATGGGCAGAGGTCGGCGGCTGGGTGGGTGCAGACGAGGCGTACAAGTCCATCAGCAGTGCGATAGAAAGGGCAAGGAAGTAACCATGTGGCTATGCCTCCTTCAGTGAGAAAGAGCCGGCGGGAAGGTGCTGCATTATGTAGTCTATGTCCGCATAGCCGAGTTTTTTGGAAATGAACTTCGCCGCATCCGACTTCTTTGTATTCCCTGGGCGAAGCACCAGGTAGCGCTTCAGCCCCGATCTTAATGCAGTCTTCAGGGGCGCCATCTTTATTGCATCAGCTTCATCGGCATGCTCAGCAAAAGCCGCAAGCTCTAGCGGCATGTTCCTGAACCACTCCCTCTCCCCTTCCATGAGAAAGCTGCCAGTGCCAAGCGAGCCCTTTCCGGTAGACTTGGTGATCTGCTCCCTCTTCAGGCAGTATACAGAGGCAGCAGAGCTGCCGTTCTCCCACGCGCTGGAGTAGCATGCCGCAAACTGCGCCACCTCCTCGTGTATCTCCCTGGCGGAGCCGGCGCCTTCCTTAAGTATGACAACAGACGCCCCGAATACATCTGCATGGAAGAAGAGATCATTGCTTACGAAGTATTTGGAGTTTATCAGCTCGTTCTGCTGCGCGCTCCTTCCCCCTATCGCAAGCATGCCGTTGCTGGTGAAGAACCAGTTGAACTTCTCGTACCACTCCCTCTCAACCAGCCTCTTCATTTCTTTCTTCTCCTCGCCCTTGCCTTCCTCTTTCTTCAGCTCTTCCCTAAGCTCCTTTACCGACTTCTCCGCGCCTTCCGCCTTCTTCCTCGCCTTCTTTGACATTCCAAAGTAGTCCTGCGCATTCTCCTGCGCCGACTTGGTGAAGTCTATCGAAATGTCCATGATATGCTTTGCCCGCCAGTATTTATAGCGTCAACTGCACGCTTGCCGCATGCGCAGGGCCTGCAAGCTCTGCCTGATACCGATAGCCGTAATGCTGCCTTTTGCCGCAGCATCAGGCAAACAGGCTTATGAGCTCGAAGATTATAAATCCAAGAACTCCGAGGATCATTACCCCAAGGAGCACGATCTTCAGGGTCCGCTTGAACGTGTCCATGTCGGGCCTATAGCTCACGCTGAGCACGTGCCTTGCATCGGCCCAGAAGCCCCTGAGCGATTTTATCGGGTTAAGTTGCATTCTACCACAACGATCGTCAGTCTGCCTGCTTCTCCTCGCCGAATATCTCGTCGAGGTTCAGGTCTGTGGCCTCGACTATCTTTTTCTTCAGCCCGGTTTCTGTGTACTCGGCGAACTCCACGCCGCTGAGCACGACCATTATCCTGAGGACATTCTTCTGGAGCGACGTGTCTATCCTGGCACCCCATTTCATCATCGCATCCTCGCTTATCCTCCCTGACACCTCCTGAAAGATGTTCTCAGCCTCCCTGAGCGTGAGGTCGTCCCCGCCGATGATGTTGACAAGGGCCTTCTTTGCCGTGGAGAGATTCACGTCGAGGAGGGGGCTCTTGAGGGTATTCTCGATGGCGACTACAGACCTGTCCGTGGTCTGGGTTGCATTCGCCTCCCCTATTCCTATGACTGCATAACCGGAATCCTTCAGCACGCTTCTCAGGTCGGCAAAGTCCAGGTTCACCATCCCGGGCTTCGTCACCATCTCTATTATGCCCTTTGTCGCCTTTGCGAGTATCTCATCGCTTATCCTGAAAGCCATGTTCAGCGGAAGGTCTGGTGCCACTGAGAGCAGCTTGTCATTCGGTATTATTATCGTGGTATCGGTAAAGCGCTTCAGCTTTGCAAGCCCCTCGAGGGCGTTCCGCATCCTTACCTTGCCCTCGCTCGTGAACGGAAGGGTCACTATGGCAACGGTAAGGGCGCCGAGCTCCTTCGCCTCGTGCGCTATTATCGGTATCGATCCCGTTCCCGTTCCCCCGCCAAGGCCGCATGTGAGGAAGACGAGCTGGGCGTCGCTGAGGAGATGCCTTATGTCCTCCTTGCTCTCCACAGCTGCATCCTCGCCCAGCTTTGGATCGCTCCCGGCGCCAAGCCCCCTTGTAGATTTCTTTCCGAGGAGCACCTTCCTCGTTGCCCGTGTCTTTGCAAGATGCGGAGCATCAGTATTCATGGCGATCAGCGTCGCCCCTTCTATGTTGAGCTCGGACATTCGCGTTGCGGTGTTCGATCCGCTGCCTCCTGCCCCAACAACGTATATCTTGGGCTTCGCGGACTCTATGAATTTCAGGAGCTCTTCGTCGTCAACAGAAAGGGCTTCCTGTACCGCCGGCGTGGTTTCTGGCATCTCATCAACTTGTCGCTTCATGGATAATGCGCTGCAAAGGAATAAAAATGCTACTAGCAGCTGTGGTGCTTATGCCGGCCGAGAGTTTACGCCGCAGTCAGGTTCGCCAGCATGCCGCATCCGGTACTGCGCCTGCAGATGCAGGGTGCCTGCTTGACTAGGTTGGCTTTCCAGAGCAGCCCGGGATCAGGACAGTGCTGCGCAGAAACGGGCAATCAAGGTTAGGCAACGCCATCGCTCCGCACCTCGGCCCCGCTTCCGGCTGCCTTTTATTAATTTATATGGTTTGTATATACCGGTACTGATGGATACAGAGTCAAGGCTTGCGCTTATAAAGTCGGAGCCTCTTGAGGAGATCGTCACTGGGGACGAGATGAAAGCGCTCCTCGAGACAAAGGAGCATCCTGTGCACTACATAGGCTTTGAGATAAGCGGAATGCCGCACATAGGCCACATTCTTGTCGCCGGAAAGAAGATCAACGACCTAGACAAGGCGGGGATAAAGACAAACATCCTGCTTGCGGACTGGCATACGGTTGCGAACAACAAGCTCGGCGGCGACTGGGACAGGATAACGAAAGTGGCGGGGTTCTACAGGAAGCTATTCGGTATTGTCTGCCCAAATACAAAGGTGGTTCTCGGCTCAGACCTCTACCGCGGAAACGACGAGTACTGGAAGCTCGTGATAAGAATGGCGAGCAGGGTTACCATGGCAAGGGCTACAAGGACCCTTATAATCCAGGGAAGGAGCGAGAAGGACGCACTCCACGTCTCGCAGTATATATACCCTATAATGCAGGCATTGGACATACATGCGCTCGGCGTCGATATCCCCCATGCTGGTATGGATCAGAGGAGGGTGCACATGCTTGCGAAGGAGCTCTTCCATGAGATGCAGCTAGGGAGCATCGTGCCTATACACCATCATCTCCTGGCGGGCCTTGCAGAGCCGCCAAAGGTGGCAGAAGGTACAGAGAAGGAGGAGGTGGTGGCGGCAATGAAGATGAGCAAGTCTAAGCCTGGATCGGCGATATCGGTACTGGCAACGGACGAGGAAATCCGGTCTATAATGAAGCATGCATGGTGTCCCGAGGGGAGCATAGAGAACAACCCCGTCCTGGAGCTATGCAAGTACGTGCTCTTTCCGATAAACGGCAGGCTAAGGGTCAGGCGGAGCGAGAAGTACGGGGGCGAGATAGAGTTCGCGTCATACAGGGAGCTTGAGGAGGCGTTTGCAGGCAGGAAACTGCATCCAATGGACCTAAAAGCCGGCGTTGGTGAGTCAATCTCGGAACTCCTGGAGCCTGTCAGAAGGCAGCTGCATGGGGGCAAAGAAGAGATCGCGAGGCTGATCGGCTGAATATGGTGACTGAAAGCCGCGGGCTTCGCTTCCTGGTGGATCTATGGCAATCAACGCATATGTGACTATCGGACTCTCGTTTGTAATAGGGCTTGCAGTCTTCGCCTCCCTGCCCATAGTCCTTCACAAGAGGATAAAATCAAGGCACATGCTCTTCTTCAGCTCAGTTGCGATAGGCATACTTGTCTTCCTGCTCGTTGATATATATGGCGATGTAGCGGCGCTGTATGGGAATTCCCCGCAGACCCCTTCCCTCGAGGCACTCTTCATAATCGGTTTTGTCATCGCCTTCCTGTTTCTCATCTATCCAAGGGCGTCAAGGGATCCTGTGGAGAACCCGAAAAGGACTTCGGTCCTTGCCGCACTCGGCATAGGATTCCAGAATCTTACCGAAGGCCTTGTCTTCGGCTCTGCCGGTGCCGCAGGCATAGTCTCGATCTACCTGGTCTCTTTGATAGGATTTGCGCTCCAGAACGTGACTGAGGGCTTCCCGATAGCGGCGCCGCTCGTGGGCTCCAAGGTGAAGATAAAGAAGAGATTCATAGCAAGCGTCTTCCTTCTCGGCGGCCTCCCTACGATAGCAGGAACCCTGATAGGCCTTGTCTATTACTCCGCCGCGTTCATAGTCCTATTCGACGCCCTAGCTAGCGCGGCGATACTGTATGTGGTGCTCGTCCTATTCCACGTTAACCTGAAGAGAAGCATGGCCAGGAAACCGGACATCAGCGTATTTCAGACGTACTTCGGGATAATGCTCGGATTTGCGATAGCATTCATCGTAAATTATATCTGACTTGAACTGCATCTCCGATTCTTATCCTGTTCCTGGAGGCAAACCCTGCAGCGAACTCGAGCACGTACCGCGCAGCACGGCGCGGCCTGTAGACACTGACGTCAAGGAAGGACCTGGCCGGCCTGGCGTTTCTCTTGATTCCCACCACCACCCAGTCCTTATCCAGCCATATTATATCTATTGGAAATTTCATGTTCTGCATCCAGATTCCCCACCTTGATTCGCGGCCGAAGACGAAGAGCATGCCTTCGCCCTTCCCGAGACCGCTCCTGTACATGAGGCCGACAAGCTGCGTTGCGAAGGTATCCGCTATCAGGAGCCTGACTGGCATGCCCCTGCATCTCGCCCTAACCCTCCTGAACGCTGTTGTCTTGTAGAGCAGCCACGACAGCATGCCAATCACAATATCCCTGCTTCACTTGCCTTCTGAAATGCCCTGTGGAGCGCCTGCTTGACATTGTCGAACATGTCAAGCGCATCAATCTCGTCCTCGCCAAACCACTGCATCTTCATTGATTCATGCTCTCCCACCTCTTTCCTTTCGCCTACCGGCACCGCAAGGTACACCATGTCGAAGTGGTAATGCACCCCGGTCTGGTACCTGACCTTCTCATAGAGTATCGTGAACGGGCAGGCAAGTTCCTCTGCATCTGGGTTGTCTATGCGCCAGCCATAGTCAAGTGCACTTACAAGCCTTACTGAATATCCCGTCTCCTCTGCCGTCTCCCTGACAGCAGTCTCGTGCGGCATCTCCCCCTCATCGACATGGCCTCCCGGATATATCCACTTCTGCAGCTTCTTGTGCCACAGAAGGAATACCTTTCCATTCATAATCACTGCGGAGCTGCCGCAGATGCATCTCGTTTCCATGGCTACGCCCTGACGCTTTCGTATACCTCCGCCGCCCCCCTGACGAGTATGTAAGCCACGAGAGCCGCAACAAGCACGTAGCCTATCCATGACGGCCAGTTCCATACGTAGACGAATGCAAGGTAAGAGAACGCAATAAACTTTACGACATTAATTCCGCTCCTCCACAGGTTCGACGAATAGACGATCCTCGCGAACCTGGTCTTCATCTTTGACGAGGTCCCCTTTGCCGCCATGAATGCGTCAACAAAAGAGTGCCTGATTACGACGAGCATCAGGACAAAGAGGGGAATAACTCCGACAAACGAATAGACGATCCAGAAGGCGTACTCGACCACCCTGTCCCCGGCCACGTCTATCCTCGGGCCGAAGCTTGCGGTCTTTGCGACCTTGCGCTTAACCTCCTTCACGATCCCTGCTTTCTTCCTGTCCCCTGTAACGGCCCTAAGATAATCGCTCATGGAGATCCTGCCGCGCGAGCCCTGCCACACGGCAAAGTATCCATCAGCTGCATCGAGGACCATCACGACAGCGATAAGGACCATTATCAGAACAGGATTCTGCCTGATTATGACAAGGTAGGCGGCGAGTATGCCCAGCCCCACCCTGAAGTACGTTGTTGCATCTGCAATCCTCATCAGAATCCCTCTATTCCTGCTTGCATGCATGTGGATGCTATTCCCGCCACCGGCATCCTCTCCTATCCTGTAACAGGCTTTCTGCTATTCATTTTGTAAGCACCTGTCAGCCCCATTGTATACCCTCTTGCTCATCTCTTATATATATTTATCTGCATTATACTTCCTGTAAGTGGACTTTCCGTGACTAACGTTCGCTTTCATCCAACCAATGAACGGCTCGGGACTTTCCGCCCACGTTGTCGATAATGCTTTTGCCTATAACCTTGCTGCTTCGGAGCCGTAGCCATCGTGTGTTGCCATGGACGATCTTAACAAGAAGGAAGAGGATATCCTCAGGTATTGGGAGGAGAATAAGGTATTGGAGCTTGCCAGGGAAGCCAATAGGGGGAGGAAACCCTTCTACTTCCTCGACGGCCCTCCGTTTGTCACCGGCGACCTGCATCCGGGGCAGATGTGGGTCAAGGCGATGAAGGACGTGGTCCTCAGATACAAGAGGTTGAAAGGCTTCGACGTTTACGCTAAGGCAGGCTACGACGTCCATGGGCTTCCGGTCGAGAAGAAGGTCGAGGCAAGCCTCAAGGTCACGAACAAGAAGGAGATAGAAACAGCGATAGGGATAGACAGGTTTATCAGGAGCTGCAAGGAATACGTGGAGGGGTTCATCGGGCGTATGGACTCAGACTATGCACGCTTCGGCATCTCGCTTGACTTCAAGAACGCATACCTGCCTTCAAGGAAACCATACATGGAGATAGAGTGGCAGTTCCTGAAGGTTATCCATGACAAGGGGCTGCTCTACAAGTCCCTGCGCTCTACGGCATACTGCAAAGGCTGCCAGACCGCCGTGTCACAGGGGGGCACCGAGATCGTGTACAGGGACGACGAAGACCCGTCGGTGCTTGTGGCCTTCAGGATCGACGCCTCGAAGAAATCGGGGAAGATCGCGCTTTCCGGAGAGGCATATCTCCTCGTCTGGACAACAACCCCGTGGACGCTGCCGGCTAACATGGCCATTGCCGCGCACTCAAAGGAGCCGTATGTCCTTGCAAAGCTCGGGGAGCGCAGGTTGATCTTTGCCAAGTCAAGGCTTGACTTTGTCTCGGGGGCGCTTAACGCAAGTGCAGTAGTGGAAGCCGAGTTCTACGGCAGCGAACTCGACGGCATCGCATACCTGAGCCCGCTTGAGCCGAAGGTCGGTAAGCAAAGGGAGTTCAGGAAGTACCATAGGGTCGTAATGGCAGAGGAGCTTGTCACCGCATCCGAGGGCACGGGGCTTGTCCATATAGCACCTGGTCACGGACTTGAGGACTACCTTGTCGGGAAGAGATGCAAGCTTCCTGTCTTCTCGCCGGTTGACGAGGCCGGCAGGTACACGTCAGAGGCAGGGGCATACAAAGGGCTGGAAGTTCCTGAAGAGGCCAACGCCGCGGTGCTCAGCGACCTGAAGGAGCTCGGCGCGCTGATGCACAGCGCAACCACGCACCACAGCTATCCGCACTGCTGGCGGTGCGACACAAAGCTCATATACATTGCTACAGAGCAGTGGTTCATCAACATCCAGCGCATAAAGAGGAGGCTTATCAGGGCGAATGAGAGGGTAGCATGGCACCCGGCCGAGGCCGGAGGATGGGAGGAGGAGCTCCTCAGGAGCTCTCCTGACTGGATAGTCTCCAGGCAAAGGTACTGGGGGACTCCAATGCCAATCTGGACATGCGGGTGCGGCGAGACGAAGGTGATAGGGTCGGTAGCCGAGCTCAGGGAGAACGCGGTGGACAAGGAGTACGTAGGCTCCCTTACGGACCTCCATAGGGACCATGTGGACAATATACTGCTCAGGTGCGGCGCCTGCGGAAAGGAGATGCACAGGATCAGCGACGTGCTCGACGTCTGGTTTGACTCAGGCGTGGCATACAGGGCGAGCCTCACGCAGGAGGAGTTCGATAGGCTCTTTCCTGTGGACTTCATCCTGGAAGGCGTTGACCAGCTGAGGGGCTGGTTTGCCTCGCAGCTCAAGATGGGCACGCTCATCAGCGGGAGGAGCCCGTTCAGGAACGTGGGGCTGGACGGCATGATGCTGGGCCCTGACGGCAGGGAGATGCACAAGAAGCTCGGAAACTACGTGGCCCTGTCAGAGATACTGAAGTCTACAACCGCTGACTCGTTCAGGCTGTGGTGCACCTCCCACGTCCCCGAGACCGACCTCGTATTCAGCATAGAGGGGATAAACGAGGCAAACAGGACAATCGTGCTCCTGTACAACATCGCCAACCTTTACAATTATTACGCCGATGCCGTCGGCTACAGGCCGAAGAAGGTAAAGAGGTCGTTCAGGGAGGATGCACTCGCCCCTGAGGACAGATGGATATACATGCGGATGAATGCCGCAATACGGATAGTGACATGGCATCTGGACAGATACGAGATGCACAAGGCGGCAATGGAGCTCCGCAGCTTCATTACCGGAGATTTCAGCCGGTTCTACCTGAGGATAGCAAAAAAAAGGCTTCTTTACGGGGGCAGGAAAAGGGCAAAGGTCATACTGGATCTGATAAATTATCTGCTCTTCAACACCTTGGTAATAATATCGCCGTTCACGCCCTTCGCCTCAGAGAGGATATATCTTGACGTCTACGGGGAGAAGAAGAGCATAAGCCTGAACAGGTGGCCTGGATATGCCAGTGCCGCCGCAGAAACCGGGGTGCTGAAGGAGTTTGGCGTGGCGCTTGAGGCGATAACCGCGCTGCTCCACAGCAGGGAGCACGAAGGGCTGAAGCTCAGGCAGCCGCTTATCAGGGCAACCATAGAGACAGCCAATCAGGAGGGCTATGACGCCATCCTGAAGCTCTCCCCGATCATAGAGGAATATGTAAACGTCAAGAAACTCGAGGTGCGCATAATCCAGGAGGTAAGCCTGACCGTGCGCCCTTCTTTCCAGAAGCTTGGCCCGGAATTTAAGGAGAGCGCCTCCGCTGTTGCAGAGGCCCTGAGGTCCGCAAACGTCGAGGAGATGCAGAGGGAGATTGAGAAGAGCGGCCATTACCAGCTGCACACCGACAAAGGGACGTTTGCCGTAACAGGGGAGCACTTTACAGTGATAAGCAGGGCGGCAAAGGAGAATGCGGTGCCGTTCCGGTACGGGATAGCATACGTCGACAGCGAGATAAGCAGGGAGCTTAGGGAAGAGGCGGTAGTCAGGGAGTTCGAGCACGGGGTACAGATGGCGCGCCGCGAGCTGGGGCTCAGGAAGCCTGACAGGATAGAATTGAAATATCAGGTCAACGGCGAGGTTACCGAGATAATAAGGGCTAACTGGAAGAGGATATCCAGGGACGTGAACGCCTGCTCCCTGTCTGAGGGAGCCGAACAGGGCTGGCTGTCCAAGGAGATAAATGTAGAGGACGAGAAGATCAGGATCTCCGTAAGGAAGGCCTGAACGGGATTATGCCTGCTCTCTTGACATGGACTTGAATGCCTTCCTTCTCTTCATGTCGGACCAGCAGGACTTGCAGATGACTATGCGCACTATCTTGCTCACCTTGCGCGAGCTCTTTATGCAGTTGCTGCAGATCTTCTTGCCGCAGTACCTGCAGGACTCATACTTGTGTATGTCCGCACCACATCTCTCGCATAGCATAGTATCGCACTTATAGAATCGGAATGCTTTCCTTTATGTAGGGCAAGATATAAAAATCATCTGTTGCCTGGCCATGGCATCTGTGCACAGACCCAAGGCGTATCTGCGCAAGATGTTGCGTCATTCACAGTGGCGGCATGGTCTTACCATAAGGCTGCTAGAGAGCTCACAGAAGCGGAACGCCGGCGGCATCAGCAGGCCTTTGCACCTCCCTGAGGCAGCGCAACAGCGAAGAATCTCTCGTCATGTCATGGATGCGTATTCCACGCACGCTTTCCGCGGTTCTTAACTCCTGCGTAGCGCCCTTAGAGGCATACGATCCCGGTGTCACGAATATATCCGTCACTTCTCTGACAACGCGGCCCCAGTGGGCTCCATATTCATCCTGAGCATGCCGCTTGGAAAGCAACCATTCGACCTCTTCAGGCATAAAGGTCGTAGAGAATACCTGGAAAGGGAATCTCGGATCGCCCTGAATATGCATCGTAGCCGCATGGAGCCGTTTCCAGTTTGCTTCCTTACCACTGACTTCGTTACTGCTTATCGGACCTATCACGAATCCGACCCTCTTTTTCCCCCCACTGTATAGCTCTATCCCATCAAGCACAATGCGTGTGAGCTCTGGCAGCGTGGTTGCACGTTCTGCGTTCCGCCTAAGGTCCTCGAAGAGCCTTCCTGAATCAGCTACCAGCCCGCGCGCCGTAGGGGCAAAGCCCCGTCCCGCGCCAAGGCTGATTTCCTCAGCCGCACCCTGTCTCTGTACTCTAATCCTGCTAGTCATGGCCATATACAACACCTAAACATGATACAGGCAATCTGATTAAGCGTGCCAGGCATGCATGGCTGGCACTAAGGAAGGTAATATGGTGCGTCTGAATGCATGCGATCCGGGACTGGCGCATGCTGACCTGTCTAAAATTTGTGTCCATAGCATAGATGCATGCAGCTAATATAAAAAGGTTTGTTAGCGCTTTGTTTCCTTTTGTCCGGCCTGCAACGCACCTGTGCGCCTGGCCTCTCCTATCTCCCATGGAAAGACGACCCACCTGTCAACCTCCCTGACGCTGAAGTCCGGCTTGAACCTGTTCCATGGCTTTGTGAACATCACCGCCGTAGCCAGCCCTGAAGGCTTCTTTCTGGCAAGGTAAGACGACAGCACCACCATCGTATCGCCATGCTCTATCAAGTCGTCAACCAGCAGTATATGCTTGCCTTCCAATCTTGTGTTTATTGTAGAGAGTATGGCTGGCTTGACCCTCTCTTCAATTCCTGTATATGACTTTACGTTTACCATGTCCATCTTCAGGTTGAGATGGTCTGCCAGCACCATTGAGAGCGGAATGCCGCCCCTTGCGATGCCGATCACGAGGTCAAACATACCGCCGCTTTTCTCTATCTTCCTTGCAAGGGACAGCGCCATCCTGCCGTAAGATTCCCAGCCGACGTAAATAGGCTCTTTCATGCCTATAATAAGAAGCCCTCATTTAAATATATTGCTTGGGTAGGTATCTGCATGAAGCACGATATGATTCTTGTCCTCGATTTCGGCGGACAGTACTGCCACCTGATAGCACGGAGAATCAGGGAGAACAGCGTGTACTCGGAGATCGCCCCTTGCGACATCACGCCAAGTCAGCTGGCCGGCATGCAGGAAGAGCATAACGTGATGGGTATAATACTCTCGGGCGGACCGTCGAGCATATATGAAAAGGATGCCCCGCAACTTGACGTTAAGATACTGGATAGCGGTCTTCCGGTGCTAGGGATATGCTATGGACACCAGCTCCTTGCGCACCGCCTTCGCGGAAGGGTAGTCGAGGCGAAGAGGAAGGAATTTGGAATCGCATCTGCAGAGGTAGCCGGAGGGTCGGTGTTGCTTAAGGGGCTCTCGCCGCGTGAGCAGGTCTGGATGAGCCATGGCGACACGGTACTGAAACCTCCGGAAGGCTCTACTGTCATTGCAACTACGGATAACTGCCCAGTAGCAGCATTTCAGGATGAAAAAAGGAGAATCTATGGGGTGCAGTGGCATCCGGAAGTCGTGCATACAACGAATGGGGAGACAATACTGAGGAACTTCATCTTCGGTATCTGCGGATGCAGGCCTGACTGGAAGGTCGGCGATCTCGTGGAACAGTACGTAAACGGGGTAAGGGCGGCAGTGAAGGGACAGCGCGCTATAATCGCCCTCAGCGGCGGGATAGACTCATCCACCGCCGGTGCGATTGCAGCCAGGGCCATAGGAAGGAACCTTACCGCAGTCTTCATCGACAACGGGCTTATGAGGGAGAACGAACCGGAGCAGATAAGCGATATGGCAAGGGCGCTCGGGATAACTTATGTGCATGTGGATGCCAGGGCAAGGTTCCTGGAGAAGTTGAAGGGCATAGCGGACCCTGAACAGAAGAGGAAGGCCATAGGAAACGAATTCATCAGGGTCTTTGAGGAAGAGGCGGAGAAGGTCGGGGCACGCTATCTGATCCAGGGGACGATATATCCGGACAGGATAGAGTCTGGAATCTCAAAGAAATCAAGGGTAATCAAAACGCACCACAATGTCGGCGGCCTTCCTGAGACAATGAAGTTCGCGGGGCTGGTGGAACCCCTGAAAGAATTATACAAGGACGAGGTAAGGAAGGTAGCTTCAAGGCTAGGGCTGCCGAAGGAAATGGTCAACAGGCAGCCATTCCCCGGCCCGGGGCTTGCGGTAAGGATAGTGGGCGAGGTAACCAGTGAAAAGATAGGCATAGTCCGGAAGGCTGATGCCATAGTCACGGATGAGATAGCGGCTGCAGGGCTGAATGATCTGCCATGGCAGTACTTTGCGGTGCTCACCGATACGAAGAGTACAGGGGTGAAGGGGGACTCAAGATCCTACGGCTCGGTGATTGCGATACGGGCAGTAGGAAGCAAGGATGCAATGACCGCCGAATTCTCAAGGATTCCGTATGGCGTACTCGAGCGCATATCAACTAGGATAACAAATGAGATAGCTGACGCAGTAAGGGTTGTTTATGATATAACAAACAAACCACCATCGACTATAGAATGGGAGTAGTAGAATGGCATAACTTAGACACGAAGCCTGTATGCTTACACCTCCTCTATTGCTTTATAACTTATCCTGCTGCAGCGTAACCACGGCATCGCACAGGTGCATGCTTAAGCTTCCACTGTATGGCATACTGACTGCTTACGTCCATTAGAGGTCTCATAGCATACTGGATAGGAGAAGTTGGCAGTAATCCGGCACAACAGTAGCCAAACCTAAAATAGAGCGCGATAATGATATATATCCGCCATGGCAGAACTTTTACATAAATAATATCAGGGAAGGTTTATAAGGGATTTATAGTTGATACATACATGCAGTCTGGCGACATGCGTCATGTATATCCGCTAGGTTGACAAGGCTTTACTGCTAGAAAATTAAATTTGGGCTCTTTAGTTATAAAGGCAGGTTAGATGGTCTACACAAGAAGCCGAGTATATGCAAACCAGCTGAATGGCGAGCTGAACGGTGCGGTAAGGGGAACTTTAAGGCCCCACCACCAGCTGAATCCAGAACAAGAAAGGTTCGTGGAGACACTAAAATTTGCAGTAAGGCTGCTGGATTCGCAAGGTTTTGACAGGCAATCATGGATGCTCATAGCCGGAGGAGCCGTGTTTGCCTACCAGCTTGACTGCGCCTCGAAGAACGGCCTGAATGGCGTTGATAGAATTCCGACAGACGTGGACATTGTGATCATGGACGTACCTGGCGAGAGACACGTACTCAACCGCATTAAGGATGCAATACCGGAATGTGATACTTCCTTAAGGGTCGAGCCCGTCCTGCATTTCGGACATATACTGAAAGGGCCTGCTCTTAGCATAGAGCCAAGAGTTTCAGGAGACGGTCGGCTCAAGATTCCGGAAATCCCTATAGATATCATAACTGAATTGTCGCAGGAGTTCCCCCCGGACCATAAGTTCGCACCGGCCTGCGATTATATATATCCGGAAACAGCAGTGATGCTGAGCCATGCAAAGGAACTGCACATCCAGTATGTCGATGGAGGCGGATTTATGGCCGCGCATCCAGGATTTATAGCATTCTATAAGCTTATGCTCGGAAGGAATAGCGACGGAAAGCAGGATACCGAAGACCTGAAACGGCTCAAGAGGATGCAGATGTTAGGCCAATCGCCAGAGCTGTCTGAGGTAATCAGTATAATGTGCCATAATGGCAAGGAGCTTAAAAATGCAATATTGCGTGAGATAAATGATCTTCAGGTGTGACTGTCTGTCAGCCCTGCCTGAGGCGATGCCATGCGTCTGATAACACTGAATATCTGGTGCGGAAAGCTCTCCGGAGAGCTTATCGATTTTGTCAAATCGAAGAGTACTACGACTGACGTCTTCTGCTTCCAGGAAGTATTGGATAACAGGAGAGGCATTCCGAGCGCCGTTTTCAAAGATGGAAGTGAAGATATAGCCAACCGTCTCAGGCAGGCACTCCCTGAGTTTGTAGGGTATAATGCAATACCGCAAGTCAACGAGAGGGGCCTTGCAACTTTCATAAAGAAGGGCTGGAGGGTCGAATCTGTAGAGGAGCAGTATGTTTACGGCAAGAAGAACACAATGACAGATAATAAGTGGAGCACCATAGGGATCAACATGCTTTATACAAGGATAAGGAAAGACGAAGTGTACAATATATGGAATATCCACGGCAAATTTGTGGCTCTTGACAAAAAGGACTATCCGGAAACGCTGGAGCAATCAAGGAATATAAAAGGGATAATCAAAGCCATTGATGGCAAAAGGATACTATGTGGTGACTTAAATCTATCCCCACATACCGAGAGCATAAGGATCCTTGAGGGCATACCACTCAGGAACCTTGTTACGGAATATGGGATTACTTCCACACGGACGAGGTACTTCGAGTTTCCGGAAAAATTCGCCGACTATATAATGCCTTCGCACGAAGTCTCGGTAAAAAAGTTTGCGGTATTGGATGATGTGGTCTCTGACCATCTGCCGCTCCTCATCGATTGTTTCTAGCATCGACTGACATCATCCCACGAATAAATTCTGTGGGCTTCCTTGTCTAGATTAGGTGACTCCGTAATCACGGCAACCGCCATCGAGGCACGTGCATACGCAGCAAAGAGGTGCGCATCGCAGTTCTGGCATCATCTATTCTAATGCCAATCTGTAATCGTTCAGAAAAGCTTTATAAAGGGTTATATCTGAAATCAGACTACAGGCCCTGTTTGGACTAATGCAATTTAGGAAGAACCGGATTATGTGATCAACATGATAGCCAAGCGGAAGCCCTCTAGAATGGGGCCTAATACGGAAAGCGGGCCGACATCAGGACCCGGAACAGGAGCTGTTATATTATGCGGCGGATACGGAACGAGGATGAAATCGCTTACTGGAGGACGGATCCATAAATCAGAGATTGCATTTGACGGCAAGCCTCTGATATGGTATACGATAGAGATGCTTGATCCGCACATCGTGGACATTTTATCATTTGGTGTGGGCCACCATGCAAAGAGGATGAGAAGGTTAATAACAGAGTATGCAAATGCGGGTGAATTGCCGCATAGTGGGGTTAAGATACTAAACCATGAGTACGGAATAGCCTCGAAGATTATCGAAGCCATCAGAACAATCAATGCTGGTGGTAGTGATAATATCCGCGACATAGTAATATGCAACGGTGACGAGATACGGCACGGATTCTCGTTAAGAGATATGCATGCCAACCATGTCTCCTCCGGAGCGATTGCCACGTTTGCAGTAACAGATCCAGAAAATACCATAGGCAACAGCATGGTCTTTGAATTAGGCAAGGATAATGCTATATTGAAAGGCGTAAAGAGGCAGGACCTTGCAGATAGGGAGCTTGGATCTGGCGGATGGCAGCAACATATAGGGGTATTGATAATGAAGGTTTCGGCGGCGGAACTTCTCCTGCCGGAGCACCGGGATTGGGACAGAGGGGTAAACCTGCCGTTAGTTGCATCCGGTGGAGCGCAGGCGCATCGCAGTCCTGGCATCATTTATGCCAATGTCAATAGCGAGAACGAGCTTGATGAACTGATGCAGCGGCTCCTGAGAGACAGGAGGGCTGGAGCAGGAATCTAGAAGAGGATCCCGGCTATGGCCATCGCGGCTATCGCAGAACTGTTCTCAAACTCATTCCTGATGATCATCCTCCTTACCTTCCACATGGGCATGAGCGTCACGCTGGATATCGATTCGGTGTCCTCGAGAGACTGCTTCCTCAATCCGGAAACGCCTGTCGCCCTCACTATGTATCCGGTATGGGTGTCTGTCGAACCGAAATCGGATATGCTGCCCATGAGCTTGAACCTGCCTCTGGTGTAGCCAGTCTCCTCGGCCAGCTCCCTCCGGGCCGCCGCAAGCACCTGCTCCCCCCTGTCTACGAAACCTCCGGGAAGCTCCCACATGTACCTGTCAACAGCATGCCTGTACTCCCTAGTCACCACAAGCCTGCCCCGGCAGTCAAGGGCAACTATCTTGACATAGCTGGGCTTCTGGATGACCACGAAGTCCTTTATCCGCGTGCCGTTAGGAAGCAGGACATCGTCAAGGAACACCTTGAACAGCCTTGTCCTGAGAGCCAGCCTGCGTTTGACCAGCTTCCACTTCTCCTCTTTCATCATGTGCATTATGAGGGGCACCTCCTTATAAATTATTGCGGTTCCCGCGTTTTGGGGCATGCCGGCGTTCCGGCCTGCAAGACCTGATTACCCTTAGCATCTTGCCGTGTATTCCGGTTCCATTAGTGGCAAGGAACGTGCTTGAGTGCTCATCCCTCTCCGGTTTCCCGCCAAAGGTCGTTATCCTCGCGCCCGCCTCCTTCGCGATAATCTTCCCTGCGCAGTAGTCGTACAGCTCGTTCTTGTTGTTGACGATGGCCTCTATCCTGCCTGCCGCAAGCAGGCAGAATTCATGGCTCGGACACCAGTTCTCTATTATCCTCTTGACTCTCTTATTGTGCAGCTCGCGTACGAGCGTCTCTTCATACCGTGCCGAATTGATGTAGCCGCATGTGTAGCTGATCGTGGCCCTTGCCATATCGCCCTCGCTGCTGACATGCAGCCTGCGGTTACCCAGGAATGCGCCCTGCCCTGCCTGCGCATAATATATCTCATTGATGACAGGCTGGTAAATTACCCCTGCAATTATCCTGTTACCCCTCATAAGCCCTATGCTTACCGCAAAGTTGGGTATTCCAAGCACGAAGTTATTTGACCCGTCGAGAGGATCAATGACAAACATGTAATCCGACTTGTTGCCTAGGAGGCCGGCTTCCTCGGACAGGATATTGTACTTTGGGAAGGAAGACTTTAGAGACCTTATTATCGCGGCTTCGGAGTCAAGGTCGGCACTTGTGCGGATGTCGGCCGCATTTGACTTCTCCACCTGCGCCAGTGTCTTGCCGAAGTACCTGCGCAGGACTTCGCCTCCGCTCTCGGCTGCAGAAATAACTGGCTTCAGATCTACCATGCGCATCTATTCCCGTACAGGGCTTTTATGCTTTTCGTTAGCAACGGCAGATTGCACAACCCCCAGGCATGGCGCAGTCGCAGCAGCCATGCGTCTCCGCAAGGAAAAAATGGGCATGTGGAGAATCGAACTCCAGGTCTTCGCCGTGTGAAGGCGACGTCTTACCACTCGACTACACGCCCAGCGGATAGTAATCTGACTGGTTAGGTATAAAAGCCTTCTAATTGCTAGATACACTGCAGATTGCATGCCGCAGAGGTACTATACCGGAACCGGTGACAATGGTGATACAGGGCTCCTTGCTGGCCGCAGGGTCCCCAAGGATGACGCAATCATAGAGGCCATAGGCAGCATAGACGAGCTGAACAGCTGCATAGGGGTTGCGGTCTTTCACATACGCAACGAGCAGGTAAGGGCAATGCTCAGGCATGTGCAGAACGACCTGTTCGCAATAGGCGCCAATCTCGCCACCGGAGGCGGAAGAAGAAGGGAGAGCGCGATTATCGATGACAAGGCAATAGCGAGGCTTGAGGAAGGCATAAGTAAATTGGGCTTGCAGCTGCCTCCGCTGAATAAGTTCGTCATACCAGGTGGCTGCGACGGCGCCGTGCACCTTCATGTCGCACGCGCGGTAGCAAGGCGCGCCGAAAGGAGAATCGTTGCGGCCGCGGGAAGGCGCGGGCGAGACAGCCGCGTCATCGCGTATGTGAACAGGCTTTCCTCGTTTCTCTTCGTCGCCGCGCTCTTCCTGAATTCCTCGGAGGGAATAGATGAGGAGCATCCGGTCTACTGACCCTGCGCCTGCGGCCCGCCGCCGAAGTACTCGTCGAACTTGGGTGTCGTGAATACCCTCTTGCTCCTCTTGAACGGCTTTGTCTCTACGAATCTCTTGTCCGCCAGCTCTGCCATATAACCGTAGGTGGCGCTCCCGAAGGCCTTGACCAGGTCGCTCTGCAGCACCCCTCTGTTTCTGCTCACGAAAGCCAGTATGCGGAGTGCGCCCTTGCTCAGGTCAGGGCCGCTAGCCATGCTGCTGACCTTTGAGGCATAAGGCTCCCTGAGGCTGAACATGAACCTGCCGTCTATCTCAAGTATCTCGAGGGCAGTGTCCCTGGCCCTGTACTCCTCTTTCAGCTGCCTGGCGAGCTCCTGCACCTTCCCTATGGACATTATACCTGTGACTGAGGCAATCTCGTTGGCGCTCAGAGGATTCGCAGACATGAACAGCGCAGCTTCTATGAGCTTCATGTAGTCAGTCTCTCCAGCCATCCCATCGACCTCATGTCAGGGCTATGATTATCTCACCGAAGAATCTCTCCTGTACAAGCGACACCTTGCCGCGGTGGGCAAGGAAGAGGAGGGGTATGAAGAGCCCGATGAGAATATCCTCGGAGCCACCTGAGCGCGAGAGCGCGCTGAACGTCGTTATGCTGCCCTTGTCGGCGCTTGCCTTGACCATCTGGTATACCCTTTCCGTCTCTGCCTCTATGTCAGTGCTCTTGAACATGAGCGGGAATCGGACTTGAAGGTTCTTCTTCGCAAGCTCCCTTACCTCCCTGAGCTTCATTGCCTCGTCGAGTGCGGCTACGAGCTCAGCGAGCGTGAGCCTCCTCTTCGGCGGCAGCCTGAGCCTGAGGGTAAGGGGCTCCACCTCAACCCTCTGCCTGGGCCGCATCCCCTGCTCCTCGGCCGCGGCCTCCTGCTCCTCCTCATGCAGCAAGACCTCGCTCTTGAACCCAAGGAGCATCGACGCGGCAAGTATTATGTTGGCAGGAACCCTTAGGTCCATGACCTTCAGCTCCCTCACGGCAGAGACGTACCTGTCCACTACCTCGAGTATGTCTATGTCCCACGGATCAATCCTGTTCTTCCTTACAAGGTCTACGAGTATGTCTTTCCACGTAGCTTCCCCTACCAATGCCTCTACGTCGAAGTTCTCAGCCGAGATGCACAGCTGCACCTCCTCTGCCTGTACTGTCGCCACAAATACTCTGCATTGCCAAGGGTTATATACCTTGCGCTGTCGGTGCGGGACGTGCCGTGCGCTGATACCTGGCTCTAAATCCCGCACTGTTGCCTTTTTATAATGATTCATCTGAGCTGAAAACCCACGATTTCAATCGCGGGATGAAGTGAAGGCGTATAAACACTTACAATATAATAAATGTCATGGAATCTGTGCGGGCGTACAGGTTCAGGATCTAT
>JAJZYR010000012.1 GCA_021797995.1 Microcaldota archaeon
AAGCCCCTTGGCCACGGGTTCTATATTCTTTGCAGAGTCTACGCTATCCATATTGTTCACTTCGGCGGCGAAAAATCCGGGCGTGTCAAACCGCGCCCATTCGCCACCAAAGACTCTTTATCTTCAGGATAGAAAAATAGTGTAGTGTTAATATGGTGGGGTCAATTCCGTCCCCGCACTAAACTGCGGGGTATACCTTGACCCCACACCCCTTTAATGCTTTTCCACGAGGGACGAAAAAATGGGAAAAGGTCATACTTTTAGCAGTCTATCCTACGGTAATCCCTGAGAACGAAGAGAAAAGATGTAGTCTTGAGTTATTAATGCGAGGCCGCGACAATTGGAATTGCTTCCTGTGCACACTAAACTGTTTCTCTAAACTTCCGAAGAAGTTATGAGGTGATCTATCCGCAGGTTCCCCTACGGATACCTTGTTATGCCTTAGCCCCCCTCACGAAACCTTAGTTCGAAAGCACCATAAGATGCTGCGTCACTAAGGCCTCACTTGGATGACTTGGCAGGCGGTGTGTGCAAGGAGCGGGGACTCATTCACCGCTCGATAGTGACAAGCGATTACTAGGGATTCCAGCTTCATGAGGGCGAGTTTCAGCCCTCAATCCGGACTTTGATTGGTTTTAGGGGATTGGCGTCCCATTTCTGGGTAGCAGCCCATTGTACCAACCTCTGTATGCCGCGTGTAGCCCTGAAGATTCGGACTATACTGACGTACCGTCGCCCTCTCCTTCCTCCTGCTTAAACGCAGGCGGTCTCGACAGAGTGCCTATAGTATCTCTACTCTAGTAGCAACTGTCAATGAGGGTCTCGTTCGTTACCGGACTTAACCGGAGAGTTCACACCACGAACTGACGATCGCCATGCAGCACCTCTCGGCTTGTCAGGTAAGATCATTGGTCTGACCTTCACACTGCCGTCGCTCCAGGTAAAATTTCCGACGTTGAATTCAATTGAACCGTAGCATCCACCCCTTGTGTGCTCCCCCGCCAATTGCTTTAAGTTTCAACCTTGCGGCCGTACTCCCCAGGCGGCAGACTTAACAGTTATCCTACGGTACTGCGCTTATTCGTGATAATCGCAACACCAGAGTCTGCATAATTTACTGCTAGGGCTACTCGGGTATCTAATCCGATTCGTTCTCCTAGCCTTCGTCACTCACCGTCGGATGTGTTCTGGTCAGGCGCCTTCGCCACCGGTAGTCTTCATAGGATTATAAGATTTTACCCTTACCCCATGAATACTCCTGACCTCTTCCACTCCCTAGCCAAAAGGTATCTTATGCACTCGTTGGCGTTATGCGCCAACATTTCACATAAGACGGTTTTAGCCGGCTACGGACTCTTTAAGCCCAATAATAGTGAACACCACTTGTGCCGCCGGTATTACCGTGGCGGCTGCCACCGGTCTTACCCAGCACTTATTCTACAAGCTTGCTATACTTGTCAAAAGATTCACCGAAGTGAATCACTCAGACTCCCCCCATCACGCGTATGCGCATTGTGGAGTTTGCGCGCCTGCTGCACGCCGTAGCGCTAGGGCCATTGTCTCAGTGCCCTTCTCGGGGCTCTTACTCTCATATCCCCTACGGGTAATAGGTTTGGTGGGCCGTTACCCCGCCAACAGCCTGATCCGACGCAGTCTCATCGCAGAGCGGTAGCGCTGCAATTTGCGCACCTTTTGAGCCAGGATTCATCCCAGAATCCCTGGCCTATATGGCATTATCCTCAGTTTCCCGAGGGTATACCCTTCTCTGCGGTAGATTGACCACGCGTTACTGAGCCGTACGCCGCCCAACGAGGCCGTTGGGCTGACTTGCATGGCTGTCGAAATCTGATAGCAGTGTCCTCCAGCAGCATCGACTGGAGTTATTTTTGGAAGTATGCTGATTGAAGTTTTCGCAATTGTCGTTCGCGAGCCTCTTTGCATTACTCAAGACTACATCTAATTCCAGCAGGAATTTTCACTATCCACAGATAGGCAGTTCTAGCTAATACGAATTAGCCGAAAGACCAGAGTGTGAACAGGTATCTATTGCAGCAATAGATTTATATAGTGATACATTTACATCTGCCTGAGCTAAGAAACCACTAATTTCAGGCAGATGGTGAAGCGAAGGTGTATAAACATTACCTGAAGAACGGTTGTCATGGGCAGGGGCATGACACATGCAAGAGTGGCACCGAAGAAAGGCAGCAGGGATGGGTATACGAAAGGCTCCTGTATAAGTGCTAGGGGAGATGCCTCGGCACCTGCCCAAAAGTCAATGCAACCCCCTAATTATTCGGTGGATTGATATGAATGTATTCTTTGATGAGCTAAAGTTTCCCACAAGCAAGGAATTTGAGATGGTCAATATAACGGACAGGGTAAGAGACTCAGTCGCCAAGAGCGGAATAATGGATGGTATGGTGCTTGTCTTCAGCCCCCATACAACCGGTCTTGTAAGAATAAGTGAATCAGAGGTGAGCCTCATGGCTGATTACAGGAAGTTCTTCGATATGCTCGCCCCCAAGGCAGGGGATTACGGTCACAACAGGACAAATGTTGATGACAGGCCGAATGCCCATGCACATCTTCAGTCAATGCTGGTCAACTCAGGCGAGGCAATACCCTTGAGGGAAGGAAAGCTGCTGCTCGGCACATGGCAGACAATCTTCTTTGTGGAGCTTGATGGCGCAAGACCAGAGAGAAAAGTTACGATAGAGGTGCTCGGCCGATGAAGGAAGAGAACAAGCCGTTCTTTGCCAAATGGGATGAGCTCGACAGAGGGAGGTACTGCATCTTTAAGTACTACTTCGAGACTCCGTTTGACCCAGAAGATACAGCCGCACACCTCTGCAGGGAGCAGAGCACCGCGCTGTGGAATAGGGTCGGCGTTGAAGAGGACTTCAGGCCGCTTTACGGGGCAAAGGTGGTCAAGCTGAAGAAAACTGGCCGGATAGTGCACCCAAGCATCGAGTCTGCATATGCAAAAGGCTCCAGTTACACGCAAGTGGAGGTAAAGATAGCACATCCACATGTAAACTTCGGGCCAAAGTTTCCAAATCTTATGACAGCGGCTTGCGGTGAGGGTGCTTTCTTCACGCCTGGGATAAATGCAATAAAACTACTCGACATCGAGTTTCCTGATGGTTACTTAAGGGAATTCCAGGGTCCTCGCTTCGGAGTAAAAGGGATAAGGGAGATAGTAAAGGTTAATGGCAGACCGCTTGTCTGCGGCGTTGTAAAGCCGAATATCGGGCTAAAGCCGGATGACTTTGCCGAACTTGCATATAAAGCGTATCTCGGCGGAATAGATGCCACGAAGGATGACGAAATGCTCTCGGATGTTCCCTATAGCCCCACAAAGGAGCGAGTTGCCGCAGTGATAAGCAAAATGCATAAGGCAGAAGATAAGACCGGGGAAAAGAAGATCTTCATAGCCAACATAACCGACGAGGTTGACAAGATATTGGAGCTCCACGATATGGTTGTCGAACTGGGCGGCAATGCTGTCATGCTTAACGGCATGGCCGTTGGACTTTCCGCAGCAAGGATGCTATCTAAGAACACAAAGGTCCCAATATTCTCACATTTCGACTTCATAGCCCCATACACGAGGCATCCCCACTTTGGGCTCACAACGCAAGTGGTGACAAAGCTGCAGAGGCTCAGCGGGTTCGACGGCATAATAATGCCAGGCCTTGGGGACAGGATGAATACAACTCCGGCAGAGGTAAAGGAGAACGTTGAAACATGCCTAAATCGATGGGGCAGCGTACGGGAGTCACTGCCGGTCCCTGGGGGAAGCGATTGGGCCGGAAGCCTTCTTCCAATGTACAAGGCATTTGGGACCGTTGACTTCTCTATGGTTCCAGGGCGTGGAGTATTCGGCCATCCGATGGGCCCCGAAGGCGGAGCACGCAGCATAAGGCAGGCATGGGAAGCGATAGAGAAGGGAGTTTCTATAGAGGCTTACGCGGAAAGCCATAAGGAGCTAAGGCAGGCAATACGCGCATTTGGGAAGTAAGAGGCGAAGCCAGATATGTCAAATATACCTACCCGTATAACTCCAATTCGCTGGGATGATGAAAAGGATGAGATAGTATGGTTAGACAATTCGCAAATACCGTGGAAAGAGGTCTATTTCTCATCTAAAAAAATAGGCAGACTTGCACTGGCGATAAAGAAGCTTGAAATAAGGGGGGCGCCGGTGCTTGGTGAGGCAGGCGCGTATGGCATAGCCCTTGCAGCCAACAATGTGCACGGTTCAAGGAAAGACGTGATTGACAAAGTCAGATCAGCAGCCAAAACTCTAGTAAGAACAAGGCCAACTGCCGTAAATCTGGCGTGGGGCATAAACAGAGGCGTAAAGTCCGTAGAGCTGGCATATAAAGAGGGGCTAAGCATCGCAGAGATAAAGGCCGCTGCAGTATATGAGGCAAAGGCAGTGCAGAGTGAGAACATAGCTGCGACTTTGAAGATAGGGGAAGCCGGCAAGAAGCTTATAAGTGACGGCGATGTCCTGATCACGGTATGCAATGCAGGCGCACTTGCATGTGACGGCATAGGAACGGCTACAGCTCCAATAAGAGCAGCATGGGCGGAAGGTAAGAGATTCAATGTGCTGGTAACATATACTGCGCCGCTGTATCAGGGCGCGAGGCTCACGGCATGGGAACTGCATAGAGATGATATTCCACTGAAGGTCATTACGGATAACGCAACAGGTCACCTGATCAGAGAGGAGAAGGTTACCGCCGCATGGGCAGGGGCAGACAGGATACTAGCAGACGGCAATGTATACAATAAGATAGGAACATTCAATCTCGGAATACTGCTCAAGCATCTGGGCGGGAGGTTGTATGTTGCAGCACCGATATCGACCATAGACCCAATTACAAAAGCCGGCGGTGTAAAGATAGAACAGAGAAACCAAGATGAGGTGAAGAAGATAATGGGAAAGTTAAGGATAGTTCCCAAAGGCGTCGAAGCACTAAATCCCGCTTTTGACAGGACGCCGCCTGAGCTTGTCTCAGCAATTGTTACTGAGTTAGGGATTGTCCAGGCGCCTTATATAAAATCGATTAGTGGACTCCTGTCAAAAAGCAGGAATAAGACCTAGCGGCTAAATGTGGCGCCGTCTAAAGCGTTCTTGCACTTGCAGGAACGTTCCTTCGGCACCGACGGAACAAGCGCGCGTATCAGCTCCTTTACCAACTTCACATTGTCATTGAATATATTCCCTACTTCCTCCGCACTTACCGGCTTTATGTCGCTTCTGCCTTCAAGTCCTACATCGTAATCGGTCACAAGCGCAATGCTGGCATAGCACATCTCCTTCTCCCGCGCGAGGGCAACTTCCGGATACTGCGTCATCCCTATCGTGTCAAAACCCTGTGCACTGAACATCCTTGACTCTGCTTTTGTTGAGAAGCGAGGGCCGTTTATTACGACTATCGTTCCGGACTTGTGGTACTTTATCCCCAGTTTGTCTGCCATGTTTGCACCCAATCCACGCAGCTCTTCACAGTATGGCTCCGCGGAACTTACGTGCACCACGATGTCATTATCAAAGAACGTGTCATCGCGTCCATGCGTCATATTAACATACTGATCAAGGAAGACCATCTCGCTAGGCCTGAACTCTGGCTTGAGCGATCCGACAGCGTTGGTAGCTATTATCCGCTTCACACCAATTTCATTCAGCGCGGCTATATTGGCCCTGTAAGGTACTCTCTGTGGAGGTATCCTATGGCTCTTGCCGTGCCTTGGTATGAATGCGACTCTCCTTCCACTGATCATTCCGATACTTATCTTGTCGCTTGGCGCTCCATACTCCGTTCTCATCTCGATCTCTTCCGCATTCTCGAGCAGTGAGTAGAATCCAGAACCGCCTATAATTCCTATTTCAGCATCCATGCTTATCATTTATTCCCAGCAATTAAAGAATTTACTTCCTCACGTCCCGGAAAGGATGTAGTCGCTCCTATCGTCTGTACGCTTATAGCAGCCGCGGCATTAGCGAACTCCATCGCGTCCTTGAAGTTCTTCCCTTCCGACAACGCCGTTGCGAACGCTCCGAGGAAGCAGTCACCCGCCCCAGTTGCGTCTACGAACTTCACCCTCCTTCCTTCAACCCATGTTATGCTCTCCCCGGAGATGCCCGCAGCTCCCCTCTCTGCAAGCGTCACTATCACTGTCTGGTCCTCCCTGGCCCTGAACCTCTTTACCAGCTTGAGTATCTCATCCCCGCCCATGTGCAGGTCCTTGTGCTGCTTCTTGGCGAACTCCGTGTCCCCTGTCCTGAACGCGAGCTCTACCTCATTCAGTATGACGTAGTCCGCTAGCTCAAGGAGCCCATCCATTATGTCATCATTCGGGAAGACGTTGAGGATTGTCTTCGCACCAACCTCCCTGGCCTTGCTGAACAGCACCGATATAACCTCCTGCGAGACCGTGAGCACCGAAGTTACTATGTCCGATGGGAGTATTTCTATGTTCTCGACTGCGCCTGCCTCTGCCTTCATGTTGCCCCCGGTAAAGACCACGTGCCTCTCCTCCTTGTTCACCAGCAGGTAGAGGACGGACCCGCTGTTTATATCCCTTATGGTGCTAACGTGCCTTGTGTCCACCTTCTCATTCTTCAGGAACGCGACAAGCTCCTTGCCGAAGCCGTCGTCTCCGACAAATCCTATGCATGAGACCGATCCGCCGAGCCTTGCCGCCGCGACCGCCTGGTTAAGGCCATTACCGCCTGCTATGAAGTGAAGCCTCTTGCCGTAGATGTACTCGCCTATGCCGGGCATCTCCCCTGCCTCGGCTACGATGTCCATGTTCATTCCGCCGAGAACCACTATCCTCCTGCTGCCATTCTGCGCTTTCATGAAAACACTCATTTGCATCTGGGACCTAGAGATATTTCTCTATGTCCTCCCAAGTTAAACCCTGACACTCACTTCTTTTCCTTCTTATCCGACTTGCCGCTGTTGCGCCTGGACCTCCTTCTCACCAGTACCGCCGCAGCAACAATGACTATTAAGACAACTATCGCGTCCTCTGCCATTCCCCCTATGCCCGATGCCGCGATGACCGGCACGTAATAGTTGTTAGAGCCTGAGTACTGCTGGTTGACGGCACCGTTGGGCTGCTTCCACTGCTCAGTGAGCGTCACTGGATAGTTGCCCGGAACCCCGGAACTGTCGATGCTGACCATGAAGGTCATGTTCGCCGATGCACCCGGTCCTAGGTTCTCTATGTAAGCCGTGCCAGCTACCGGAGTTATCGGGTACGGAGATTCCAGGCTTACCTGCACCTGTGTTGCAGCGCTCGTGCCCGTATTCGTTATCCTGAAGCTTAGGGGCACATCAGTTGCGCCAACAGAAGGGCCGTAACCCAGGGAGCTTATCGCAAACTCCGCGGCAGGAGCCACGGAGAGGTTTACCTGCTGGCTCGTGCTATAGCTCCGCTTGAGTGTAGACGAGTAATATGTCACGTTCACTGTAAGGCTTGTGTTGCTCACGTTCTTCGCCCCTACAAGAAGCGGCTCGCTCACCGCGGCCCCCTCGGGTATATCCTGCGCATAGAACGAGGTGACAGAACTGAGTATGTTGAGTCCCGTTGCCCTGCCAACAGTGATGCTCACGTTCTTGGCGGCGCCGTAGCCTGTATTCTGTACCACCAGGTCAATGGTCTGGTTGTGACCCGCATAGAGCGTTGACCCCTGCGGACTTGATGCAACTACCTTTATCGCAGGCCTGTTCTGTACGTAGAAGCTTATCGGCAGTGCCGATGATGCAACCTCCGTGCCGGTAGCGGCATAAACAAAGTACGATGCCGAAAAGTCCACCGTATACGTGCCTGAAGGCGTTGTGTCTGGTATTGCAAAGGTGTAATTGTAATGGCCAGTAGTCTCTCCCGGATTGATGACGCCTATCTTATAGCCGCTGAGCGGTGAGGCATTGAGCAGGGGATATGTCCCGCTGGCCTGCAGGACTGTGCCGTAAAGCCAGTTGTCATACCCGTTGTACATCTGGAACCGTATCATCACGTTGCCGCCCGCAGTTACCGGGTTAGGTGACACAGAGACATTCACGAGGGAGAGGGAGTTGTCGTATACCGACTGCGCTCCTGCCATTGTGCTTAGCATCGCTACTGCAGCAAATGCCAGCAAGATTGTTTTTGTGTTCATTTTTCTTCACCAATAAATATCGTCACATCTGCTTATTTGTCCTGCTGAAGAAGAACAGTGCAAGGCCCATCATCACGCCAGTAAAGATGAGCATTATTATGGAGGTATACACGAGCGTGGAGAGAGGCAGGAACCCTTTTATCATCACGTCCCTGACCGCGTTCACTGCATATGTCAGCGGGTTGACCGCAACCAGCGGAAGCAGGAAGGCCGGAAGCAGGGTTACGGGTACGAATGCCCCGCCAAGGAACGCGAGTGGCATTACAGTTGACTGCGCCATCATCGCGTAGTTCTGGACCTGCCTTGCAATTGAGGCAAAGCACATCGCAAGGGCGCTGAACCCGAACCCGACAAGGAATATTATCCATATCATCTCCACAGACCCAACTACTCCTGCAGCAACCGTAGCGCCATAGAGCAGGCCTATTACGAAGCCTATCAGTGCCGAGAAGAAGGACTGGAATGTGCCGTATAGTATCTTGCTAAGAAGCACAGCAAATCTGTTTATCGGGGTGGTCAGGAATGCCTTAAGGTTTCCGAGCTCCCTGTCGCTCAGCAGGGTAAAGCCTGCCGTGAAGACCGCACCGAATGCCGCGACCATGACGAGAAGCCCGCCGACCACGAAGCTGATATAGTTGCTGCTCGCGCCGTAAACGTAATTGGTGACCACGGGAACGCCGCTGGTGCTCGTGGCTGACCCGAACTGCGCAGCTATGGCATCTACCCTGGCGCTAATCACGCTAGCAGACTGCGGCTGCGAGTTGTCAAGGTATATGTATACGCCGGTGCCTGTCCCGTGCGATTGCGAGAAGCCGGACGGAATTACAACCACCCCTGCGACCTGGCCCTGCGAAAGGAGGCTCATCGCCTCCTGCTGGTTTGTCTGTGAGAGTATGCTTATGCTGCCTCCGGCTTCCAGCTGGTTTATGAAACTGAGCGCTCCTGGTCCGTTGTCAAGATTCACTATTGCGACAGGTACGTTCTTCGGTGTGCTGCCGAAGCTGCCGAGCAGAATTATGAAGAGTAGTGGAAAGATAAGCGACCTCATGGTGTTTGCAACCATATTCTTCTTGAATATAAGCATCTCTCTGAGAAGAAGCGTGTGCGTGTCTCCAAGTAAGCTCATACTATCTGCCCCCCCTTACCATGAAGCTCCTGTTGTTTCCGGTGTACTCCCCTGCCGTGTCCCTGACCTCCGATCCTGTCAGCTTGAGAAATACGTCGTCGATGGTGGGCTCGTGCATGCTTATGTTGTGTATCTGTATCTTCATTGCCGAGAGCTCCTTGATAAGCGCCTCTATCTTCTTTGTGGCGTTGCTGCCCCCAGGGGCGGTGACCTTGTTGCCGAGCATCTTGGCCTCGAGCCCAACCCTCTCAAACGCCTTTGCTACCTTCTGCAGGTCGTCCCTCCCGGCCGATATCTCTATGATACTGCTCATCCCTATCTTCTGCCTGAGCTCCGTTGGGGTGCCCAGGGCTATCAGCTTGCCATGGTCTATAATGCCTATCCTGTTGCAGAGCTGGTCGGTCTCCTCCAGGTACTGCGTTGTCATGATTATGGTTATATCCCTCTCCTTGTTTATCTTGCGCAGCAGATCCCATATCTTTGCCCTGTTCTGTATGTCAAGCCCTGTCGTAGGCTCGTCCAGCAGTATCAGCCCTGGAGCGTGCATAAGCGACTTCGCTACTTCCAATCTGCGCTTCATGCCCCCTGAGAAGGTGCCTGCATATGCGTGCCTGAAAGCAGTCAAGTCGGCAAGCTCCAGCGCAAAGTCTATGTCCCTGTGCAGTTCCGGTTCAGGAATATGATAGAGCTTGCCGAATATCATGAGATTCTGCTCTGCAGTCAATTCTGGCTCGACTACAGTCTCCTGCGTGACTATCCCCATATTATTCCTTGCCAGGTTGGGATTCTTCTGCATGTCTATGCCATTGACGAGCACTCTGCCCGAAGTCGGCGGCAGAAGGCCGAGAATCATGTTTATGGTGGTGCTTTTCCCGGCACCGTTCGGTCCGAGTAGTCCAAATATCTCACCCTCCTTTATCTCAAGATTTATGTCGTTTACGGCTGTGAGATTGCCGAACCTCTTGACAAGATGCTCTATCTCTACTGCCGCAGTGCCATCACTCATCGAACTCCTCCTTTATCAGCTTCCTGAAGTCGCTTATTGTCCTCTTTATGATCCTGTCCTTATTCTTCACTACCTCAGCGCCTTCCGGGGTTATAGCGTAGACCTTTTGGAGCCTCCCTCCGCTAACTCTCGCATTCCTCCTTATGTAGCCATCCTTCTCCAGCGATGTGGTTATGTTGTAGACATCGCTCTTGCTCACAAACTTTCCGAGGAACTGGTGGCCCTTTATGCACCTGAGAAGCGCATACGGATAGGTCCTGCTCTTCTTTATCTGGCTCAGTATGACGAGCCTGGCTATGCCCCTTGCCATGCCCCTGTCGATACCTATTCTATGCATCTCAGATCTCTCCATCCATTCACTGGTCTAATCTAAACTATTCTAATTGTATACCAAGTAACTAATATAAACTTTGCGTGTTCCTTTCGCGACTAAAGGATTATAAGTATCGCACAATATAAGGTATCAAAGTTAATCTTATTTGGCGGCAGGGGCTTCTCATGATAGACTACAAGGAGATAGAGCGGAAGTGGCAGGCCGAGTGGGAGAAAGCCAGGGTTTTTGAGAGCGACGTGACCCCGAAGAATCCATACATGGTATTTGCTGCGTTCCCATACGTCAACGCGCCGCAGCACATAGGCCATGTCAGAACATTCGGGACTGCAGACGTACTTGCAAGATACAAGCGCATGAGGGGGTTCAACGTCATATATCCGATGGGCTTCCATGCGACCGGCACGCCTATCCTCGGATTTGCAAAGAGGCTGCAGAAGGGGGATGCAGACCTGATACGCGAGCTTAAGGTGTTCCACATATCCGATGAGGAGATAGCAAAGATGACCGATCCGCTGCATATCGCTGACTACTTCACAAAGGAGATCGAGTCGGGAATGCGCGCGGCTGGATACAGCATCGACTGGAGGAGAAAGCTGGTATCCACCGAACCGGTATTCAGCAAGTTCATAGAGTGGCAGATCGGGTTGCTCAACTCAAAAGGCCTTCTAACAAAAGGGAGGCATCCTGTCGGATGGTGCCCGAACGAGGACAACGCAGTCGGAATGCACGACACCAAGCATGACGTGGAGCCTGAGATAGACCAGGAAACCGCAGTGAAGTTCAGGATAGACGGGGAGGATGCGTTCTTGCTCTGCACCACGTTCAGGCCTGAAACGATAATGGGTGTTACCAACCTCTTCGTGAATGCGGAATCTGCATACGTCATATGCGCAATTGAAGGAATGGCAGGAAAGTACTATTTGTCAAAGGCCGCATCGGAGAATCTCAAATACCAGTTAAGAATCAGCCAGGTTGGAGAGGTATCTGGCAAGGAGCTCCTTTCGAAGGGATGCATAAATCCATCAAATGCAGCAAGGATTCCCGTACTCCCTGGATTCTTCGTAAAGGAGGATGTAGGGACGGGAATAGTCATGAGCGTTCCTGCCCACGCACCGTTTGATTATATCGCAATAGAGCGGCTGAAGGCAGGCGGCAATGCTGCGGCGTCAGGCATAATGCCGATAAAGGTGCTTGATATTGACATAGGCAGGCCTGTGGCCACCAGACAGGCAGGAATCAGTCAGTCAGCTTCCGACATGCCTGCGCTGTCGTACCTAAAGCTCCTGAAAGCCGATGTGAATGCGTCAGATGCGCTAATAGAGGAAGCTACAAGGCTGGAGTACAAGGAGGAGTCGCACTGGGGCAGGATGGCAGTGCCGGGATATGAGGGCATGAGCGAGCCGGAGGCAAGGGAGAAGGTGAAGGCGGACCTGGGAAAGAGCGGAGATGGATTCGGACTCTATGTCCTCACTAACAGCCCTGTATACTGCAGGTGCGGCTACAGGGTTGTCGTAAAGGTCGTAGAGGACCAGTGGTTCATAAACTACGGCGATAAGGAATGGAAGGCAAGCACCCTGGAAGCGTTCAGGGGCATATCGGTTGTTCCGGAAAAGACAAGAAAGGCGTTCGAATTTGCCATAGGTTGGATAGACCTTCGTGCCGTCGCAAGGGCGCAGGGTCTCGGAACGAGGTTTCCACTGGATAGAGACAAGATAATCGAGTCGCTCTCTGATTCGACAATCTATATGTCTATGTATACGATAATCAACATCATACGCTCTGTGGATCCCGGGAAGCTGAAGCCAGAGTTCTTCGACTACGTCTTCCTCGGGAAAGGAGATCCGAATGCCGTTGCAGCAGGCACCGGGGTCGATTACGGGCTGATGAGAAAGGCGAGGGAGTCGTTTGTGTACTGGTATGCGAATACGTCAAGCCACTCGTCGCCTGACCTGATATTCAACCATCTTACCATGTACCTGTACAACCATATTGCGATATTTGACAAGGCATATTGGCCGAAGCAGGTGGTGGTTAACGGAACAGTGCTCAGCGAGGGGGAGAAGATGTCCAAGAGCCTCGGGAACATAGTGCCGCTCTCGGACGGGATCTCAAAACACGGGGCAGATCCGCTGAGGTTCGTCGTCATTGCAGGCGCGGATCTCTTCAGCGACTCGGAGTATAACGACAACGCGGTCAACGGAGTAAAGGAGAGGCTTGAATATGTATATGCTGCTGCGGCATCTTTAGGCGAGTCGGGCTCCGGTGCCCTGAAGCACATTGATTTCTGGCTTTACTCAAAGCTGAACAGGAAGGTTGAAACGGCCACCAGGGCGATGGAGATACTAGAACTCAGGTCCGCATCGACGGAGGCGCTATATAACTCAGTCATCGAGCTTAAGAGGTACTTTGCAAGAGGAGGGACCAACGGAATTGTGATAAGGGACTATCTCTCCGCGGTAACGCTCATGCTCTCACCCATAGCCCCGCACGTGTCGGAGGAGATATGGCATATGCTTGGAAATACTGGTTTCGCCTCAACGGAAAAATGGCCGACGGCTGACGGATCGATGATAAGCGACAAGGTTGAGAGGATGGAGAATCTTGTTGATGATGTCATACGCGATGCAAGACAGGTGATAGAAATTACGAGCAGGAAGGGCAGGGGCCAGCCAAAGGAGATGCTGCTTATAGTGGCTGAGGACTGGAAGAGAAAGGTCAACGGCATGGTTGCGGCGGAGAAGAACATCGGTAAGATCATTGAGAAGGTGAAGACTGACAAGGAGAGGGTGCTGGGCGAGGAGGGGAAGAATGCCGGAACTACCAGCGTAATCGAATACATCGCGGGGCTCGCGAAGAAGGCTGCGGAGATGAAGCCTGCTGAGATGTCCCAAGGCGAGGAGATTGAACTATTAGACGAGGCCGGCAGTTATATATCCGGGGCAATTGGGGTGAAGATAAAAGTCGAGAAGGAGTCTGATTCCAGGTCCGAGAGGGCAAAGAGGGCTATGCCAGGAAAGCCGTGCATTGACGTTATATTCTAAGTCGAATACCCAGGATTTGATAACAAAAGGCTGTTTAGGCAACGTCTCTGGCACTCATGGAAGGCAGGCCAGATGCGAGTCATAGCCCGACTCCCTTGTATATCATGGAGAAAACGAAAGCTATAACGATCCATATGACCATGTCGAACATGAGAGCATAGACAGGTATGAAGGTTATGAAGAGCAGGAAGATTGCCGCTATGAGCGCCGCATAGTAAAGGGGGTTCCACTTCAGTATCTTGCTCCCGTCAAGTGGATATATCGGGAGCATGTTGAAGAAGGCGAGCAGTATGCTTATGAACAGGGTGAAGTTTATCGCGTTATGCAGGTAGCTGTTGTCCAGGTAATGCTGGCTGAGCGTCGATGTGATGTTGTGTATGAATCCCGGATACAGTATTATCCCGATAGTAAAGAAGGCGAGGAAGACGGCAAAGTTCGTCAGCGGACCGGCGAGCGATACAATGCCTTCTTCCCTCTTAGTGAAGCTGCTCGTGTAGATTACCGTGGCCCCAGGAATGCCTATAAGGAAGCCAAACATGGCCGTTATCACCGTTATTACCGTTCCCATCTGCGATCTCATGAATGCCGCTATGGCACCGAACCGCTGCGCGGTGAACTTGTGCATAAGCTCATGAAGAATAAAGGAGAGCGTGACGGCGAGCGCGGTTATTGGGAGGAAGTAGAGGAAGACCTGCCATCCTGCCCTAATGTTTGCGACCCCGCCAACTATCGTAAGGTCGAAGGCGAGGATGAGGACAAGGTCTGCTATGAGAATCTCCTGTATCTCCTTAGATACAGTGAGGTGCTCGCGGTAGTTGATTGGCATAAGACCATCTGGCACTATCTGAAAGGCAGGATATGCAGCAATATCTGCACCAGATAAATATATAAGAACTAACTCACAAAAACCCTACACGGCAAATCCAGTCCCATAGTCTAGTGGTCAAGGATAGCGGGCTCTGAACCCGTTGACGCCAGTTCGAATCTGGCTGGGACTACGTCTTTTAACTGTTACTACCTGCGGTAACGACGAATTGAATATTAAATTAACGTTTAAGTATGAGAAAGGACAAAATATGTCTACAGCATCCAGCCGCATCAAACGCAACGAATGAACTATCCGTAAAAGGCAACTCTATCAGACCTCCCTTTGCGCCTATTTTACGTTACTAGCTGTAATAAGTCATTATAATTCTGATATACTTTGCCAATTATTCCATATTCTTGTGCCTTTTCAATATACTGTTCATTATCATCTAGATAAAATAGATCCTCCTTCTTATACGAGTTTATAACGGTTTCGTATACCTTGCCGTCAGGTTTCATGTAACCTAAATATCCAGATGTTAAAAACACAGAAAAATACTTATCTAGAGAAGCAATCTTTATGCGGTAGTCCATCCATTCTTTAGGTGAGTTATTGCAGGACAACAATGTAAATTTTGAGGATAATCTGGGCAGTAAATCAATGGTCTCTGGAATTGGTGTCACATATTTTCTATAAAGCGTTTTAAGTGTAGAAGGTTTAACTGTTTGTAACTTTAATGTGTCTATTATATAACTCCAATAATCTGTTTCTGAGATAGCACCTGTATAAAACAATTTCTTGTTTTTATCCAATGCCATCTTAAAGACATCTACTTCGACTTGTAACTCTTTGCTTGTTTCTAGTATGCCTCGTATTCGCCATGCAGGATAAAAGAATATTCCCCCAATATCAAGTAGGAGCGTTTTTATAGTCATTTTGTCACCTTAGCGCGATACTGCTTTCAACAATGCAGCAGCCAAAACAAAATCTACCTCATCGTTAATGTTTACTGACCTTTCCTTTGGCATAACGTAACCTCTAAGGTCGTTGCCAAAAAGGCTGCCGTCTAAGATAACATTCGTTTTTGTCACATATACTGCACCATTACGTCGGTAAACCAATGGAAGGTTTTGGCGAATTACTGGTGCATCTTCTTCACCGCGCTCTAAAGAAGAGACTCGCAGTTCATTGTCGAGCATTTTTAACCGTATTGGATGGCCAGTTGCATCAGCAACTAAACTTACTACAGAATCTGCGCCAGTCTGAGTCGCTAGTCTTATTGCATTTGATATGTCCTCCGGCAATCTAAGCGGTGTTGTGGCTCTCATTGTAGCTACAAAGTCAAAGCTATGTCCTGCCATTATTAGATTTCGTACAACATATTCAATAACTGGAAAAGTGGCCATGCCATCTGCTGACAATTCGGGTGGATGCCTAAAGACTTCAGCCCCATATTCGCGTGCCACAGTTTCTATTTCATGGTTATCTGTAGACACAATCAATCTAGTAATGTCTTCACATCTCCTGGCTGCATCAATTGTGTAGGTTATAAGTGGCTTACCTTCTAAAATCCTGATATTTTTATTCTCTAATCCTTTTGATCCACCGCGTGTAGGAATTAGTCCGAGTACTTCCCGTCCCCTATGCTTAACCATTTCCTCATCTTCATATATTTCTTCCTTTCCCATATTAAAATATTACTTTGCTAGCAGCTGCCTCTCAGTCACAGAAGAGACTTCAACACACCAAATAGTCCGCCAAATACTCTCCAAACACCATTAACAGATCGGAATTTAACGACGTAGAGGCTGAGACTATTTACAACAAGAGGTATGGCATATAATTCCCAAATGTACCTCTCCTGACTGATTTTTTTAAGGCTTTTCAGAAGTGATTGGACTCAAAGAAGACTTCCTGAAGATCTATTCTAAAATACTGCCAGATGTCAGAGACGAGGTAATGCCTGTCCTTGACAACAAGCTGCAGAAAAGGTTTAAATAGGTATCGAGTACCACTGTACCTTGTACAGGGGAAAAGGCAGTATTGGGCGCAGGCAGTTGTTTGGGATATTTCACTTAGGGAAGTGAATGAGATTGGGTGAGTGGGAATGGAATTTGGAACAGGGGACTTAGAAGAGGGGGGAACATACGAAGTGAAGGTGGATGCGAAGAATCCGAAAGGAGAGGGTATCGGACACCTTAGGGATGTAGTGGTCTTCATACGTAACGCAAAGGCGAGGTCTGGCAAGACATATACAGTAAAGATAACAAAATTGCACAGAACCTTCGCGTATGCCGAGCCGTTGGAGAATAGCAAGTATTTTATAGGTAACGGTAGCTTAATAATATAGATTTTAATCTTTATTGATTTTTGTTTTGCCAGTAGGAGGATACGCAACGGGCTTGTAGATTGCCTGGAAGGGACCAGAACAGGCTGGAGATCTCGCCCCATTATAAGGCAATACTTGCCCGTATGGTTTGGGATTACGATTATAAAGCATTAAGATATAAGGTGCGAGCATGGATAATAGGGAATTCTACGAGAATATTAAGAAGGGCACGACCACAGTTGGGATCATATGCACTGACGGTGTGGCGATAGGGTCTGACGCAAGGGCAACAATGGACACATTTATTGCGAGCACCGAGGCGATAAAGGTGTACAAGATAAGTGACATACTTGGAATGACGATTGCCGGAGGAGTAGGCGACGCCGAATATCTAACAAAGCTCCTAAAGGTGCAGAACGACTTATACAGCATGGATGAGGGAAGGTCGCTTTCGCCTTCCGCTGCGACATCATTGCTCTCGCTGGTGCTGCAGGAAAATAAGATGTATCCTTATTACGTGCAGCTGATACTTGCAGGCCTCAATGGAAGCGTGCCTGAGATCTACAATATAGATCCGCTCGGTGGTTATACAAAGGAGTCGAAGTTCACTGCTACCGGAAGCGGGTCTCTGACAGCACTCGGATACATAGAAAGCGTATACTCACCAGACCTTACCGTGGCGGACGCCATAAAGCACGTGCTCAAGGCTCTGAAGATAGCCATGAAGAGGGATGCCGCGACTGGCGATGGAACGAGAATCGTGTCGATAACAAAGAAGGGCGGGTACAGGGAGTACACTAAGGACGAAATAGAGAAAATGCATGTCTAGGCGTGCGGTATCGTCCCATAGCTGGCCGTGCCCCTATTGTAATGCGCAACACGGTACTGTACTGCTTATGCGCAGCCTGAATTCTGGGTGATTAAATTGAGTGAGGAAGGAGAGAGAACTGAAAACAGGGAGATTATAGACAAGATAAAGGAACTGATCCCCAGGGAAGCCGGGCTTTCCAAAGTGGAGTACGAAGGACCCGACATTGCAATATACGTGAAGAACATCTCACATCTTTACGGCGATGACAGCATAATCAAGAACGTCTCTGCCGCAGTCAAGAAGCGACTTCTTATAAGGTCAGATCCATCCTCGCTTACGGACCCAGAGGATGCATTAAAGAAGATACGCGGGATAATACCTCCTGAGGCTGGTGTAGGGGAAGAGGGCATACGGTTTGTTCCGGAGTTCTGCGAGGTATACATAGAAGCGCTGAAGCCCGGCCTGGTCATCGGCAAGGGCGGTACGACGCTGATGAGGATCGTGAGGGAGACCGGCTGGGTGCCGAAGGTTCTCAGGACCCCGACGATGAACAGCGACGTGATAAAAGGAGTAAGGCAGATGCTGTTGAAGGAGAACGACTTCAGGAAGAAGTTCCTCAGTGGCATAGGGAAGAAGATAAACCTGCAGCAGCAGAAGAGCGACTGGGTAAAAGCAACTGCCCTAGGCGGCTTCAAGGAGGTTGGAAGGTCAAGCCTGCTCATCGAGACGCACCATTCGAAGATACTCATAGACTGCGGGATAAGCCCGGAACCCGGGATAAAGGGGGCTGACGCGAACAGCGGACCGGAGAACAGGGCCTTTCCGTATCTCGACAGCGCGAATATAACGATAAACGACATCGATGCGGTAATCCTTACGCATGCGCACATGGATCACATGGGCTTTGTTCCTTACCTCTACAAGTTCGGGTACACCGGGCCGGTCTACTGTACCCCTCCGACAAGAGATCTTGCGGCCCTCCTGCTCTATGACTACAACAGGCTAGTCCAGAAGGGTGGAGGAACCCCACTCTATGGCGAGAAGGACATAAAGGCCATGCTGCTGCACATGATCACGAGGGATTACGGCGAAGTGACGAACGTAACCGACGAGATAAAGCTTACGTACCATAACGCAGGGCATATCCTCGGAAGCGGGACCGTGCACCTGCACATAGGGGAGGGGCTCTACAACATAGTCGACACCGGGGACTTCAAGTATGGCTTCACAAGGCTGTTTGATCAGGCTGACACAAGGTATCCAAGGATAGACGCTCTCTTCATGGAGAGCACATACGGCGGCCCGAGGGACATAACCCCTAACAGGCGCGACGCGGAGATAGAGCTCATGGAGAACATAAAGAGGACCGTTGAGGGAGGGGGGAAGGTGCTCATACCAGTATTCTCTGTGGGAAGGAGCCAGGAGCTCCAGCTCGTACTTGAGAGCTACATGATAAACAATCCGAGGTATAAACTAGGGGTGCCGGTATACCTTGACGGCATGATACTCGAGGCAAGCGCAATCCACACGGCGTATCCGGAGTATCTCAGGACCAGCCTGCAGCATCGGATATTGAGCAATAACTCGCCGTTCGAGAGCGAGATCTTCGAGATTGCAAAGGGGGAGCGTCAGGACATACTGGACAAGGGCCCTTCGATTATCCTTGCAAGCGGGGGCATGCTCAACGGCGGGGCGAGCCTTGAGTACTTCAAGACGCTCGCCGAGGATCCGAAGAACCTCATTACATTTGTAGGGTACAACAGCGTCAGCTCGTTGGGAAGGAGAGTGCAGAACGGGCTAACCGAGGTTCCGCTACCTGGGGAAGATGGCAAGCAGACGAACGTGAAGATAAACCTTCAGGTAAAAACCGTCGAGGGCTTCTCAGGCCACAGCGACAGGAGGGAGCTCCTGAAGTTCATCGAGAACCTCAGACCGTATGCCAGGAAGGTCTTCACAATGCACGGAGAGGAATCGAAGTGCGAGGACCTCGCAAGGACGATAGGCAACAAGATGAGGATCGATGGAAGGGCGCCTATGGACCTCGATTCCATGAGGCTCAAGTAATGATCCGCACATAAGGGGCATCTGCGCGTAGCCAAGGAGTTCTGGAAGCGATGCAAATCGTAATTGGTTCCAAGAATAAAAACTTGTTCGGCCAGAAACCGGAATACCCCTGCCGGTGGCCGTGCAATACTCAGAAGATCTCGGGACGCGGCCATGCGATGTCATTGGGCGTTATCTGCTCTTCCGTGCTGATCACTTCAGCACTTATCCTGCTGATCAGCAGCGAAACTATCCCGATAAACAGTATGCCTGTGCTAATGAGAAGGTATATGATGCCGGTGTTCATGTACTGGTAGCTTGTGGCGACCAATGAGAGAAAGCCCATGCCTGACGCAAGGATCATGCCCTTCTTCTTGCTTGCCACAATGGCAAGCCCAGAAATAAGGCCGAATGCCATAACTGTTATGTTAATCACGGAGTATGTATATTCTATGATTAGGGTATGCAGGAAGGATGCGCCTATAGCCTGGAGGTCGCCAGCCAGAAAGATGATGTTCGGGTAGTTGAAGTAACCCAGCACCAGCGCATTCGCTATGAAGATCGCCGCAGCAGCGTATGAGAATGCGTTCTTGCTGTAGTCTGATGTCGACCTGCTTCCGCTCACGTAGTCTATGTCCTCCAGGCAATAAAGATTGCCGGAGTAAGCCATAAGGTCGGCATAGCAGAAGGGCCTCTTGCAGTAATTGCATATGGCATATGCCCCGCGCCACGGGTGGTTTGTGCACGACATGCCCTTAGCCGCCTTTATGCTGTCCTTTGCGCTTCTTGACAGTTTTGCCGCAGCCTCTCCGGGCTGCTGCCCAACGGCCTCCGTTGAATATGATATGTCACCGGCAGCATTGCCGGCCTGCGCGGAGCCGTAAGTCGCAGCGGCACTGCCGGTGGACTGCCAGGATACGCTGTCGGCGTGCTCCTGCTGCTGGCTAGGTCCCTGTATTGCCGCGCTGGGTTTCGGAGGCGGAAGGTCAAGCTCCATTTCCGGAGCAGGAAGCTCGTCTGACCACTGCCTGCCGGATGCTGCAGCTGCCTTTCTGTCAGCCGCTGCCTGGAGCCCGCGCTTCCTGAAGATCAGAAGATTGTCAGAATCCGAGACCAACCTTTCCACCCCCATCCATTTTTAATATCCACCTGCAGCATTCCTTGCGGCAAACCTTATGGCCTGCTGCTTCTTCTTCTCGAAGATCCCTCTGTGCTTGGCGCAGCTGATGCAGTAGTAGACCTTCCTCCGCGTAAGGAACCTTATACCCCCCTCATTCGCATCTGTTCCAAGGTTAATTACCCTATCGTCTGACACTGCCTTGTTTCTTGGTACGGTTCTGCCGCAGTTGTCGCAGCGCACCGGTGGTTCTCGTCCTCTCATCATCTACACCGCATATTCGTGGTAAGACCATGGTAGTATCTCTATATATACCTATTGCAAAAAACTGATGGATTTTGAGCCGGGCCTCTCGGCAGTCCATAACGCTTGCATATTAATTTTAAAGCTTGCGAGCGGGAAATCCCCGCTCATTCATGGCGGGATGAGAACAAACCGCAGCAAAGCGTATAAATCTGCGCTGCGATACACACGCCATGGAATCCGGGAACTAGATTCCAAGGGAAGCCCGGGGATGATGTCACTAAATTGTGCACGGTATTGTTCCTTGAAATAGCGGCTAATTGGCTGATGGCGAGATGCAGGAGAAGTACGACCATAAAGAGGTTGAAGGCAGGCTTAGGAAGCTCTGGGAGTACGAGCAGGTTTATAAATTTAACCCGGACTCCGTGAGAGAGGTATACTCAATAGACACTCCGCCGCCGACGATATCCGGAGTCATAGGGGTAAGCCATGTCTTTTCATACGCGCAGGCGGACTTCGTCGCCAGATTCAAGAGGATGCGGGGATACAGCGTATTCTATCCCTTCGGGTTCGACAACAACGGAATTCCAACAGAGATGCTAGTGGAAAAGCTGCACAATACCACTGCGGAGAGGGAGGGAAGGGAGAAGTTTATAGCCCTGGTCAACAGCGAGACAAAAGCATACGAGCAGATGTACAGGGATGTTTGGTCCAGGGTCGGACTGTCGGTTGACTGGTCGCTGCTTTATACCACAATAAGCACTGATGCACAGAGGATATCCCAACTCTCGTTTCTCAGGCTGAACAAGATGGGCAGGGTGTATAGGAAGGAGACCCCTACAATATGGTGCCCGAAAGAGGGAACCGCTCTATCGCAGATGGAGCTTAAGGACAAGCTCCTCAAGTCAAAGTTCGTGGACATCCGCTTCTCTGACGGCATTGTAATAGCCACAACAAGGCCCGAACTCCTGCCCGGATGCGTTGCGATCTTTGTAAATCCAGAAGACGGGAAGAACAAGAGGCTCGTGGGCAAGAGGGTAAAGGTGCCGATATTCGGCCAGGAGGTGGAGGTTCTGGCAGACTCAAGGGTGGATCCGACTAAGGGGACAGGGGTTGTGATGTGCTGCACCTTCGGAGACCTTACCGACATTGAATGGTACAAGGCATATAACCTGGAACTCAGGATAGTCATTGATGAGCACGGAAGGATGCTTCCGGAGCACTTCAAGGGGCTGAAGATAAAAGAGGCAAGGCAAAGGATAATTGAGGATCTCAAGGCCGGCGGGTACCTGCTTGGTGAGAGGGAGATAGAACATGCCGTAAACGTTCATGAGAGGTGCGGAACGGAGATAGAGTTCCTTGTCAAGAAGCAGTGGTACATAAGATATCTGGATCTGAAGGAGACTTTCATAAAGCTTGGCAACGGACTCGAATGGCATCCAGACTATATGCACGTAAGGTACGACAACTGGGTGAACGGACTTCAATGGGACTGGGCCATCTCAAGGCAGAGATACTATGGGATACCGTTTCCTGTCTGGTACTGCAGAAAATGCGGCGAGCCACTTTTTGCCGAAGAGAAGGATCTGCCCGTGAATCCCACTACAACAAACCCTGAACGCAGATGCACAAAGTGCGGCTTCGGGGACTTTATGCCTGAATCTGACGTGATGGATACCTGGGCGACCTCGTCGCTTACTCCTATGATAAACGGGAGATGGGGGAGCAATGAGGAGCTCCTTGGTAAGATATACCCAATGTCACTCAGACCGCAGGCCCACGATATAATCACCTTCTGGCTCTTTACAACAGTGGTAAAGGCATATTTCCATACGAAGAAGCTGCCCTGGAAGGCGGTGCTCATCTCCGGCCACGGACTTGACCAGCATGGAAGGCCCATGCACAAGTCGCTTGGCAACACCGTCGACCCTAAACCAGTAATGGAGAAGTACGGCGCCGACGCCCTAAGGAATTGGGCAGCGCTGTCAAAGCCCGGGGAGGACGCGTCGTTTCAGGAGAAGGACATCGTAACCGGTGCAAGGCTCGTCAACAAGCTCTGGAACGCGGCAAAGCTGGTCGAGAGGCTTACTGCAAAGAATCCAGAGAGGGATACCTCAAATGTCATGGACAGATGGATACTTGCAAAGGCTACACAGATAGTAAAGGAGGCGACGGCAATGTTCGAAGAATACAACTATGCAGGGGCGAAGAGGACCATTGACGGGTTCTTCTGGTTCTTCAGCGACAACTACCTTGAATTCGTCAAGTACAGATTCTACAATGGCGACAAAAGCGCAAGCTACGCCCTAAGGAGCACCTTTCTGATGATAATAAAGATGCTGGCGCCATTCATGCCGTATGTCACAGAGGAAATATATCAGGGCATTTACAGGGAAGATGGCGGAGCTGTATCCATTCATCTTTCATCATGGCCTGAGGATGACCCGGCACTCCATGACGAAAAGGCTCTGTTGTGCGGAGACACTGTGCAGAGGATAATTGCCTTTATAAGGCCTTGGAAGCACAATAACAACCTTGCGCTTAACGCCGAGCTGGCCGAGGTCGTAATAGAGGGGGAGCTCGAAGAGGGGCTTGAGGACCTCAAGGGAGCGATGAATATCAGGAAGGTGACGCGGGGCAGGGGGGAGCTGGAGATACCTGAAACAGGATTGAGAATAAGCATACTGAAGGCATAGGCAGGTAGTTTGCAGTCTGTTGTGCCAACCTATTTCGTGGGTAGGCACAGAAAGAAGGCATGAACATGTACTGCATTCATCATTGCTATGATATAGGAGTAAGTATTGGTTTGACTCTGAGTCCGGCATCGCGCTGGCCAATAAGCTTTAAATAACGTTCTGTGCATATATTCCTGCAGATATGGCCATTCAATGAGGAGTTGAAGCTGAGACTCATCTTCCAGAGCACTGGGCCGTGTCTTGAATCTTAGTGGTTATAATGGCAAGAATGCATACGGGAAGGCATGGGAAGTCCAAGTCTAGAAAGCCCGACGTTGAGATCGGAACGGTTCCTGAAGGGTTTACCGGAACAAAGGAGCAGGTGGAGGCAGAGATAGTGGCATATGCAAAGCAGGGAATGCATCAGGCTCTCATAGGCCAGAGGCTCAAGGAGAAGCACGGACTTCCATACATAAGGCAGCTATACGGAAAGAGACTGAATGTCATTCTCAAGGAAAAAGGCTTCGCACCCATCTATCCCCAAGACATGATGGACCTGTTGAGGAGGGCCACGATCCTCAGGAGGCACATAGAGAGGAACCACAACGACGTTCACAACAAGATGAGGCTTACGCGCCTGGAATCCAAGATCTGGAGGCTTGGGAAGTATTACAAGGAGTCTGGTGCGCTGCCTGCCGACTGGAAGTACGATCCGGCAAAGGTGGCACTCCTGATAAAGAGCTGATTATATGGCAGTGCAGAAGTCCGTAGAGAAATGGAAGATGAAGAGGTGGTTCAACGTCTATGCGCCGGCCCTGTTCGGAGACGTGATGATAGGGGAGATACCTGGGACTGACGAGAAGGCGATGCCTGGCAGGGTCATAAAGGTCAACATGTCGTGGGTGACGCACAACCCGCAACACTCGTTCATAACGATAGCAATGAAGGTATCCGATGCAAATGGCGACGCGGTGCGCACGCAGCTTGCGTCGATCGAGCAGACCTACTCGTACATACACTCACTGGTGAAGAGGGGCCAGAGCGCAATCTATACAGTGGATGGCCTCAGGGACAAGAACGGCAGGGATTTCACGCTGAAGCTCCTCATCATGACGACAACGAAGATTGCGACGCCAAAGAAGACCGCGATAAGGAAGGCCATGTCAGCATTCCTGAAGGAATACGCACTGACGATGGACACCGACGAGTTTGTAAAAAGCATACTAGATAGCAGATTGCAGGCCGAAGCCGTAAAGAGGATAATGAATATAGCTGAAATAAACAAGCTCGAGCTGAAGATGATCGAGCTCTGATCAGGCCCATATCCCGGACCTCTGCGCCTTTATATCCTTCCTGTGGCGCTCTCCATCGAAAGACATCCCGTATGCTGCAGCGCAGGCTCTGTCCTTAGTAGTCTGATTCGGCTTGTCCTGCGGATTTCATGGGATGCCTTGGGTGCCAGCCTAAATGGAAATGCCGCTCCATGGAAACCGGAACCGCTAAAGTCTCTCGTTTATCAGCTCTGCCAGGACGACTGCGTTGTTGTGCTCAGCGTCGTGCGCGGAGTAGACTAGCGTTACGTCTTCCTTCCTGATTATGCCAAGCAGCTCATCGAGAGCCTTGCTTCCCTTAAGCTCATCTGCATATCTCTTCCTGAACTCCTCCCACTTTGCCGGATCATGGCCAAACCATATCCTCAGCTCGTTGTTCGGAGCAACCTCCTTCATCCACCTGTCTATATGGGCTGTCGACTTCCTGACGCCTCTTGGCCAGAGCCGATCCACAAGGATACGGGTGCCGTCTGTCACCTCCACCTTCTCATATATCCTCTTTATCCCGAGCAGCATTGTATCTGGTTTAAA
>JAJZYR010000013.1:0-1008 GCA_021797995.1 Microcaldota archaeon
CGGGAATTGAAGCTCGTGGAGATCCTGCCTCTTTGCACCCGGAAACGGATGCGAAAGCGGGACCGGCGAAGCGAGAACATACCTTTGGATCGGGAAGTCTTGGTCCGATGGGAAGCCCCGGGCTTTAGCCCGGGGAGGATGTCACATATCTGCAGAGAGCAATAGAAAGGCTGAATTATAGAATATCACTGCAGGGGTGGCGGAGCCTGGTCAAACGCGACGGGTTCAGGGCCCGCTTCCTTTAGTGGATGCGAGAGTTCAAATCTCTCCCCCTGCAAATAAAAATTAAGACGTCAAAACCGGAGTCCGAATCCGAAACAGATTTTTGCTACTTTTTGCAAAAAGTAGAGGAAAAGTGCAACTCTCTATCATTTCATCAGATGATAGAGCTGAAATCCAGAGTTCATAAGGTCTACGTCAAAAGGTTCAAACAAAAACAGTCTGAACCAAAATACGGTTCCATCAACAAAGGTTTTACTGAACTCGAACTGCAACGATTCCTCAGAAGCGTGCCAAACGACAAGTTCAGGCTTTTGTTCAAATACCAGGTGTTTTTGGGTCTGAGAATCGGAGAAGTCTGCAAGTTGCAGATAGGCAACATCGACTTCGAGAAGCGAGAACTGACAATATTCAGCGAAAAACGCCAGAAGCCAGACAGTATGATTATTCCTCATGAACTTTATCTCGATACGATAGAGTTCATAAAATCGAATATGGACGCAATAAAGTCATCAGATGAATACCTCTTCTTCAAAGACCACGGCAGCCATAGCAAAGAAGTCCACATAGATGTAAATTATACCAGAAAGATATTCAGGCAAGCAGTCCTAAAGGCAGGCTTGGATTCCACGTATGCCTACGCAGATGAAACAACACGAAAAATCGCATATGTTTAGCCTTTATACCTAGCCTCGATGCCCAGGTAGAACCGAGGAGAATTTTGCTCTCGAACTTATGCCAGAGCCAAACAAGTACACAAAAGAATATAAACGCGTTAAGCACAATAAC
>JAJZYR010000013.1:1018-25278 GCA_021797995.1 Microcaldota archaeon
GGATAAACGTAGACCCGATATGCGGGATGGAAGTGCAGGATACCAAGTTCAAAAGTGCATACAAAGGCAAGCAGTATAATTTCTGCTCAAGCAGATGCAAGGAAAGGTTCGACAACTCGCCTGATAAATATGCTAAATGATAACACCAGCTATCAATGTAGCATATGCAAGCTGCATTACAAAGAGGAAACCCTGGCAGATAAGTGTTATAGGTGGTGTTCTGCGCATAAAAGCTGCAATTTGGAAGTCACAAGGCATTCTATAGAAGCAAATAAAGGCAAGGAGAAACCTGGCGGGTAGATGGCAACTGACCCTATATGCGGTATGCCTGTAGACGAGTCCGGCTCTAAATTGAGGTCGGAAAGGAACGGCAGGAAATACTATTTTTGCAGCAAGAGTTGTAAACTGCAGTTTGAGAAGCCAGAAAGGGAAATGTTATTCCTGAAAACGGCATTGCTGGTTTCGTGGCCTCTTACAATAATCGTTGCTATACTGACCTATGTCCTTCATCCGGGGTATGGGAACTATATCATGTTCGCACTTGCCAGCATAGTCCAGTTCTATGCAGGCAGGAGGTTCTACGCAGGCGCGATAGATGCGATAAAGAGCAGGTCTGCCAATATGGACATGCTAATAGCGATAGGCACCACGGCGGCTTGGGCTTACAGCACGGCAGTAACACTTATGCCAACCGCCTTCCTGACGGGGGGCGTTTACTTCGATACATCAACAGTCATAATATCGCTGATACTGACCGGGACATATATGCAAAGGCTCGCCGAATCGCGAGCCTCGGACGCAATCTCGGCCTTAATGGCGCTGCAACCGAAAACTGCGCATGTGCTGAACGGAAACAGGGTATATGACAAGCCAATTGAAGAAATAAGGAAAGGGGAGCTGCTGCTCGTCAAGCCCGGTGAGAGAATACCGACGGATTCAATAGTCTTGGAAGGCACCGGCTCGGTGGATGAGTCGGTCATTACCGGGGAAAGTATGCCGATAACAAAAAGGGCAGGGGATAAAGTTATAGGAGGCACCATAAACACCGCAAGCTCGCTGAGAATCAGGGCGGTGAAGATAGGCGAGGATACGGTGTTGTCACAGATAATAAAAGTCGTGCAGGACGCGGCATCAAGCAAAGTGCCTATACAAAAGCTGGCAGACAGAATATCCGCGTATTTTGTGCCTGTTGTGGTGCTGATAGGGATTCTCTCGGCGTCTGGCTGGTATCTGATCGGAGGGGTTGGACCAAACACCGCCATACTGATATTCGTAAGCGTATTGATAATCGCGTGCCCATGCGCATTGGGGATAGCAACCCCTGCAGCCTTATTGGTTTCATCAGGGAAGGCTGCCAGGAACGGGATCCTGGTTAAAAGCGGTGAAAGCCTGCAGATAGCAAGCAGAGTCAATGTCGTAGTCCTTGACAAGACGGGAACTCTAACAAAAGGCAAACCTGAAGTTACAGACGTAATCCCTGTTTCCGGTTATAGCAAGAGAGAGGTATTAAAATACGCAGCAGTTGCGGAAATGAACTCGGAACACGTTTTGGGGAGGGCAATAATCGGCAAAGCAGAAAGCGGCAAAATCAAGATTGGATTTCCAGAAAAATTCAATTATAGGCAAGGGAGCGGAATAATTGCCATAGATAAAGACGGCAAAAGGATAGTGATAGGGAACAGGGGGCTATTTGACAAGGAGCAATTAAGTAAAGTGGAAAAAGCCATGGAAAGGCTAGAACTGCAAGGCAAGACGGTGCTAATTGTAGGTATAGGCAAGCAGGTCTCGGGCATAATTGCGCTTGCAGATGTGCTAAAGGGGGATAGCAAAAGAGCCATAAATGCCTTCAAAAATTCAGGCAGGGAGGTCTGGCTGATTACTGGTGACAATGAAAGGGTCGCGAACGCAGTGGCGAAACAGCTTGGCATAGAGAACGTAATGGCCCAAGCCAAGCCAATTGACAAGATGGAGAAGATTAAGGAGCTTCAGAGTAACGGGAAGATAGTCGCCATGATAGGCGATGGCGTAAATGATGCGCCGGCCCTCACAAAAGCGGATTTGGGTATTGCGATAGGTGCCGGCACCGACGTGGCTATACAGGCTGGAGGCATAATATTAATCAGGAACAACATATATGACGCATTCATCGCATTGGAGCTCGGCAAGCGGACTATGAGCAAGATAAGGCAAAACCTATTTTGGGCCTTTGGCTATAACATAGTGCTGATTCCGATTGCCGCTGGCTTACTTATACCTGTCTTTACTATAAGCATATACAGTTTCCTGCCTATGCTGGCCGCCCTTGCAATGGCTTTCAGTTCGGTCACTGTAGTATCAAATTCGTTGCTGCTTACAAGATCTACAACAAAATAGATTCCGAAAGCGAAATTATGCATTCAGATTCCGGGGAACCTGAATGATACCTGCTTATCTATGTTGCAGCACAAGGACGTTCTGCAGTGTACAGACATGAGTCATTGCCTGATCATTGCCTGAAGCATGTTTTTGGAATAGGTCATGCCATGAATATAGTCGTCGGAGGAACATTTGCATATCTCCATGATGGCCACAGGGCGCTGCTTGCCAAGGCGTTCGAAATCGGCGATCATGTATGTATAGGCCTGACTACCGACGGTTATGTAAGGAGGGTAAAGGGGCGCGGCGACCTTCCTAGTTATCCAAAACGGGAAGCGGAACTTAGGAGGTTTGTCGGCCGTCTTGGCAAGGCATTCACGATACTGCCGCTTGACGACAGGTTTGGGCCATCCACCACAGGCAATTTCGATGCAATTGTTGTAAGCGAGGAGACCTTCCCCGCTGCCCTTGAGGTAAACGCGATAAGGAAGGCAAACGGGCTGAAGGCCCTAGATGTGATAAAGATAGGCAGCGTACTTGCTTGGGACTCCCTGCCGATATCCTCTTCCAAGATAGCTGCCGGGGAGATAGACCTGCATGGAAACCGGACAGGAGGCAAAGGCAACCTTTAAATCCCTGCAGTAGCCATAATAATCCGTTAGCAACGGCACAGATGCATATTCTTGTTTTCTGCGCGCCGCTGCCACACCTCCGGCTGGTCTGAATGAAGCTGCCTAACATATACACGAGCAAGAACCTGAAGTACTTCCCAGCAGTGCCGCTGATCCTGATGCTTCTCGCCATCTACTTCTCGACGCATATACGCCTCGACTCCTCGCTCAGTGGCGGCGCGACGATAACGATACAGACAAACACCACCAAATCGCCGCAGGAGCTCTCCGGCCTGATATCCAGCGCCCTGCACGTTCCAACCCCGACGGTGACGGCCAATCCGGGTGCAATAACCATAACGATAGCCGCGAACCAGAGTATCTCAAACGCCTATGACTACCTCCTTGCATTTTACTCGAACCAGACGCAGTACAATACGTATCTGGTAAATGCCACATCCGCAAGCGTCGGACTTCAGGCGTCGCCCGGAAACCAGACGCTTGCTGGAGAGCTCAGCGTTGCGGATGCAGGGCTAAACCGCACCATGTCCGGGATGAACTCCGCGCTTGCAAGCGAGCTTGGCTCACTGAGCCAATTCATCACCCCGCCAAGCTATAACAAGGCCGATGCTGCCTCGATGTCCTCCGCCGCGCAGAACGCGTACAGCAATGCGAGCCTGGCATATCAGCAGGATGTCATAAGGCAGCTTCATACCGTGATACCGTTCACTACGGCTCCGTCATATACGCCCATAACGGTTCAGCAGAGCAAGGTATTCCTTTCCTCCCTTGTGCAGATCATAATAATGGCGTTCGTGTTCGTTTCAATAGTGGTCTTCGTAATCTTCAGGACCATAGTGCCGTCATTAGCGGTGATATTCGGAGCCGCAAACGACATGGTGATAGCGCTCGGTGCGATGGGCCTCCTCGGGATTCCGCTAGGGATAGCCAGCATCGGCGGCCTCCTCATGCTCCTCGGATATTCTATAGACACAGATCTGCTTACCTCTATCAGGATACTCAAGAGGCACGAAGGAACCCCGGAAGAGCGCGCGTACGGCTCCATGAAGACAGGGCTTACCATGACCAGCGCCGCGATAGTCTCGTTCGCCACCCTCTTCCTGGTCTCATTCGTGGCATATGTGCCAACATATTACGAGATATCTGGAGTCGTGCTGTTTGGACTGCTTGCGGACCTGGCAACTACGTGGCTTGGCAATGCCTCGTTTATACTGATGTATATCAAGAGGAAGGAGAGAAGGTGAGGGCATGGGAATAATCGAGTATGTAAGGGATAAAAGGATACTCGCATTCATACTTCTGGTAACGCTCTTTGCCGTGCTTGACCTGGTTTACGGGATACACCTGGGGATAGACTTTGCAGGAGGCGTGCAAATACCAGTACTCCTCAGTCATCCCACAGACGCGCAGAACATGAGCCTTCTCACGAGCATCATCTCGCAAAGGATCTCGTCATTCGGCCTCAGCAATCCGAATGTATACGGGGAAGGAAGCTCGACGGTGATTATACAGATACCGAATACATCCCAGTCAACAATACAAAGCACCGTAAAGGTCATAGAGAGCCAGGGAATCTTCCAGGGCATTGTGGCAGGCAAGGAGGCCATCAATGGCACTGGCATAATAACAAGCAGCGTCGCCCCGGCGCCGATTTCGACGGCTGGGGGGAGCGTTACGTGGTCTGTAAACTTCCTGATAACGCCGAATGCGGCAGCAAGGTTCGCCAAGGTCGCCTTCGGGCAGGCCAACCAGCCGCTCTACCTCTTCCTTGACAGGCCTTCAAATGCGATAATACTGCTCAACTATTCCGCCATAGCATCGCCTCCGGTGGGGATTGGAATTCAGGCTGAGCAGGCTGCCCTTCAGAAGGCTGCAGCCTTTGGGAACCAGTCGATACCGATACAGATACTGAACCAGAACCTCTCAAACTGGAATGTGCTGTACAGCTATTTCAAGGCAAACCGGGCGAGATACAGCGAGGTAATACTTGCAAGAGGCACCCAGAAGTCGGTAATAGAGAACCTCACCGCCCTGAACTACACCCTATCAGAAAAGAATTCGGCAAACATGACGCCGCAGATAGTCATCGAGAATGTCAGCGGCAGCGGCACCCTGGCCGGTGGAACCCCTGTCGTGCAGCTCTGGGCGGCAATAGGCCTTCTGGACTCGCCGCTGCTGAATCCCGGGGTGACAGGCGGATCGATAAGCCAGAGCTACCAGATATCCGGCCCGGCGCCTGCAAATCTCTCCTACTCTGGTAGGCTAAATTACTCGGAGCAGCAGGGAAAGACCATATCAAGCATACTGAAGGGCGGAGCGCTTCCGGTTCCTGTCATAGTTGGCGAGCCTACGACTGTGCCGCCCACGCTCGGAAAGCACGCCGAGATCATAAGCGCAGCGGCAGCGCTTCTGGCTGTCCTTGCCGTTACCGCAGTCATAGTCATAAGATACAGGAAGCTCTTCCTCATAGGCCCGATCATACTTACGACGCTCGGCGAGCTCTTCATCATCGCCTCGATCCTTGGAATAGTGGGAGGCATAGACCTGGCCGCTGTTGCAGGGATGATAGCCGTGGTGGGCACCGGCGTCGATGCACAGATCATCATCTCTGACGAGCTGCTTGTCCAGCACTCCGAGGCCGGCACCATGAAGAGCAAGCTCGGCCGCGCCTTTTATGTCGTATGGGCTGATGCCGCCCTTCTGAGCATAGCGATGATGCCCCTGCTCTTTTCCACAGGCCTGCTTACCGTGGTGGGCTTTGCCGAATCTACGCTCATAGGCGCCCTTCTTGGTGCCTTCATTACAAGGCCGGCGTACGGAAGCATACTGAGCAGGCACTACTCGAAGGGATCGAATGCCTAGGCACTGCGCGACATGCAGCAGGTCCGAATCTGATGCAACGTTCTACGGCAGCTTTTGCGAGTTCTGCTCCCGCAACAGGCTGCTGGAAGGCCTTCCAGGCTTCATAGAGATGAAGGTATGCAGGCGCTGCGGCAGGATCTGGACAGGCTTTGCCTTCTCCGAGCCCTCGAAGCGGTCGGTTGAGGAAGCCGTGCGCCTCAAGCTTAAGGGATATTCGATACGCATGCTTGAATATACCGGGGATAAGGTAAAGCTTGACATAGGGGAGCAGAGGCGCGAAGGCCTCCTTGTAGCTGAGAAGGAATTCAATGTAAGGCCAAACAAGGTGACGTGCGACGAATGCTATAAGCGAATGGGCGGGTACTGGGAGGCTTTGATACAGCTGAGGGGCAGCGAGACGAGGGTAAGGGCCGCTGAGGCGAAGATACAGAGATACATCTCACGCACACAGGCATTCATTTCAAAAGTCGAGGAGGCTACCAACGGCACCGATGTCTACATAAGCGACAAGAGGGTAGCGACGGCAATGTGCTCCTTCCTCCACCTTAAGCCCGTAACAACATACACCCTGTATGGCCTGAAGCAGGGAAAGCGCGTGTACAGGAATACGTACGCAATACATTTATAGGAGGAACATCCTGGAATTCATGGAAGAAAGGGCCAAACAGGGATTACTGGAAGCTTATCATGAATCTGGCCGAGTTGCTTTAGGTAAGTACATGCGAATATACTTTCTTTTAATGTTATCCGTTATACTACCAGCGGTGAGCTTGGGCGCCTTCAACGTTGTCCAGCTCTACTCCGGCGAGAGCGCTGGCTGCTGGATGAACGGTTCAGCAAACGTAACCTGCCAGGATGGCCTGCCCATAGTCGTAAGCTTCATGGTCGGTGCGCAGCCGTATCCATATTACTACTATGGCAACTTCACCGCTTACGCCACGAAATCCGACGGAATGCCGAATCCCACCAACATATACGGCTATCCGTGCACCGTATCAAGCAGCTCCACCATGCAGTGCTTCACGGTTCTCCAGGCAATGCCCATAACGTCCCTGAACGGCATTGCGCGCAGGAACATAACAGTAAATCTCGTATCCGATGTCTTCCCGCAGATAAACCTCACAAAGACGATGGTCATAAACATAACCCATTACGCAAACGCCACCGAATACAGGACGGTGATGCTCTACGACTCGGTATCGTCCCAGTCCGAGCTCATGTCCTCAACCTACTATTATTTCTGCAGCATATACCAGCTCTGCAACCAGACCATTGCAGACCTTGCAGGCCAGGTCGCTGGCGATGTAAGCAATGCCACATCGGCCATGAACTCAGATGCCATCGGGCAGGCATATGCCTACCTTGTCTATGCAAATCTGTCAATATCAGAGGCGAACCGGAGTTACGCCTCATTCAGGTTGAGATCCAATGAGATAGTGAACAACCTCCTTTCAGCGAGAGCCATAATAGGCAACGCCAGCTCCACGTACGCCGAAGATGCAAACGCGCTCATCAGATGCAACAGCTCGTTTGCAGCAGGCATAAACTCCACCATAACCGAGCTCAACTATACCCCGCAGTCTGACACGGTAAACGCCTCGTATGGCTACCTATCGGAAGCCAAGGGGTTGCAATCAAACCTAACCGGCGAGATAGGAAGGTGCAGCGGTCATGCCGCGTCTTCTGCCCAGAGCTCGCAGAGCAGCGGCCAGCAGCCAAATGTCCAAAAGCGCAGCCTTCTTCCTGCGCTCCCCGTCAGTTACGTCGTAATAGTGCCTGCGCTGCTCGTTATCGTGGTCAGCCTGCTCAAGTTCAGAGGTATCAGGGAGGCAAAGCGGCTCAGGGAAGAGGCAAACAGGCATGACAGCATGAAGCAGGCAGGAAGCATAGTGCCCCAGCAGGCGCCGCAGCCGAATGCCGGTCTGGCGGATCAGGGCAAGAAGGCTGGTGAAAGTGGCAGTGCAGCTCCGGCCGAAGGTGAGCAGGCGCCAAAATAGCAAGATATGGCATTTGGAATGGATTGCAAAAGGTACCAATGAATACGTATAAAGTCTTTAAAAAAGATTGCATGAGGCATTAGGAATGGGATCAGGGACAAGATTATAAGGGATTGGAATGGCTATGGCAATTGAACAGAGGGAAGTCTCGGGCTCTAGCCCGGGGAGGATGTCACTGACTGCAACGCTGTGGACTTGCAGGGAGATCCGAATATGCTTGCTGTAATGGAGAAATTCAGTCCTCTAAGCCGTGCGGATTGTGATAAATTATGGATCAAAGATTCTATGTAGGGATGGATATAGGCAGGAGCAAGATAGCTGTGGGTCTAGTCTCAGGAGAGGGCAGAATTCTAAGGAAGAAGGCCGTGCGGACTAACCTGTCAAATGGCGGAGAGAACATCATTCGCCAGTCTATAAGTCTCATCGAAGGCATAATAGCCTCAACGCAGTCCAGGGTTTTCGGAATTGGGATATGCACAATAGGGATTGTAGATCCAAAGGAAGGGGTAATAAAGGACTGCTCGGTATCCGCACTAACAGGCGTTCCAATAAAAAGGATAATCGAAGGCAAGTTTGGGCTTCCAACGATAGTAGACAACGACCTTCACTGCCCCGCATGGGGGGAGTATAAATTTGGAGCAAGCAGAGGAAGCAAACTCGCGGTATACCTGACAATTTCAAGCGGTGCCGGAATCTCGACAATAAGAAACGGCATGATCGACCATGGCGTACACTATCTTGCGGGATTTATAGGTAATGCATGTATATTGAAAAATGGCAGCATGCTGGAATCTGCATTCAGCGGAACCGCAATTGCAGAGAGGACTGGTGCAGCACTTGGAAGGAAGGTCACAACTGAAGAAGCATTCCGCCTTGCGCGTAACAAGTCAAATCCAGCTTACAAGATCATAAAAAACGCCGAGCACTACGCGGCATGCACCGTAGCAGCAGTGCAGATGTCTATAGACCCTGACATAATAGTGCTCGGAGGCAGCGTTGCTACAAACCAGGCAGGGTTCGTCGCTAACATAAAGAGAACCGCCGAGGTTATGATTGGCAATGGGGCAGTTCAGATGCCAAATGGAATAAACATCAGGGTTTCCGCGTTGGGCAAGTATAACGGTGTTCTTGGCTCGGCCGCTATGGCAATGCAAAAGCGCCAGGTGGAACGGCGCTTCTGACATCCAGAAGAAACGGTGCGTTGCGGTAATTGAGTATAGGCAGCGTAACAGTCCTTCCTCAAAACTCACACAGTACACAATAAAAGAGCCCCTTTCAATAACTTCTCGAATATGCATACGTTCCAGAATTCCAATCCTGTGCTTACAATTCGAGACTGAACCAAACTATAGAAAAAGCTTAAAAAGGGAGCTGAATAATTACTTACCCTCAGTGAATGTGCATGGATGGCGCACACGCAAAAGAAAACCAGCTCCTTGTCTTCAGCGTACGCGATGTTGATGCACTGCAGGCGGCCAAGCCCATGGTCTTGGCCATGTCTGCATAAAACCTCTTTTTGCGTGGTCTTTATGCAAAAACAAATAAAGTCAGGTTACCCCTTTAACTTCCGTCGTAGATGGAACTCCAAGCATGCTGGAACTGATCTAGACCTCTATCGAAGGCCGATGCAATGCCGTGCAAAGCCCCATAGGTCGCCATTAAATAAGAACTGCGGTGTTTTAAATGTTAGGTAGACGCGTAAGGCATGATATCCAGAGTATCCAAAGGCCAGTTGGCCAAATTGGCCAAATTGTCCAAGTCGACTCTGGCGAAGTAGAAAGGAGGATAACTTCGTATGTACCAGAGGTATCCACCGAAGTGCTAAATCGCATAGGCTTCCATTATCTCGGAACTCTCTCCGGGGCCGTAGCAAAATGGGCTACTGATACCAAAAACCGTCTAAGTTTATTTATTAACGAAGTCGATGGGGCGACCGGCGGCAGCATCGGAGCCGAGCTAACATCGCGTAAAGAGCGCTGGGAAAGGCTAATATACAGCGTTGATGACGTTCTGACACGCAAAAAAGGAGAAGGATGCAGGTCAGACACATTCAGGGATCAGTCATTTGATGATGTATTAAAAAAAGCAGGTAAAGTACAAAATGCCTTAATTGCCGAAATTAATAAAGTAATAGATGTAATTCCGGAAGGTAGCAAGGAGCACTGCCAGGGGCTTATCCAACAAACAACAGGACAGGTGCAGCAGATATACTCGACTATGGCTGGGTCCGTACCTGACGCAGCAGTGAGAAGGAAAGCGGCAGTAATGCTCGGGAAATGGTTCAGCAGCTCAAGGCTAAACCACATAGCGCCTATACAGGAGGAATTGCTGGATTATATTGCTGCAAATCCAGACACGGCAGTCGTATTCTATCTTGCGGTCGGCAAATTCGGCCAAGAGGCGAGTGCAAGAAATATGCCAGACCTGTCTGACCTAATATTCTTTGGAAGAATAGCAGCAGCAGGCTTCAGTAGAATAACCGTATTGGATGAAGTGCCTGCAATATCGCTAATCGAAACACGCTCTGCCAAACCTCCGGATAGTTCTGGATATATCGGCGAGCTTAAGCGCATATTCGAGGGGATTACTGAGATTGTTATAGATCAAGATGCAATCTACGATCGTATTGCATTCGATGAATGTGCCAGAATGGCAAAACAGGCTATGCCAAGGCTTGGTAAAGGTCCGTTTGAGGGAGGAAGCCTAGAGAAGGAATTATCGGATAATCTCAGAGCCATTAGCAGATACGTTGGTAGTATCGGAGAAGAGGCAGCATCGCAATATGCTATTAATGCAACTGCATTCTTACGAGCCAAGGTGAAGCCTGGGACGGAGACTGAACAGGGGGTATATTATGGGGATCATATCTACATGGCCGTAACGGCCAAGGAGGGAAGGCATACCATAGGCTATATCTCTGACACCAAACCATCACATGGCGTTGCATTCATCCATCCTTATAAAAATGGCACTCTCATGGTATCCGTAGTGCCTGAATCAGAACTAACAAAGGTTCGGCATATATTAGAAGAAGGATATGACTGGTACACAATCGAGAACGAGAAAGGCGATTTCCTTGCGCATGCCATTACTAAAAAAGGTGACGAACAACTTACTCCAGAGAGCATATATAAGTCCATTGGCACGGCAATGGGATGGCCTGGAAACAAGGGGCAATACTGCCTTGGCGTGCTGAATTCACTGTTACAAATGGAGGATGTTGATCCAGAGACGCTTGGAAGAGTTGCGGAGATAATACCTCTTGATACTCCATCACAATCTGTGCTGGATTCCGTAGCGGACGCACTTAAAAGGAGAGGTGTTCCACCTGAGCTCATTGACGTTATCAGAAGTAACTGAATGGAATGCAATCCGATCTACAAGGTGCTAAGAGCCTGATATCTAAGCAAATGCCCAGTGGCATATTATAATAATTCTTGCATGTAAACTCTAAATGTTCCTTGAAGGCGTGATTTCATGAAGAATATGGGCGCAATTCCAAAAGCATCAACTCTCAGCTTCAGGTACGGCATATCGACTGGCGCAACTAAGGCCGGCATAAATATGAAACGGTCAGACATAAGCAAGGAGAGGATTGCACATATACTCAAAAAAGATGCTGAGGAGTTTGTGGGGTCTGGTTATGCCGATGCTGCAGACCTTCTAACCAACGGCAGGTTTGCGAAGTACAACGGCAACATAAACCACTTCCTGGCAGGTATAAGCCAAAGGAAGAAGCTTGACCTCCTTCTCGTTATTGCAATAGGCAAGATAGATAACAATCTCAAGTGTGAGTTTAAGAGGCCAGATCTTGTGAATCTGATATTCTTCAGCAGGCTTAACGCATTCGCAGGCCAGCTCGAGAAGTTGACAGGAAAGAAGGTAAGCGTAGCGATTGCCATAGAAAATACATTCTTTGACAAGCATGTGCTCCGCGTGCCTGATCCGATGTATACAAGAACAACCACGGTCAGCTCTAAGAGGATGGTCAGTGATTTTGGGCTTAAACATCTGCACTTATACCCTATCGACAGGTTTCTCTCGGGGAAGAAATACCTCAGAGACTTTTATTCAAGCGTTTCCAGCCTTGATAAGAAAAAAGCCTCTATCAGAGGATTGTCGGAATTCAAAACCTTTTATAGGGTATTCTATGAGTCATATCCAACAACGACCTTCGAAGAGGCAGTAAGGCTGTATACTACACCGACCAGCAAGAAGGCCATAGCAGAATGGGCTGCTGACTCTACAATCAGGTATATCTCCTTCTTCAGGGCGCGGGATGAGATGGACTTCTGGGGAACGAATGGCGAGTACGTACGAACAAGCGTGAGTCCGAGAAAGGGGGTTCTGCAATTTGAGTACGGCGTTGGGCGGATGTCTCCGCTTCACGGCATGGCGACCTATAATAACGGGAAGATAAGCACCGAGCGCTTTTATGACGTAGTCATGGCGCTTCATAAAAAAGGCAGGATGCCGGTCTGGTATTATAACGGCGCGCCGTTCTGCGCAGACATAAGCGGAATAAAGTTCGATGCATAAGTCCCAAGCCCTGCTGCGTCTAAAGAGGGGTTCAGTACTGCAGGAATGCCATGCCTTCCCTCTTCTGTTTGTCTTAGGTATGGTCCGCCTGTGAGGCCAATAAGCAGAACGGCGCAATATGCATGTTCATAAAGGCAGTGCCAGCATGTAATCCCTGTATACTTTGTATGACGTGGCTATGTCCTTCAATGCTGCACGCTCGTTATATGCATGAATCGTACGTACGTCTCCAGGCCCGAACGAGATTGTAGGTATGCCCTTGTATCTGAAGAACCTGCCATCGGTTCCTCCGGCCTTAATTATCCGAATCGGATTGGCCACATATCTCTTCGCAGCCTTTACAAATCCCGCAACATAAGGATCTCCAGGCTCCGTATAATTCGGTTCAGCGGAGGAGTGCACCGTTACCGCCGCACTCTTAACTATAGACCTGACAATCCCGAGACCCTTCGCCGTGCTCATTCCGGGAGGAATCCTCATGTCCACGTATGCCTCGCAGCAGTCCGGCACCACGTTTATCTTTACCCCTCCATTTATCACTGATGGATTGTATGATATTATCGGTACATCAGGTCCATATGCCATAGTGCTATTCTTAAGCGCTTCTGCAATGCCTTTGGGTGCTCTGACCTTCAGCTTTGCTATGGCGGAGAGCCTCTTTAAGTCATCAAGCATAAGCATTATCGCATTCTTTCCGCGGGAAGGCATGCTTCCATGCGCGGATATTCCGTTAGTTACTAATCTGACTTGCAATATGCCTTTCTCCCCAAGCCCGATAAACCTTGAGTTTCCAGCCTCGCAGTCCAGCACCAGGTCTGGCCTGTACCTTTCCGCAGTGTTCTTCGCACCCCTGGCTCCTCCCACTTCCTCATCCGACACCGCAGTGAATATAATCTTATAGTCCACCCTGCCGGCAAGTTCCGCTGTCAGATACATAAAGACGGCAAGCCCGGCTTTCATATCCCCGGCGCCACGGCCATACAGGTAATCTTTATCCATCTTCCCAGAGAATGGATCATGCTTCCAACGGCTTGGATCCCCTGCAGGCACCACATCCACATGGCCGTTAAGTAGAATGCTCCGTTTGCCGCTCCCCGCCTCTGCAATAGCCACTGGCGCTCCCTTTCCATATTCAGCAATCCTTGCCTTGACCCCCCTCTCTTTAAGCCATGCTGCGACAAAATCAACAGCGGCATAGACTCCACCGCTATCGCTTACCGAGGGTATTCTTACCAAATCAGAGGCAATCCTTACTATCTCGTCTACAGGCCTGCCGGACATGCAATACCAATCGCATAGATATCTATTTATGCAGGACTGCGGGAATTGAGCAAGGCGGTCTACCTCACCGCACTCTCAAGCAGCGTCAATCCTGCCTGGCATAATGCAGTTCATCCGTCAAGGTACTGGTATATCTCTATCGGATGGGGATAGGAGGCAATGGTCCTGCACTCCTCCCTCTTCAGGTTGATGTATGTGTCCAGCACTTCCTTTCCGAACACAGGCCTGAGGAAGGCGCTGTCGTCCTCAAGGCTGTCGAGGGCATCATCCAGGCTCCTCGGGAGTTCCCCTATCCCGAGTTCCTTCCTCTTTGCAGCATCCATTGCGTATATGTTCTCGTCGACCACCGGCGCCCCTGGATCGAGCTTCTTCTTAATGCCGTCGAGGCCTGCCATGAGGATCGCGGAGAATGCGAGATACGGGTTGCATGTCGGGTCTGGCGCCCTGTATTCTATCCGCTTCGCCTTCTCAATTCCCTTGTAGTACGTGGGAACCCTGATGACTGCGCTCCTGTTAGACCTGCTCCATGCGAGATAGACCGGGGCCTCATATCCTGGAATAAGCCTGCGGTAGCTGTTGACAGTAGGCGAGACGATCGCAGAGAGGGCGCGCGCATGTCCAAGCACCCCGCCTATGGCGTATCTGCCCTCCTGGCTTATCTCTGCATAAGCGTCATCCTTGTCGTACATAACGTTCCTTCCGCTTTCGGTCCAAAGGCTGAAATGGGTGTGCATGCCGGTCCCGTTGTCCCCATACATCGGCTTGGGCATGAACGTGGCAAGCATATTGTGCATGTAAGCCACGTTCCTTACAACATACTTAAGTGTCTGGAGCCTGTCTGCCGTGCTGACTAGAGTCGAATACCTGAAATTTACCTCGCACTGGCCGGCGGTTGCCACCTCATGGTGTGCGGCTTCGATGTCAAAGCCGAAGTCGTCCTTGAGCACGGTGACTATCTCGCGCCTCACGCCGCTGAGCTGGTCTATGGGCTCTGCAGGATAGTAACCCTCTTTTGGCCTTATGATGTACCCTCCAGCATTCTCCCAATGCGCCTCCTTTGAATGTATCCTGTATCCGGTGCCTGCGCCAGGCGTAGATACATCAACGTTTACCGAATCGAAGATGAAGAACTCGGGCTCTGGACCGAAGTAGCTTGCGTATCCAAGCTCCTTTTGGTGGGCTTCCGCCGCTTCGGCTATCCCCCGCGGATCCCGCTCAAATCTGCCGCCCCCGGATCCCCTGTGCACCTCGGCGAGCATGCGCACGACTCCCGGAGCCCATGGTATAAGCCTTGCGCTTTCGGGAATTGGAACGAGCACCATGTCGCTCTCGTATATCTCCGTGAAGCCTTTTATGCTGCTCCCGTCCAGTTTTCCAAATCCCTCGGCAAACGCTTCCACGCTGAACTGGTCCGCCGGGATGGTTATGTGATGCAGCCTCCCAAGCAGGTCCGTAAACTGGAGGTCGACCCACTTTGCATGGTTCTTCCCAATCAGTTCTATCGCACTATCAACAGTGCTGCTGCCGTCCAAGAAAAACACCACAGCGTAGGATAAGATGCGAAATCTTAATATACTCTTACTGCGGACTTATAGTCAGCTAAAATGAGGGGACTCATATGAATAAATCCGTTGCAGTTGCTGCAACAGTAATCCTGATAATCGTCGCCGTAATAGCCATATACCTCCTGTTGCATAGGAAGTACGGCGGAGTGCAGACAACCTCGATTATTCCGTCATCAACGGTGCCTGCCCCTGCACCTACCACTGCAAGCACGCCTGCATCAACAACAAGCATAAGCCCGAGTTCCACAACAAGCATTCAAACCCAGCAGGGCTTCAACAGGACTGGCGGAAACCAGAGCGGCTTCAACCAGAGCGGCTTCAACAGGACCGGATTCAACTCATCAAGGATAACAAGAACGTAAACGGGTTGATATTAACGGCCTGCGCCATATACTAGAGTATGCAGTTCCAGCCGAGGTGGCGTAATGGAAGGCACTAAGCACATAGACCCGCATGTACACTGCAGGGACTGGGAGCAGTCCTATAAAGCTACTATACGGTCGGTCACTGATCTTGCAAGGAGCCAGGGAGTAGTCGCATTTATCGATATGCCAAATACAACCCCTCCAATAACGACGGAGGAGCTTGTCAGAAGAAGGCTGGAAACTGCCGAGAATGAGGGCTGCCTTGATGGATACTATCTGAACGTCGGCGCGACTAGGGATCCTGCTCAGATAAGGGAGGCGGTAAGGCTAGCCGAGAGTAATCCGCACGTCGCCGGAATAAAGCTGTTTGCCGGAAAATCGGTCGGAGGCCTTAACGTGCCTGACGAAGAGGGCCAGAGGATAGTATACAAAGCTTTGGCAGAAGCAGGATATAACGGGGTTCTTGCTGTCCACTGTGAGAAGGAGAGCCTGTTCAGAGCAGGGCTGTGGGACGCTACAAAGCCGTATACATGGGGGCTCGCAAGGCCACGCGAAGCCGAGATAGAGTCGGTAAGGGACCAGATAAGAATTGCCACTGAGTGTGGTGTGAAGGCGCACCTGCATATCTGCCACATCTCGGTTCCAGATGCGGTGCTGCTGGTCGATGAGGCGAGAAAGGGCATGAGAATAAGCTGCGGCGCAACGCCGCACCACCTTACCCTTTCCGCAGAGGACATGCTCACGGCCGACAGGGTGGAATACAAAGTAAACCCGCCTATCAGGAAGCATTCTGATATGAAGAGGCTGAGGGAGCTCCTTAAAGCGGGGAAGATAGACCTGATAGAGACGGACCACGCGCCCCACACCCCCTCCGAAAAGGCGTATGGGGCAAACAAGCCAGGCGAATCATACATGTCAGGCATCCAAAGCCTCGGCGCCTATGCGTCGTTCCTCGAAGGGCTTAAAAAGGACGGGTTCACGGACGGCCAGATAAGCAGGCTGACGTACGAAAACGTAAAAAGAGTATTCGCAAAGATAGTGGAATAAACGGGCTACCTGCCCGATGCCTTTTCCAAGAGGTACTTCTTCGTCTCGAGGCCAAGATATGGGTCGGTCATTGCGGCGCCTGCGGATTCAACCGCGTCAGCGCCCATTTCAAGCCTCTCCGCAACGTCCTCGGGCGTTAATATCCCTCCGACATTAAATATTCTAAAGTCATAGCCTGATTGCTTCCTGATCCTGACCAGCTGCCTTAACGCGTCTTTCGCGAAAGGGGCCAGCGGCTTCATGTTGATCCCTGCGCGCGGCCTGCCCTCCCCGTAGGCATAACTGCCGTCGTCCTTCCTTACTACTGCAGGCTTCGTGTTAATCGCCACAAAGCCCCCAATGCCGTCAAGTATCTTCCCAACCGACAGTGCCAGCCTGGAAAGGTCCTCCCTGTGCCCTATCTTTATCAGGATCGGTATCGTCAGCGTATCCTTAAGCTCCAAGAGCACCTCGCTAAGGAATCCGAGATCGTCCTGAAGCTCACCGGAATGCCCTTCCATCTCGTTCGGGCACGATACGTTTATCTCGTAAGCATTAGCTCCGATCCTCTCGGAAACGACTCCCAGTTTCACGTACTGCTCGATGTTTTCACTTCTCGTCGCTGCCTTCGTTGCAACCCCGCTTATTATCAGCGGCTCCTCGTGGGTTCTGCTAAATGAGGCAAGGTCGCGTTCCCATTCGCCAGGATCAATGCTCGTCATGCCGAAGGAGTTGGTCATCATCAGCGTAGGCGCATCACTCGTGACAAAGCCGCTCTCAAAGTCTCCGCCCTTCAGGTAGAGCACATTAGGCACCGGATTTCCCTCCCATATCCTGTCCCTTACGGTCTTCTGCGTGACGAAGCCGTATCCAAGCCGCGTATACAATCCCAGGAACTTGCTGCCGTAAGCAGGCCCTGAGGCAACGCCAAGCGGGGAGGACACGCTGAACCCTCTGAATAAGCTCCTTTTCAACGATGCTCCGCCGTCCTCAAGCGCCTGGATCTCTGACTCCAGCAGCGCAATCGTGTCCCTCTCCTTTTTATCCAGCTCCCTCGGCCCTTCCTCGCAGTTCCTGAAAAGGTGCGCCGACCTGTTGTACAATGGGTTCAATGTCGTTGCCTTAGCCATCCAATCACACAATGCCTGACTGCTGTCCGATAATCATGTTAAGTATCGCCATCCTTACCGGCACGCCGTATGCCGCCTGCTTGAAGTACACGGAATTCTTCATCCCGTCAACCTCCGGCGAGATCTCCCCGACCCTCGGGAGTGGATGCATCAGTATTACCTCGTCGTTTGCCCTCGACAGGAATTTCCTATTTATGCTGTAATAATTGGCGAAGAGGCCGTATTCGTCAGGGCTGGCAAATCTCTCTTTCTGCATCCTTGTCATGTAAATCACGTCGGCATCCAGCGCGCTTTCTAGAGACTCTGATTTTTCGACCATGCCACTATACCTCCTGCTAAGCCCTGACAATACTTCGTCAGGCACCTGCAGTTTTTTCGGGGCGATGAACAGTATCTGGTTGCCGAACAGTGCAAGGGCATAAGCCAGGGAATGCACCGTCCTTCCATTCTTAAGGTCCCCAACTACCGCAACCTTCAGTTTCCCGAGCCTTCCCTTCTCCATCTTAATTGTGAACAGGTCGAGCAGCGCTTGGGTAGGGTGCTCCCCTGTGCCGTCGCCGGCGTTTATGACCGGAACCAACGAGGAGGCTGAAGCTTCGGAAGCCGCACCCTCCATTGGGTGCCGGAGCACTATAATGTCAGAATACGAAGAGACAATCCTCACTGTATCGGCGAGGCTCTCGCCCTTCATGCTCGAAGAGGATGAGGGATCGGCGAATCCTATGACCCCGCCTCCGAGGCGCTGCATGGCGCTCTCGAAGCTCAGCCTTGTCCTGGTGCTCGGCTCGAAGAACAGGGTCGCCATGATCTTGTTGTCAAGATAGTTGACATCAGCTCCGCATTGGCAGGCATTCAGCATCTTTGCCGATTCAGAGAGCACCGCCTCAATCTGCTCCTTTGTCAGGTCCTTTATAGAAATAAGCCCCCTCCTTAGCGGGAGTCCCCCCGGATTCATTGATATCTTACATATAATAAAGGAGCCATTATAAAAGGCTTTCTAGGATGTGGCTTCGGCTATGATGCAAAAATGCGAACGCTGGGATTTGAACCCAGGTTATTGGCTCTCTTCTCCTTAAATCAGACCTTTTCTAAAAGTTTGCAATGGAAGGCCAAAGTCCTACCAGGCTAGACTACGTTCGCACATCGCGATACTAATGCCAGAAAAGCTATAATAAAGTGCCGTTAGTACCACGCTTTTTTCTTCATTTCCGGGGTCATCGGGTGCTTCCTTATCCTGCCAAGCACCTTCAGGACCTCCGGGCTGCCGCTCCTTGCATTTATTCCCCTGAGCACAGATCTGACATGCTTAAGCGACTCCCTCTCGAATGCCACTGCCTTTCCGAGTATCCTTGCATCGGTCTTCGATGCCACGAACTTTATTCGGTAGCCCCTTCCAAAGAACTTCCCGAATATGTACCTCGCACGCGGCACATGGAACTCTGATGTTACAACGGCAAAGCGGCTGTTCTTCTGTATCAGGGGCTTTGAGAAGAAGGCATTGCCTATCGTATTTTTAGACCGTCTCTCCGCGATTATTGCCGAAGGCGGTACGCCACGCCCTATCAAATATGCCTTCATGACATCGGCTTCAGTTCCTGCAGGCCTTACCCTGGTGCCTCCGCCTGTCACTATTATAACGCCTGATGCGCCTCTCCTATATATCTGTAATGCCGTCTTAAGCCTTGAATTCAGGATTCTGTGCTGCATGGCTGTCATGTTGGGATATCCAAGGACAAGTATGCAGTCGTAGCACTCCATGCCTTCCCTACCTCGATCGCCGGCGCTTATACTCTCCTTCCCCTTCTTCCGCCAGGCCTCTTCGTTGTGTCTGTCGGCATCGGGGTTACGTCTTCTATGCTTCCTATCCTAAAACCAGATCTTGCAAGCGCTCTGACAACGGATTGCGCCCCGTGTCCAGGAGTCTTGGAGTTGTGGCCTCCCGGTGCCCTTATCTTTATGTTTATGTGCGTTACGCCCTTCTCAATCGCCACTGCCGCCACCTTGTATGTCGCCTGCATCGCGGCATACGGGGAACCTCCTTCATGGCCTGCGTCCACTACCATGCCGCCGCTCCCGATAGCAATTGTCTCTGCGCCTGACAGGTCTGTGACAGTAATTATCGTATTGTTCTTTGACGAGTAGACATGGGCCACTCCCCACCTTGTTCCCCTCTGCTTTACCCTGCCCCTGACGTCATTGACTATGCTCTCATAAGCCACACTTCCCTTCTTTGTCTCTGTCTTCTGCTTCTGCTGCGCCTGTTCTGCCGTCTTCTTCGTCTTTGGGCTAGCCATAATCACTCAACTTTCGGTTCTGTTCTGTTCTCTCCTGAAGCCGGCGCGACCGTTTTTGACGGCTCGGCTGTTCCTGTTTTAGTGTTATGATCAAGATTTATTGGCTTCCAGTAGGAAACTGCATCCTCCTCCTCTTTTGCTACAAGGTATCCAGCCGCGTTTATCCTCCTCCCGTTCACAGAGATGAATCCGTGCGAGATGAGCTGCCTTGCCTGCCTTGCGCTCTTCGACATCCCCTTCCTGAAGACCACAGACTGCAGCCTTCTTTCAAGTATCGCTTCCGGGCTTACCACCAGAAGGTCGTCCAGCGTCGCTCCAGGCTTGACTATGCCGTACTTTGACAGGCGTGCGATAATCTGCTTTCCTGTCTCTTCTGTTGATCTTCCGGCAAGGACCTCCCTTACGTTTCTCCTTATCTTCTCCACTTCCGTGGTCGCCTTCCAAAGTTCCTTCAGTGTCGAAAGTCCATACCTGTCCCTGATCTCATGTTCATGCTCTATCCTCTCCTTATTCCACATCATCTTCGTCTTCTCGTACTTCCTCCTTATGCGCTTTGGATCTCCCATCTAATCATCACTTTGCCCCTTCCTTCTTCTCGGCAGCTTTTGGCGGTGCAGCCGCGGCTCCTGCAGCAGGTGCAGATCCGGCTACCGGTGCAGCCGCTGCAGCGGCTCCATGGGTCTTCGCGCCTCCTGCCGTGGTAGCAGCCTTTGCGGCCGCCTCCACCTTTGCCTTTGTGACTCCGACAGTAACTCCAGTCCTTCCTGTGGACCTGGTTCTCTGTCCTCTGACCCTCTGGCCCCACATGTGTCGCATGCCCCTCCACGTCTGGAACTTGATGTCCCTGTCAATATCATTCTTTACTGAGATTGAAAGATCGGTTCCAACTACGTGCATGTCTGCGCCAGTGTCGACATCCTTCTGCCTGTTTAGCATGTAAACCGGCACCCCTGCCTTTGCCGGATCTTTCATAAGCGCCTCGATCTGCGCCGTCTGCGCTTCAGTAAGGCTTCCTATCTTCGTAGTCATCGGGATATGATATTGCCGCTCTGCGGCAAGACCGAGGGCCCTGGCCATGTTGTATCCAATTCCCTTTATCTGCATCAGCGCTCCGACAATGCTGTAGCTGCCCCTGATGTCCCTTCCTGCCATCCTGATAATTCCCAGGTCATCGGCAGCCTTCTGTTCTCTTGTCTGTGCTTGCTTTTCCTCAGCCATATCAACACCACGCCAGGGTTGGGATACTCAGCATTATTGCTTTTGAACCCAAACGACTCATAGAGTCATGCGCTCACGGGTCTAAGATTCCAGGCGCACGCGTTACCTGATTCTGCCACCCTGGCAAGGTAATAAGTATTGAAACCTTTACCTTATTAAAATTTGCCATGCGGCCTAATAGGGCACTACTATATCCCATGGTATAATATATAAAAGTTGCCCTGCTGCGGCCATCGCCGGATTTGGCGTTACATAGACGGTGCGGTTAGCAGGAACGGGGAATGTCAAATGCCAACGGTCACCGCGCCTCCTGCATGCCCTTCTGCATTCGGCGCGTGCGCCGGCTCCTCAATAGTATGAATTTATATGTTATTTGTTTTACTATTATACGCGATGTGATCTAATGAAAGGAAAAATAAAGATGTTCAATGCCCAGCGCGGCTTTGGATTTATCACGGGCGATGACGGCAAGGATGTATACGTGCACTCCTCTGCAGTGGAGGGAGGTGCGGCTCTTGCAGTCGGAGATTCTGTAGAGTTCGAAGTTGAACAGGGAGAGCGCGGACCGCGGGCAAAGAGCGTAAAGAAGCTATAAAGCGCCAGCAGCCAATCCTCAAGTTTCCAATGCCCCAGCCATGCCTATGCGCATGGTGCATGGAAAGCCCACACCGTCTACTGGTGGTCGGTTTACATGCCGGAATGAGAGGCTGTTGCATATGGCATTATAATATCTTCCCCTACTAAACATTATGTGGAGGTAACAGCATGTCGCAATTGACGATAGGAGAGTTTGCACCGCAGATAAAGGCCAGGGCGTGGTTCCCTGAGGAGAAGGAGATAAGGGAGTTTGACCTCTCAAAATACAGGGGCAGTTGGGTAATACTCGCCTTTTATCCTGGTGACTTCACATTTGTCTGCGCCACCGATATAGAGGCGTTCATGGCTTCGTACGATGAGTTTAGGAAGGGCAAGGCAGTCATCGTCGGAATAAGCACGGACAGCATATACTCGCACAAGGCGTGGTCGGAGACCTCGCCACGTGTAAAGGAGAGCCGGATACCGCTTATCGACGACTTCAACAAGAGGATTTCTGCCGAATACGGGTACCTTAACCAGGAGAGCGGCGCAGCAAGGAGGGGAACGGTCATAATAGATCCCGACGGCAAGGTGCAATATGCGGCAATCCACAACGATGCCATAGGAAAGGATGTCGATCACATATACACCGTGCTCATGGGCCTGAAGTACATAAGGGACACGCCTGCCGCGGCAGGCCATGTCTGTGCCATACCGGCAAACTGGAGGCTTGGGAAGAGGGCGCTTGACATAGATCTTGTCAACGACATAGGCAAGCTCTGAGTGCCTGGCCAGGATAAGCGTTATTAATCTTGTCTTAGATATGCTTTAACGGTAAAGATGCGCACCACCTCGATTGCAGTGCTCGCTCTTGCGGCTCTCTCAGCGCTCGCATTTACGGCAAGTGCCATGGATCTGGCCATACAGGGCCCTGTAAACGGCACGCTGCACCAGGGCGGCAGCATATATCTGGGAAAGCTTGGTCCTGGAGAGAGCTTCTACATTCTCGCTTCCGCGTCTACGCCAAATGCGACCGGTTCATATATTAATATAGGGTGGGACACCCTGCAGGCGCTGAATCTCCCAAGCGGCTGGTCGGCACAGCCCTCTCCACTATATGAGAATCCAATGAAACTGAAGATTACCGCGTCGCCGTATGCCCAAAACGGCATATACAATCTTACAATACGGGCAGTGAATGTGCAGAACTACTCCCGGCTCGGAAACCTGACAGTGCATGCGTATGTGAACGTGACCCAGAACGTCTTCAGCCTTGATGTAAGTCCCACATCGATCAGCACAGGAGTGGACCAGCCCAGTGACCTGCACATAACCATAAACAACACAGGCATCTCCGGCGACCCTTTTCTGGTAAATGCATACGGGCTCCCTGCATGGAACGTATCGAGGGAGGCGGTATCGGGGCCCTCTTCCGTATCTACCCTAGATTACCCTGTATATGTTGACGAGCCTGGGCAGTACGTGTTCAATCTGACAGTCACATCAGCCACCAGCCCATTGATAACGCAGTCTCGCAGGATAACCCTCGACGTTCAAGCGAGCGTACTCAACGACTATTATGCTACGGGCCATGGGGTAGTGCTCTCCCCGATAATTGTCGAGCCGGCGTACGGCTTAATGCTTCTCCTGTCTGATGCGTACAACTATCTGACCAGGCACTGATTCCATAAGGCGAGCAAATGCCAGAGTCAAAACCCAAGCAGAAGCGAGGCAAGAGTATACTCTACGTAAAGGCCGCAAGCATGGTTGACATGGCAAGATACGCCTACAATTTCGACTTCTCGTCAAAGAGCATGATAGCTGATGCGTCAAGAGGCCATCCGCGTCTCCTGGTGCTAGGCGAGTCCATAGGCGATGCCATTATGGCATACTACATCAATTACGACAATCCGCGCAGCTTCATAAGGTATACCTTTCCCTCATCGTCTGGCGAGCGCGAATCGGCGGCATTTGCCGACAGCGCAGAGGGCCCTGGCAAGCATAGCATCAACGTGCTCAGGATGAGCCTCGATGCGTTCTGCGAGGCAAAGAACGCGGGAAGGAGGGACGCCATCGGAATAAGGATGGGCTCTCCAGAGGACCTCGCGCATGCTGCCATAAAGAGGGCTGTGAAGGAGGAGTCGTTCATAAGCCTCTATGCGTTTGAGTACAGGGGCAAGACCGTACTATGCGGCTTTGACCTGATTGAGGAACTGATGGACGAGAAGAAAACCTTTTATTATGCTGTGCTCAAAGATAAAAGGAAGGCCGGATTCGCGAAGTACAGCTACGCGGACAACACCTTCGAATTTACCGACACTGTTGAGGAGCACTCCTTCATCTATGTCAAGATAATAAATCTCGCGGAGCCGTTTCCGTTCTTCAAAATGCCCGATTAGCTCAGTGGTAGAGCGAGTGGC
>JAJZYR010000030.1 GCA_021797995.1 Microcaldota archaeon
TGCCTCTTTGCACCCGGAAACGGATGCGAAAGCGGGACCGTCGAAGCGAGAACATACCTTTGGATCGGGAAGTCTTGGTCCGATGGGAAGCCCCGGGCTTTAGCCCTGGGAGGATGTCACATATGAATCAGCAGAAAGAAGATATATTACAGCAAACCGGTGCGCTAATTTGGTAGAGAACGTGATTATTCTCGGCGGAGGGCCTGCGGGCCTGTCCGCTGCGATCTATACCGCCAGGGAGGGATTCGACCCGCTAGTCATAGCTGGATTCAACGCCGGGGGCCAACTCCTTCTTACAACAGTAGTGGAGAATTTCCCCGGCTTTCCAGAGGGCATACTGGGCCCGGACATAGTGGCCAGGATGAGGCAGCAGGCGGAGAGGTTCGGCGCAAGGTTCGCTGATGCGAATGCGACTGCAGTTGACTTCGGCAAGAAGCCGTATGCGGTAACTGCAGACGGCAAGGCATACGAGGCTTCATGTATAATAATCGCGACTGGAGCGAATGCGAAGTGGCTCGGCATACCGTCAGAGCAGGGATTCGTTGGGAAGGGGGTCTCAAGCTGTGCGACGTGCGACGGCCCGTTTTTCAAGGGCATGGATGTCATAGTAGTCGGAGGCGGGGACACGGCGATGGAGGACTCGCTCTTCCTCACCAAGTTCGCGAAGAGCGTCACGATAGTGCACAGGAGGGATGCGTTCAGGGCGAGCAAGGCGATGGTCGAGAGGGTGAAGGCCAATCCCAGGATAAGGATAATGTGGAACTCTGTGGTGGAGGAGATAAAGGGAGGACTGCGCGTCGAGGCCGTCAGGATAAGGAACCTTGTGACAAATGAGGTAGCGGAGATGCCGATAGGCGGTGTCTTCGTAGCCATAGGCTACACGCCGAACACGGAGCTCTTCAAAGGCAAGCTGAAGCTGGACGAGAAGGGATACATAGTGGCAAAGGATGAGGTATTGACGGAGATAGAGGGGGTGTATGTCGCCGGCGACGTTGCTGACCGGCTCTACAGGCAGGCTGCGACAGCAAGCGGAAGTGGAGTCAAGGCTGCGCTCCGCGCCAGGGAGTACCTGCAGGGACTGCATCAGGCCTGAAACAGGAACAGCGTGCATCGCATGCGCATGCAAGGCAACTATGTATATGCACGTATGTGCGGCGGATTGTAGATAATAATTGTATGGTAATATGCATAATATGGCGGCGGGGTACAGGAGCAGGATTCACATCTCGGTGGTCATACCGACGCTGAATGAGGAGCAGAACATACCCAGGCTCCTTCCGGCGATAGCCAGGCAGCTGAAGGGAGCCGGCTATGAGATAATCGTAGTCGACGGAGGATCAAATGACAGGACTGCCGAACTGGCCGGGAGGTACGGGGCCAGGGTCCTCTACTATGCAGGGGGCAAGGGCGGCGCGCTTGCCATGGGGCTTCGCACCGCACGGGGCGACATATTAATCTCTATGGACGCGGATCTCTCGCACAGGCCAGGCGAACTCAGGCTCCTGATAAGCGGCATAGAGGCGGGCTACGACGTCTGCATGGGCTCGCGGTTCATCTGCGGCGGGGGAACGGATGACATGCCCTGGATAAGGAAGGCAGGCAACAAGTTCTTTGTATTCCTGGTCAATTCCATATTCCACTCAAGGTACAGCGACCTCTGCTACGGCTACAGGAGCTTCAGGAGGAGCGTGCTCCCGAGGCTGAGGCTGAGGGAGAAGGGATTCGGGATAGAGACGGAGATAAGCATAAATGCCGTGAAGGCTGGACTGAGGATAATCGAGGTTCCGAGCACGGAGAAGAAGAGGATGTCAGGTGAGGCGAAGCTGAGGACCTTCAGGGACGGGTATGCGATACTGAGGACGATACTGAAGAACGTGGGAAGGTAGCACCGCTATATTCCAGTAAACGCACTACAGAAAAGCCCAGAAAAGCCTTTTAAAGGCCTCAAAGCAAGATATTATTGAATGTCGACGAGGTCGTAGATGGTATTAGGGACGTACTACAACCCCTCTAGTAAATTTAACGCAAAGTATTAAATATCTTAAATCCCACCATATAGTGGGTAATCATATGAAGACTCTGGTAAAGATGGATGAGAAAGGCAGGGTTCAGATCCCTACAGAGATGAGAAAGAGGCTTAGGTTAGAGCCAAAGCAGTTGATATCCATAGAAGTCAAGAGTGAATCTGCTACCCTTAAAAAGGCAGAGAGGCTGGATAGATCGAAGGACAAGGTTCTTCGTGACATACTTGTAAACCCAGGGCAGAGCAGGATTAGGATAACCACAGAACTTCTTAATTCAATGAAGGAAGAGGTCTGGACGCCGTGATAGTAATAGATTCGAATGTTTGGATCTTCTCAGAAAGTGCAAACTCGGAAGAGCACGACATTGCAGTCAAGAAGGTAAACGAGATATTCGATTCCGATACGTTTGGAATCAACGTTGTGATAACTTCTGAAGTGTATCACATACTTGGCAAATTCTTAGGGGTAAAGGAATCCCGTTCCAGAGTTACTGACATACTTGAACATCCGCTTGCCCAATGGCTCCCCTTCTCAGATCAGATAGCATTAGATGCAGTAAAACTGGCTTATTCATCGCAGATGAGGATAAATGACGCATTGATAGCCCAACAGGCACTGAAGGTCGGTGCGCCTGTGCTGACAGACAATGTGAAAGACTTTGAGAAGGTAAAGAATCTCGAGGTACTGCTGCTAAGATGAGCGGTCACAGAAAGAGATACGCAAACACCTTCGCATCCGCAACCATGTCGCTGATCTTCGCGTACTCATTGGGCTAATGGTCAAGGGGATCCTGCGCAAGCCATACGGTTCCAGGATCTCCGGCCTTTCACATATTGTGCGCAGACTTCTTGATCAGTGCGAGGAAGATGCATACAGGCAGCGTCAGCACCCCACTTCGCAGGTTAAGCTCGTCTTTTGATAAAATCATGTAGTCAGATACGGCCCTTATCCTTCTTATATCGCCAATAGGGCTTGTGGAGTTTTGGTACTTGACCTCTATGCCAATACTTGACCCGTCATTACGCTTGTAGATGAAATCTATCTCCCTGCCGGTATTCGAGTGGTAGAATGAGATGTATGTATTGTAATCGCGCATCTGGTCCTCCTCTTTGATCTGGATGATGTTGCATATCACGGCCTCTTCCACTAATTTGCCTATCTGTGTCGAGTTTATGGTGTCTTCGGAAAAGACTGCCCCGGGTTTGCCTGAAACCGACGCGCCTACTGAATAGTGCATAAGCACGTCGGAGAAGTAGAGCTTCTTTGTCTCCTTCTTTTCAAGGTCTTCCCCGACCCCGTTCAATATTATAAAGGCAAATGAGTTCTCAAGCCTCCTTATATAATTCGTGAATGTCACCTTGTTTGTACCGATCTCGTTTGACATCTTGGCATACGATACTTTTACGCCTACATATTTGAAGACGGAGTCAAGCACCTTTGCGGCAAGGGCCTGGTCTCCTATGCCCTTTCCGGCCAGTGTTGCTGCATCGGACTTAAGGTAGTTTATCGTCCTGGTGTATATATCCGGGTTTATGTACTCGGGACCGTGTCCCGACCTTAGGCCCTTAAGATAGCTGTTGAGGGAGTCCGGATATCCTCCGGTTCTCAAGTATATGTAGAAGAGCTTACTGAGTGGCAGTATATACGGGCTTAGTGCAACGGCCTTGTTGTAGACCTCCTCCAGGCCTGATTCGAGACCGGTCTCTGCTTCGAGAAGTTTTAACAGCTTCTCAGCCTCTTCGTTGGAAAAGTTGTATCCTAACAGCTGATTTATCCGGTTTACGCCAATTCCAGTATCTGCATTTATGTCGGACATTATGCTCTGCGCAAAAGTCTTGAATGTGGTTGTGCGCATGTAGTACACATTGCCCTCAGATCCTCTTCCAGGCTCGTATAGCATGTGTGCCAACGATCCCGTTATTATCGTTGCGGTGTTTGCCAGCCTTCCGTTATCGTAAAGGTTCTTTAGTACGCTGTTGAACTCCCTCACATTCTGAAGTTCATCCAGAAGAAGGTAGGCTCTTCCCGAGTGGGGATTGTCCAGGAAGGCATTGAGCATATTGGACAGTTCAGTGCTGCTCTTTACCTCATCGAAAGAAAAGTAGAGTATGTCCCTCTCGTGCGCAGTGCCTTTTTCAAGCAGATTTAGGACAAGCAGTTTCAGCCAGGAGGTCTTGCCTGTCTGCCTGGGTCCTTTGATTACGTATACTTTGTTAGGCTCCAGGGAGAGGTCCGTGCGTTTAATCCTGAAGCCTTCAGGATTGAGGAGTTCGCGCAGCTTCTCGTCCTGCAGCGCAAATCCGGTGCCTTTACTCCACCATGGATTCGCAATTGCCAATTTCTCTAGGGAGACCATTCTCTCATCTTTTATATACCTTATAGTATTAATAGATATTATGTACATGTGGTATATAAATATACCTATTATTGTATAGGCTATTGTACCAGATTGGTACTTTTTGTAAAATGCAGTATACGTTTATGCATATGGTCCAAGCATACACTATGGCTTACGCTCAGACGTATAGACGCGCAAAGACCTTCGCATCCGCAACCATGTCGCTTATCTTTGCATACTCGTCAGGCTGATGGTCAAGGGGATCTTGGGTAAGCCATACCGCGGCCTGCATGGACCTCTGCCTTGGGAACATGGCGCACGTCCCGCCGCCTATGCCTATGCACTTGGTGGTTATTCCGCGCAGCTCGGTCACC
>JAJZYR010000002.1:0-48666 GCA_021797995.1 Microcaldota archaeon
GCCTGGAGAACGCCAATGAAGAACAACCCGAGAGGCAGAAAGTCAAAGGTTGGGTCTGAAAAGGTCAGCAGGCAGGACGGATACCTTTACTTCATAGATAAGAGCGGCTATGTAGCCAGAACAAAGATGAACAGGAAAGGAAGGATGAGGAGAAGGAGATAATCCTTACTTGATGTTTTAAGTCTTTGTTTTTTTTATTTTTTTATTTTTTTTATCTTTTCCTTTTACCTTTCATCTGCTGCGGCTAATATGAGCGTGGCAGCACATACAGACGCATGGTTTTCTCCTTCAATATTCGTGTGCAAGGATTTATTCTGCGGCGATATTCTTGGCCATAACGCAACCCCGGCGCACTTAGGGCTGGTCGGCGGCAGGATCAGGATCCTGGATCGCAGGCTTAACTTCCAACTCTGCCTCCCTGCGCCGCATAAGCTTCAGCGCCTCGCTCCGGCCTGCTTTTTCCGCAGCCTCTATTCCGAGCTTTAGATACTGAAGTTCGCGTGCCGGATTGCAACCCCTAAACAGCTTTGCAAGCTGGCAGGCTTTATCAGCCGCGCTGGCATACAGAATGTCGGCTAGATGTTGCATCCCGCCATGTTGCATCCTGCCTTCTGAGTACATGGCAGCTACTTTCAGCATGCGCTCCAGTCTGTGGCCAACGTGAAATCCTTCCCTGACGGTCATGTGTGTCAACTTATCTAGAGCCATGAAGCATGGCCGCACCGAACTTGCCGGACTGCAGTGGATGCAACGTCAACTGCGCATACCACGTAAGGTGTACAAAAGCTGGCAGGCAAAACAGGCCGGCACGGCCGTCTGGAGCCTTGGGGCATAATACGAAAGACCATCAGGCCACGAGAAGAGGGCCTGATGGCGATACTATGCCTGCTTAGGACGTCTTTGCCGTTATGGTTGCCATCTTGGCAGTTAACCAGTTGCCGTCTACCACATTGCTTGACGATGTTGTGTAGTTGATCCAGATGGTTCCTGTAAACGCCGATCCGACAGATCCTGGATCGAATGTTGCACCGCTTGACTGGTAGCACTGTATGCCACTGACAGCAAGCTGCTGCCCAGGAACCAGCGAGAGCGTGTTTGCAGGAGAGTTGGATCCGCCAGTGGACTCTGACGCAACGCCATTGGTATTTACGTAATACCACGGATCCGCACTGCCTGTATTAGGCAGGCCCAGGCTATTCGACGTTGCAGCACATGCAAGCGCGATGTTGTACTGTGTTGACTGGCTGTTCTGGCCTAGCGTGAAGCTTAGCAGGCCGGCGGTGGTAAGCGACGGATTGCTGCATAGGAATGGGGCAACTGGAATACATGCGGTGCCGAGCGACGCTGCACCTCCGAATACGCCTAGAGCATACAGTGCTCCAAGGACCACGGCAATTATAAGAATCGCCCAGCCGTACGTCATCAAGTACTCCATTGCACTTTGCAGCCTAAATCTCTTTGTTGTGTTCATTCCTCTCACTTTACCTTCTTTTTATTACTTTTAGGTATATCTCTTTTGGATATAATGGTATTTAAATCATTCCCTTCCTCGCCTGTTCCTGCTTCTCCAGCGAGACCAGCTCGCTTATGGCGCTCTCAAGCTGTATCCTCGCCACGTCCTGCTTCCTCCTGAACTCCGGAACTATGGAGTTTGCAAACCTGAAGTGAGCTGTGGAATCGTATATGTCGAGCATTATTGCGTAATACCGTGATGCCTCCTTCAGCCTGCCGGCGCGCATGGACTCGAAGGCCTCGCGCTTCAGCTCGCCAACCGAGTCCATAAGCCCGAGGAGATACGGTATCTCGGCCTCCCCGATCTCGCTTGCCGTCGGGATCTTTCCCCTCCCCAGCACGGAGTGCAGTATCATGGCCTCTGCATACTCTTGGTGGGCCTGCATGGAGTAGTGCTCCATGCCGCGCTCTGCGGATCTGAGCTCGCTGACCATTCTGGACGCCTGCGCAAGCAGGTCCTTCGCCCTCCCGGCATCCTTGACGTGCATTGCAGTCATAGACTTGCCAGAGGTCCTGATCACGCTGCGCGAGAGCGCCATGACCCTCTCCATCTGCGACTCGAGCTCCATTATCCTTTTCTCTATCTTTACAGTATCCCTGACCATCAGCTTACGCACCTATCTTGTTCATCCTGCCATTACAGAAGAGGTATTGGTTGGCATATCCTGATAACCCTTCCCATCGCCTTTCAGCAAAGGCATGTATCTCCCCTATGCTCTTCTTCCTGCCGTTGAAGTATACGGTCTCCACGGCGCGCTTCACCCAGACGTCGACAGGGAAGGCCTCGAGCTTCTTGTACCCGAACAGGAGTATGCAGTCCGCGACCTTGTCGCCGATGCCGTAAAGCCCGAGGAGCCTCTCCTTGGCCGTGTGGTAGTCCATATCGGCCAGGTCAGCAAGATCCACGCCGGAGGTGCAGGCCTGCGCCACCTTTTTTATGTACCTGTCACGGAAACCGGTGCCGCACTTCCTTATCTCCGAGAGCTCCGCGCTTGCAAGCGTCTCTGGGCTAGGAAACGATTTTACGGCCCTGCCTGCTAGCTCGACCTCTTCGCCGAACCTCTCCGTCAGCCTTCCGATTATCCTGCGTATCCTCTTTATGTTGTTGAACTGCGAAACAACGAAGCAGAGAGTGGTCTCCCACGGGTCGTTCTCCGTTATCCTCAGCCCATTCAGATTGCCTATCGCAGCATCCATGTACCTGTCGGTGTTCAGCACGGCATATATCCTCTCCATGTCGTCCCTGAGGCCAAACCTCCTTATTACCTCGTGCCTTATGCCGCTCTCCGTATACTTTCCTTCATAAGAGTACGAGATGCGGCTGCTGCCTCCGCTGCGCAGCGCCCTTACTGTCACGACGCCGATGGCCGTTGTATAGGTCAGCACCTCGCATCTGCACTCGACGCGGTAATCGGAACAGAAGTTGAGCGGCTGGCCGCTCAACGACGTAAGGCCGAGGCTGAAGTTCCTAACGGATATCATGGGCGCTTACACCTCAGGTATCGTCCGCGATGCAGCCAGCATCTGCATCAGCTCCTCTGTCGAGGCGCGTACCTGGCTCCTGTCATCCCTCCTCCTCACAGTGACCTTGCCGTAATTCTCTGACTTTACATCAATGGTCTCGAAGTCCACAGTGATGCAGAACGGGGTTCCTATCTCGTCCATCCTTGCGTACCTCTTCCCTATCGATGCCGACGTGTCGTAGTATGCCCTGAACCTGCCTGAGACAGCCTTGTATATCTCGGCAGCCTTCCTCTCCAGGCCTTCATCCTTTTGCAATGGGAAGACGGCTGCTGCGTAAGGGGAGAGGCAGGCTGGCAGCGAGAAGACCTCGCGCTCCCCGGTCTTGCTGTAGAATATGTCGGCAAGCATCCAGATGTTCCTGTCCACTCCGAAGCTCAGCTCGAGGACGTTCGGCATGAACCTGCGCCCATTGACGCTTACGGAGAGGTCCTGGCCCGAGCCTTTCGAGTGGGAGCTAAGGTCGTACTCGCCCCTGTAGTGCAGCCCCCCGACCTCCTTGAACCCGTTCCAGCTCCTGACGTCTACCTCTATGTCCATATGCACCTTGTTGTAGAAGGCCTTGTCCACGCCCCCCTTCTCGAAGAACCTGAGCCTTTCATCCGGCACGCCAAGCACCTTCCTGTAAAAGTTGCTTATCAGGGCCATGTGGTTGATGTAGAATACGGGATAACCCATCTTCACCAGGCCCTCCGTAGTAATCTTTACCTGCTTGCCGGTGCTGTACGGTACGACATTCAGCTCGGCCTCTGGCGACGCAAGCGCATTCTGGAAGTTCTCCGGATCGAAGAATATCTGGAGTTCTGCCTGGACCAGCTCGCGCATCCTGTAGAGGCCCTGCCTCGGTGAGATCTCATTCCTGTACGCCCTACCTATGATCGCAAGCCCAAGCGGCAGCTTCTTCCTCAGCGTCATGAACTCCCTGTAGAAGTTGAGGTAGACAGACTGCGCGGTCTCAGGGCGCAGGTATCCCCTTTCCTTCTTCTCAGGCCCCAGCGAGACGTCGATCATCATGTTGAATGACTTGGGCTCGGCCAGCGCGCCGCCGCACTTCGGGCACTTGAGTCCCTTGGCATTCACCGCTTCCTGTATCTCCTCCGCGCCGGCGCCCTCGCTCACCGCGGCTCCAAGCTCCGCAAGCAGGACGTCTGCCCTGTAGAAGCTCCTGCATTTTGTGCAGGAGATTATTATGTCGTGGAACCTCGAGGCATGGCCCGATGCTATCAGCGGCTTTTCTGGAAGTATGTTTGATCCGTCAATCAGGAAGTAGTTGCCATTCCTCTCTATGAAATACGAGATCCAAAGATCCTCGAAGCGCCTCTTTATCGTTGCCCCAAGATGGCCATAGTCGTACAGTCCTGCGGCCCCTCCGTATATCTCCGCTGCAGGCCAGAAGAGCCCAACGCGTTTTGCAAAGCCAGCTATCTCCTCGTTATCCATGCAAATTACCGGAGAAAAACCACGACATATAAATTGATTGCAAAGAATAATAAACAATAACATCTGCGGAAGGAGCCCGTAAAGACGAGCTGCGCTTTCAGGCAGCGGCCTTCATGGCTTGCTGCGCCTTCTGTTCCTTCTGCACCGACATCGTTATGGAATAAGTGCCGGAGAGCTTCTTTGACGCCCTCGAGAGCGCTTCGCGCGCAACGTCCTTTGCCGCAGCCATGACGCTGAGCTCGAATACCACCTGGCCTTCGTGCACTCTCGCCGCCACAGAGGACGGACTGCCGAACGAGAGTGACATGCCCTGCGAGATACGGTCGGCCCCTGCTCCTGTCGCCCTCTTCTTCTCCCTTATCACGCTGTGCGGGAAGGGCCTCAGCCTGAGGAGGTAGTTGTTCACCAGCTCGCGCTCGAGCAGCTTGTTTGCGACCTGCCTTGCGGCCTCAAGCGCATTCGACCTGAGCTGGACCTGCTGGTCTGCTGCCAAGGTAAGGTATAAGTCATACGAAGGCTTGGCTGTACCCATCTTGAAGATCATGAGGCTGGTATGAGGCAGCGCCTTTATGTAATTCTTCCTGGGCTTCTTCACCGAGTACCTCGCCCACGGCTGGCTGTTTATGCTTCTTACCGATCTTGCCGGTCTTAACTTCATTTGAATCACACACGCTTATTAGTGCTGCAATGTAAAATTTGGCAATATTCATTTGCTCAGAGAATATTTAAATATATCCTTGGGCAGGTTCAATTAAGCTTTTTCGTAGCATGAGGTGTCCGAGTACGCGGAGAACCGCCGCAGATGACGCAAGGGTAAGCGAGCTGCATGATATTGTGGTAGGACTCTTCAGAAGAGGCGCGGTACCTGACCTGCCGTATCACAACCTTCGCCATACCCTGGAAGTCCATGATACGGCATTGAAACTGGCGGAACAGTACCTTAACACAGGGGAGCTCTCCGTGGAGCAGGTATCGTTACTGAGAATAGCCGCTCTCTTCCATGATACCGGATTCGCCAACCGCGGCAGATACGCAAACAACGAGCCTGTCGGGGCTACCAACGCATCCAGGATTATGGCACGGATGGATTACAATGCCGCAGAGAGGGACACGGTAAAGAGGCTTATCCGCGCAACTGCAATGCCGCAGAGGCCTACGAACGTGCTTGAGAGGATTCTCTGCGATGCGGACCTTGGGTATCTTGGAGCGCCGGGCTTCCTTAAGGTACTTGACGGCTTAAGACGCGAGTGGGAGGACATTGGAAGGATTTATGCGGAAAGAAGATGGCTGGACCTGAACATAATATTTCTCAGGGCCCATAGATACCATACAGCAGCGGCCAGAGAGGCATTTGACAAGGCCAAGGTCGAGAATCTTGGCATCCTGGAGATGCTGAAGAGGGAACTCGGTTCAAGGGAGCGCATACAGGATGCTTTTACGCGCCTGCAGTAAGGGCGCCTGAAACAGGCAGGGCATCCTGTCCGGCCTTGCCCGGCTCTGCCCTTGCCCTGCTGCCCGCTGCAGCCGCATGCATTCCCACAGGTATCCGTGCCAGTGCCACGCAGATAATGGCACGCTATCAAGTGCATGCGCTCAGATTATTGCGGCCTCAAGACTCCGTATGTCTACATCCCATGCCATGCTGCAGCTATCGCCGTGCTTCTCAGCCTCCTTCAGAACCTCCTTGATGTTCGCGTGCTGCGAAGTGTAGCCGCATGCACAGGAGAATGCGTACTCTCCCATTTCCTCCACCCCCTTTAAACATATGAGGAGGCAATTATTATTTAATGGTATTCTGCAAGCTTGGTTCTTGACGAATTCTTATGCTGCCATGCCTCCCGTGCTCCTGGCCCGCACGCGACAGGCACCTGCACGACTCACACGGCCGCAAAGGCCGGCACCATAAGTAGCGGCACCGGCATCATAATTCTATCTGATGAGGATATGTGGTCTGGAACTATCACTCCAGCGTTGTCTTGAGATATGAAAGCGCCTTCCTGTCAACCTCCACGTCTATCCGATGCTTCTGCTCAAAGGAGAGCCATGTCAGCTTGCCGACGTCGCCCCTCTTTATCCTGCCTTTCCACTTGGTGACTAGGTAATAGTGGCACTCCTGGACCTCTGACCTTGCCACATACGACTGCTTGCAGAAGAGCTTGTATTCAGTAGGCTCGACGCTCAATTCCTCAAGACACTCCCTTTTCAGCGTGCCCTCGAGACCCTCACCAGACTCCCGGTGGCCTCCCGGCAGCATAACCTTGCCTGGGTCAGTGTCATCGGTCTCTGGTCTCTTCTCTACCAGGAACTTGCCATCCTTGAAGAGCACGAACACTACGCACATTGCACGCTTCATTGTTACACCTAAGCACCTTTCATTTATAACAATCAGCCCTTCCGCAGAAGGCCTGGCAGCAACATCTCTTCGTAGCAATGCCTCAGCGATGCGGCTTCGACTTCCACGCCCTCGATCGCAGTCTCGTGTTCGTGGTCGACTGCTAGGGTGGAGCTTATGGGTGCCAGCATCACGCTGTCCACCGCACCGGTGCGGTTCTTCTTCTAGGTGAATGGATGGAAATTGAGATACCAGATGTAAGAGTGAGCAAAGAGAGAGTTCAGGGACTTGAGACTGTGGTAAACACGGCAATGGAGGCAAGGAGAATTGGACTCCTGTCTGCAGAATGTCAATCTGCCGTCCTGCCACTAGACTATGCCTCCATCTGCGAAAAGGATTCTCCGCCAATCTAGATAAATATATCGTCGCCGTCCTTTGCGACAACTGCGTTGGCGAATATCTTCCTTGACTCGGCCTCATGCTGCGCCTGGCTCTTGTACCTCGCGCTTATGTGCGTAAGCACTAGGCGCCTCGCACCTGCCTTCCTTGCTATCCTTGCGGCTTCAGATGCAGTCGAGTGCGCCCGCTCGCGCGCCAGGCCTTTCTCGCTGTCCGCATATGTCGCTTCGTGGATCAGCAGGTCCGCCCCTCTTGCTGCCGCGACAGTCGCCTGCGAGGGCCTCGTGTCGCATGCATAGACAATCTTCTTCCCTGCTTCCCTTCGTGTGACCTCCGAAATCCTCACCGTCTTTTTTCCCAGCCGCAGCCTGCCCTTCTTCTGGAGTATTGAGTACATCTCGCCTTCGAGGCCGAGCCTGCTGCACTTGTCCTTGATGAACCTCTTCTTGTCATCTGTCTTGAAGATGTAGCCGCATGCTGGTATGTTGTGGCTCAACCTGAATGCGGAGATCGTGAAGTCCCTGCCCCTGTATACCTTTCCAGGCTCCACGCCCCTGATCCCTATCGGATAGGTCATGACGGCCTTGTCAAACGAGACGAGGCTTTTTACAACGCCCTCATAGCCTTTCGGCACGAATATCAGGAGGGGCTCTTTCCGTCCGGCGAGCGCAAGGGAGCGCACGAGGCCAGCCACACCTATCACATGGTCGCCGTGCGCGTGCGTGAGCAGTATGGCGCGTATCCTCGACATGTTTACGCCGCGCCTGATGAGCTGCATCTGCGTCCCTTCCCCGCAATCGAACAGGAAGACATTCCCCTCGTAGGACAGGGCCACCCCTGGAAGGCTCCGCAACTTTGTCGGCGTAGCGCCGGAAGTGCCTAGCATTGTGATCCTGATCATCGGCTCATTCCCCCAGGCTTATCAGCACCCTCTTCTCCTTCAGGTCGAGCCCGGTAATCTTGATGTTGGGGAACGCGGCCTTCAGCTCGCCGAGCGTGGCCCTCCTGTTGGACTTCATATAACTTATTACGCCGTTGACAACGGACATGTGCTCAAGAATACTGTGGCCCGCGGACAGGTAGCCTTCCGAGTCCCTCTTGAGCTGGAGCGCCAGCTCCTCCTGCTTTCTTATATTGGCGCTAAGCGCCTCGAGCTTCCTTGCCCTGGATCCGTCGGCAATCGATACCCTCTCCACGGCATATACATCGTCGAGAAGCGCGCTGAGGCTTGCGTACCCCTTCTCAACCGCCTTCATGCCCTCGTACTTCCTTATCGGCATTATCGCGTAGTCGCAGACGCCGTCCGTTGCGTACGTGCGGGGGCGCGGGGCTTCGGCGCGCCTGAGGAAGGCCATGAATTCCCTCGCAAGGGCTGCGGCCTCGGCCTCGGAGCTTATCTCGCCCTTTGGATCGATCCCCGCCCTGTTGAACACGTCCTCAAGGTACAGCGGCCCCACGTTTATGCGCTTAGAGAGCTCGGCCATCGCTTTCCTCTTTCCCATTGCTTCCCTGACCGCTCCGATGACCTCGGACTCGCCGGAATTCCACGCAACGGTTGCCGTTGACTTCGGGAAGTTGTACTGAGCCCTTGGGGCTATCTTCCTGTCCCTGAATGACACGGCAAGGTAGCACTGTTCTATCGTACCGTTCCCGTCCACAAGGACCATATTGCCCTTTCCGAACATCTCGATTATCAGGCTGCGGCGTCCCGACTTCGAGGACAGCCCCAGTATTATTATCCTGTCGGTTCCGTGCTGCGCGATGCCTGTGACTGCAGCGCCCTCTATGTGCTTCCTCATGCCCATCGCGAAGGCCGTCGGCTCCTCTGCTGCCTCTGCGAACCTTGTCTCATTGAAGGCGAACAGCAACTTGCAGTAAACCGTAGTGTTTCCGCTGGCGCTGCTGTAGAACTGGAACCTGAATGCGCCGTTTCCTATCTCATAGAACTTCCTGACAAACCCGCCCTCGATCCTTTCCCTAAGCTCATCGACGAGCACATGTATTTCTACAGACGTTATCTCGCGCAAATGCCCACCGCATGCCAGCAAGTATTATGGCCTCTTTCCCAGCTTCCTCCTGCCCTCCTCCCTTACCACACCTGCAAAGAGCTTTGTCTGTTTCCTAGCACTGCTCGCGCCCTCTATTGCAGTGCCTATCTGTATGCCGTCTGCGCCGCTTGACAGCGTCATGCGGAGCGATGCCGCATCCCTTACCCCTCCCGCAACTATATAAGGCACGCTTATCGACTCCTTCACGGCCCTTACCATGTCCGGCGGCACTGGGCCCTGGCCCTGCAGTTGCGGATTCGAGCCTACGTCGGTGATTATCATCCTGTTCCCGAGATACTGGCCGGCGAGCGCGAGCGCCGATGCTATCTTCGGCTTTGACCTCGGCACCATGTTTGCGTCGCCAACCCATCCCACCGTGCCGCCAGGGGCCACAACGATGTATCCGACTGAGAGGGGCTCGATACCGATCTGCTTTATTATAGGTGCGGAGAGTGCCTGGGCCTGCGTTATCCAATACGGATTCCTGGCATTGAGCAGCGACATGAAGTATACCGCATCGGCATACTTGGTCAGCGTAGCGATGTTGCCAGGAAAGAGTATGACCGGCGCATCTGCCTCGTCCTTTATGCCTTTTGTGACGTAATCGAGGAGCTCGCCCTGCGCGCCTATGCTGCCGCCTATCAGGATCGCATCTGCGCCCTCCTCGGCCGCATCCCTGCCGGTCCTCACCGCCAGCTCAGGCGTTGCATAGTCCACCGGGTCTATGAGCATGAAGAGCAGCGCTCCCCTCTCCTCCAGCCTCTCGTTTATATACCGCTCAACCTTCCCTATTTTTATCGGCATGGTTCCATCCACTTGTCATCTGCCTGCGACCGTCGCACTGACGTGCACGGCACGCTCGGCGAACATCCTTGCCACCTCCTCTATGCCCTTCCTCGAGTCAACCTTGGGACTGAAGCCGAGCTCCCTCCTTGCCCTTGATATGTCTATGACCCTGTCGCTCGTAAGGAATCGTAGTTCATCGCTGTCGATGTTCTTTGACTTGACCATGATGTTCATTATAATGCGGTTGATCTGCCTTTCCGGCTTCGGGACATGGAGCGCCGCGGCGGCAAGGGCGAACAGCTCTTTCTGCGTCTGGTTCAGCCCATCGCTCAGGTTGTATATCTTGTTTGCGCTCTCCCTCCCCTTCCCGAGAGCAAGGGCAACGGCCTGGGCAACATCACTCACATGTATTATTGCAAGGCTGTTGTCTCCTTTTCCCATCAGGTACGCCTTGCCTTCCTTTATCAGCCCAAGAACCTTGAAGAACGACGACTCGAATCCGGGGCCGTACGCCGTGGCGAGCCTGAATATCGTGTACCTGAGCCTGCCGGCCTCCTCCCTGATAACCTGCTCCGCAAGCATCTTGCTGTATCCGTACTTGTCCGATGGCCGAAGCTCCGATTCTTCGGTAAGCACGCCCTTCCTTTGCCTCCCGTAAACATCAATGCTGCTCGAGAATATGAGCTGACTTACCCCGCCTGAGTTGCATGCCTCGACGACGGACCTGGTGCCGACCACGTTGGTATCGAGTATCTGCTCTGTGGTGTACTTATATTCGCTCACTATCGCGGCGAGATGGAGCACCGCATCGGCTCCGTCAAAGGCGTTGGCAAGCATCTTTGAATCAGACAGGCTTCCGATATACGGCACTGTGCCTGCAGGAAGCCCAAGCGCCGCCTCGCGGCTCCTAACTACGCTGCGGATCGTATATCCACTGTCAAGCAGCGCGCGGGCAACTATCCTGCCAATCCTACCCCTGGAGCCCGTTATTACAACAATCTTTGACGCCATGTCATATGCCACCATGCCCGCTCCTCTCGCCAAGCAGCTTTCCAGCGAGAAAGCGCGTGTATCCTTCCGGAACCTTGTTCATTGCATACGCCTGCCAGTCTTTTCCGAACGGGAGGTAGACGCTGACCTTTGCACCCCTCTTCAGCGCCCTCTTCATTCCTTTACCGCCCTCGCCGAACTTATACTCGAGTATCTGCCTGCCTGGCCGGCCTGAGCCGAGCACCTTCCTGGCGACGGCATCGGGGGGCGAGAGCAGGACCGTGGTGCAGTTCTTTGGAAGGCTGCCGAGCTGCCTGGCTATCCTGTCCGCTTCTCCGGCATCCTCGCTGTCTGCGAATACCACCTTCAGCGCCTTCGCGCCCCTGTGCGCCTTTGCGAAGCCGCTTATCTGGCTTGAAGGGACTGCATAGCCGAAGCCCCTGCATCCGTCAAACCCCTCAAAATCGCAGTCTGAGACGTCTGATGCCTCGGCCCAGACGAAGACCCCGTACTTGTTTCCCGTGGCTATGATGCTGGAGAGGTTCCCCCCCATAGCTCCGCGGTCCGACTCTGGTCCCATCTGTGCCAGCGGCACCTGTATGCCTGCCCTGATGCCTAGCCGTGAGATCTGCCTGGCGAGCTCCTGGTAAGTCGAGGTGATGTACTTGGACTTTGACCTTGAGCCAGCGCCGCCGCTAAGGAAGGTTATGGAGACCGGCATGCCCTTCTTGTTCAGCTCCTTTGCCTTTTCAAGCGCCGAACTCATCGTTGTTCCGGAAACATGCCTCTTTACCAGCCTATACAGAACTTTCTCAACAAAAGATTCGTCCTTCAATTTTACCACTTATTGCTTTTATGGTTGCCCTGGCTATGCGCTCTTTTGCTCGCTTCGTATTTATGCTTTATTATTTATAAGGATACGAAAGCTTAAAATACCGTTGACCATCATGCTTCCTCTTTCGACTTCAGAGGGCACCGGAGGCAGAATAAAGGCCGTACCGGAGGACTTCGTGGTAATGGAGATAACAGGGAATGGGAGGATCCTTGAGCCAGGCCGGACATACGCCGCCGCGGATCTCTCGGAGAGCGCCGTTGCTGACGGAAGGTTTACCACCTTCGTGCTCCAGAAGAGGGAGTGGAACACGGTGCAGGCTCTTACGGCCATCGCCAAGAAGGTCGGGCACGGGAAGAAGTCGATAGGATATGCAGGCACGAAGGACAGGGACGCAGTTACCGTGCAGCTGGCCAGCATCTTCGGAGTCGTGCCAGGCCAGCTGTCATCAGTGCACCTTAAGGACCTATCGATAAACGGGGCGTGGCTGAGCAGCGGCGTGGAGATGGGCAGCAACCTGGGCAACGCCTTTGACGTGACTGTAAGCGGCGTGGAGAGGCCAGAGAATGCCAGTATGGTAATCAATGAGTTAGGGGGCATGATGCCGAATTACTTCGACAGGCAGAGGTTTGGGTCGAGGCTCGGAAACGCAAAGACTGGCCTGGCGATCATGAATGGGGATTTTGAATCTGCTGCGATGCTGATCCTGACTGACAGCGCGGGCGAGACCAATGAAGCCGCGGTCTCCGCAAGGAAGCGCCTTCTAGAGGAGCTAGATTTCAGGGCTGCACTGTCGTACTTTCCAGGGTACCTGAAGAACGAGCGGCGCATGATTGAGTACCTGTCGGCGCACGAAGGAGACTATGCAGGCGCGCTGAGAAGGCTTCCGAGGGGCATCTCACTGATGTTCATACACGCAGTCCAGTCCCTCATCTTCAACCTTGAGGTGGAGAGAAGGGTCAGGCACGGGGATTTTGAGTCGGACCTGTACTGCAGAGCGAACCCCTACGGCTTCCCCGACTCTGGCGCCATAACCGTGGAGAAGGGGGAATTCGCAGTGGCGCCTTTGGTCGGGTATGAAACCGACGCGGGGCATATAACCGGAGAGAGGAAGGGCATACTGGATAAGCTGGGGCTGACAAGGGACAGCTTCAGGATAAGGTCGATGCCTGAGCTGAGCATGAAAGGCGCATTCAGGACCATTCTCGCTCCGGTCAGGAACCTCTCGGCCGAGGCCCGCGAGGACAGGCTCAGGCTTTCCTTCTCAATACCTGCCGGCTCCTATGCAACCGTGCTTGTAAACGAGGTAACGAAGGCCGATGACCTTGACCTAAGCATGCTGTCATAGGGCCGTAGTATCCGCTTCATCACCCTACGGCAGCCGGGGCGCTGTTCATTATTTTGTGACTTACTTAACCTCGCCACTTCGAGTAGCGAGGTCTCTAACCTCTTGACCTAACTTCGCCACTTCGAGTAGCGAGGTCTCTAACCTCTTGACCTAACTCGATTCGCCAAATCGACTTTTACCAGCGCAGACTGGGATTTTTATTCTATATTGAGGGGAAAACCACCAAAATTGACCGAAATCGGAATGGTCGGATAGACTCGGTCATGCACTCACCCTGATGTACTGGCAGTGGCACACAGCAGCCGTCGACTTTCCCCTAGTGGCCTTGCCTATCCGCGCGAGAATTTCCGGTTCATCTTCGTGTATCTCGTTTGCTTTCACGACGAATCCATACTCTCCCTCAGTGATGGATACTTCTCTAACCGATCCGATGGCCATCAGCCTCGCAGCCGTTTTGTGTACATCGCTGTTGCAGCCAGGCCTCACGAAAAAATAGTGATAGCCACGGCTAACTCTTCGTATTCCTTTTCCACCCAATTACTCACCTATATCCTTACTGCTCTTCGTCAGCGTAAACTACTCTCCACGAATCTTCTCCGTCAGGCACCAGCTTCACCGGCCTCTTGTCGTCAGGCGTGCTGTATATCTCCACTCTTCTCTTCCCGAATAGCATGTCCCTTATTCCCATCGATTCCACCGATTCACAAGCACGAGTTCCGTATGTGTTTGCAGGACAGAGGCGACAGATCCGCATCTACGACGTTGGGGTGTCGGTATCTGCACGAGAAAAAAGACGTACAGTGTTCTTCGCTCAACCCATCACTCCCCTGTCCCACGGTAGTATTATGAACGACCTTGTATATATTGATACTGTGAAGTTTGCTACCAGTTCGGCAGTAGGTAATCGTAATATTCCCGATATTTTAATAATTTAATCATTCTATGTACAATGAAGCTATCATACTACGTTATAAAGCTATTTTTCCACTGTTAACCATGCGCGCCGAGGCGAGGATAGAAGAAAGGATCCTTACGGCATTAAGCATGAACGGGAGAGCTCCTGCCAGGCTTGTGGGCAAGATTGCAGGCATCTCCTCACAGAAGGCGTACAGAAAGATATGCAACCTTGAGGATAAGTACAGAATAAGGTACCTTGCAGAAGTGAATCTCGAGAGCCTTGGATATCTAAAGTTCATCATGCTGATAAAGTTTCTTAGAGAAATTCCACAGGCCGACGATCTGCGGAAGGTCCTGGAGCCCGAATTGAGAATACAGTATGCGACTGTGCTGCGCGGCGGGGATTACGATCTGATGCTCTACATAATGGCAGAGAGCAACATAGAAATAGGGCTTATCAGCACCAGACTTAGAAGAAATACGCTGCTGCTCAAGTATCCTGCTGAGTGGTACACTACGCCCTTCTACGAGCACTACGGATTCATGCCGCTGAGAGACGAATTTATCGATACTCTGAAGGATAAGATAGTCAGCAGGGGCAGATCAAGGCCTTATCAAGCAACAAAGGAGAAGAAGAAGCAGATAATGCAGAGGGAGTTTGCAATCCTGCGCGAGCTGAACAGTAACGGCTCGGCGGACCTAATGGATGTAGATAGGAAGTACGGATTCGATACCGGAAGGGCCCAGTATGCGTATTATAAGCTTGTAGAGAGCGGCATCCTAAAACGGATTAGCATATCGCTGCAGGCTCTGCCTATCAGATACATAGCAGCGATCTTCATAAAGATAACCGATATGGAGCTTTATTATGGGACCAGGGACAGTCTGCTTATGGACATAGTGGACAGATCTGACACTCCTGTCAACAAGTACGCACTGGCAGGCGACATTGCAACCCCTTTTGGTGTGATGCTGCTCATGCCTGTATTCGGCGAACATGATCTCGACGATACCATACGAATGCTGAGCGAGGCAAAGGGCATGACCATAAAGAGCGCAATAATAACCACCACGCTGGTGGGAGGCCTCTGCTTCAGAAGATTTGACAATGCATACTCTGAGCAGGCAGAATTCCTGCATAGCGAGTTCGGCGTAAGACTGCCTAAAAAGATCGATTATGAGGAGAAGTCACATAGTCATATAAAGAGTTCAGGATCTACAATTATAGACTTTGAAGATCTGGTGTGATCACGTTACATTACGGCATGCATTGGGCTCCTCCCATTCTCTTCACCTACTGCTTAATTCACAACTAAACAGTACCCTGTTTATCTTTATAAATATTTACTCAAGTTCTGGATTCTGGAAGAAAACCTGCAAACCGAAACTCAAGGACCGCAACGATCTCCACCGAACATTCGATACACCTCATTTAATGACATCTATCCACACAAGTCTTCTAATTTAAATATAAAAGGGGAGCACAGCAGAGGTGCGCGCAGGCGATACGCTCTACAGCTGCCTCAATGCATCGATTGGCTCCAGCTTCGAGGCGCGCCACGCGGGGTAGACGCCGGCTATGGCGCTGACAATAACAGCGACGAGCAGCGCCACGGCCATCGTCTCGATGGTGAAGACCGGCTGGAACGATATTGACGATGAGCTTGAGGATGCCATTGCCTGGCCCGCACCGCCTGCCGCAACGAATGTTGCACCGCCATGTGCCTGCGGCCCTCTACCATATGAAGCAGTTGGGCCGGCACCAGGGGCGCCTGCCGCGCCTGTCGATGACACATGCGACGATATGTATGAGAGGCCATACGCCGACCCGACCCCTGCGGCTATTCCGGCTATGCCACCAGCGACGCCTATTATCAGGGACTGCATGAGAAAGACGAGCAGAATGTGGCTGTTCTTGAAGCCTATCGACTTCAGTATGCCTATGTCATGGGTGCGCTCGTAGACTGAGATCAGCATTATGTTCATGATACCTATTGCCGCCACAAGCAGGGATATTCCGGCTATTATGACCAGGAGGGTTGTTATCGAGCCTATTATCTTGTCTGCTGTTTGTGCTATCTGCTGGGTCGTGACTACAGAGACGGAGCTTCCGTAGATGTTGGTTATGAGCTGGGCCACGCTATTGACAGTAGAGGTGTTCGATGCCCTCACCAGTATTGTGCTGTATGTTGATCTGTGCAGCAGAAGCCCTGCTGCAGGCAGCGACATCACCACCGCGGAGTCGATCGGCACTATCAGGCTCGCATATGAGTCCAATATCCCCACAACGGAAACGGTAACACTCTGCGAGGAGCCGTGGCCTCCTGTGTATAGTGTCACTGGATAGCCGACTTGAAGGTTCTGCCTGCCGTCGAACGAGGAGGGGAATGCAACACTCTGGCCCACTACCACGGTAGGGGAGATTGAGTCCGAATACAGGCTGCCTTCATACATGTTGACTCCGTCAAGCAGCTCTGTGATGCCCTCAGTGGAGATGCCCACTACAGTAACCGATGTGTTCTGCCCGTTGGCAAGCAGGTGGCCTGAGCCCTCGATGATTGGTATCACTGCGCTGACGTTTGGAAGACCGGAGAGCCTGGATACGTCAGTCGTGGTGAAACCCTTGCTGCCCGACAGTATTATCGATGTGGGGCCCAGCGTCTGGAGCGACGTCTGAACGCTGGCGCTTATTCCCTCAGTGAGCGAGACCAGGGCCACTATCGAGGCTACGCCTATCATCACCATCAGGATGGTGAGTGTGGTCCTTACTTTCTTCTCCGTCAGGTCCTTGTAGCTGAGCCAGAGAAAGTCGTCTATCCTCATTTTACGTGCCTGGCGTTCCGCTTCCTCTCCCTGTAATACAGTATCAGGAGGATCACGATGATTATCAGCATCACCAGCGCTATCAGCCCGCCTCCGGTTGAGAGCCTTGAGCTAGATCTGATGAAAGTGGTTGCGTTTATCGATGCTGCTGCCATCTGCACTGGCACTGTTATCTCCTGGCTGACGTTCTGCCTTAGGCTGTTGAGATAGTCTATCTGCACAGGTATCTGGTAGATACCGTTCTGCACGCTCCTTGAAGCAGTCAATGTCAGTGTTACTGGAGACTGGCTGTCTGCCGCTATGCTGCCTACGAATACGGAGTTGCCGCCATACGGCACGAAGCCCTTGACAGGCACTACTGCCGCAGTGACCGCTGAAGCCGGCGATGTTCCGGTGTTGGTCAATACCAATGATATGGAGAAGATGCCGCCGGGACTGGGCACGGATGGCGAGAGAGTCAGCCCTGATTCAGTTATGTTTATGATCCCAGTGGTAAGGAACTGCGTGTCGTTGTATGCCTGGCTGAGGCTAGTCCCATTATAGTAGTCCACGGTAAGGTTGGCCGGGAACGACGCGGTGGCGTTTCTGGATACGAATACTCTCTCGTTGATGAGCATGGAGTTTTGCGGCGCGATCGAGTTCACCTCGACCGGCTGCTGGTTGAGCAGCACGGCGTCAGGAGATGGCGGTGCCATGGATATGGAGAGCGCATTGAGCGTGATCGGGCCGGAGTTGGTGATGTTGACAGTAATGTTCTGTGTGATGCCGTCTGTCAGCACCTTTGGCGAGACATTGACCGAGATTGGCTGCTGGCACGAGTGCACAGTGAAGCTCACGTTCTTTGTCTCGCTATCGGTGTAGAGCACGTAGTAGTAATAGTTGATTGATATCTGCGCCGGTATGAAGAGCGAGGCGTTGGCGTAGACGAAGACGGGCATCTTGAACGTCTCTGTTGTGTTCGGCGGTATAGTTCCAACGCCAAGCGTTGTGGAGTAGATGCCGTGGGTGTTCTGCAGGCTAAGCATCGTGTCCTGCATCGATCCGATGCTGCTCTGGCCATAGTTGGTTATTGTTATAGGTATATAGTTTGTCAGGCCCCTGCACAGGAAAGTCGCGTTTGTGGTAAGCATATATCCGAGCGGGGCGGGCACCGGAGACGGACCACTCTGGCCAGCAGAAACAAGCGCAACTAGCGCAAGCAGCATCGACACCTTCAGCATCGACAGTTTGCCAAGACTCATTTTACTACCCCCTTCTTCTCCATCTTCTCTACCCTGCCATCGCGTATGTGGATCACCATGTCGCAGTACTTTGTGATGTCTGGATTGTGGGTAACCATGATTATTGTGACCTTCCTCTTCCTGCTTATCTCCCTGAGCAGCTTGATGACCTCGTCTCCGGAATGCGTATCGAGGTTTCCAGTTGGCTCGTCAGCGAGTATCAGGGTTGGATCGTTGACAAGGGCCCTGGCTATGGCGACGCGCTGCTGCTGGCCTCCGCTCAGTTGCGTGGGTTTGAGCATCAGCCTGTCTGATAGCCCGAGCGTGGACAGTATTGAGTCCGCCTTCTTCCTCCGCTCGTGAGGGGACATGCTCGTCATCATGAGCGGCAGCTCGACGTTGGCTTCGGCCGTCAGCCCGACTATCAGGTTGTACGCCTGGAAGACGAAGCCGAGCTTCTTGTTCCTGAAGTTGGCGAGTTGGTTGCCATTCATCTTCGCAGTCGGCACTCCGTCTATGTAGACCTCTCCTGCGGTGGGCTTGTCTATGGTGCCGAGTATGTTCATGAGAGTCGATTTTCCGCTGCCTGACGGTCCGACTATCGCCGCGAAGTCACCTTCGCCAAGGCTGAATGAGACCTTCTCAAGGGCCCTCACCTTTATGTCGCCGGAACGGTATATCTTCTCAAGGTTCTTAACTTGGACAGAATAATTCGCCACATTTGCCTTTGCCATGCAAAGTATATATACCTTGGTTCTTTCTTCGATTCTATTTCGCTTTGCCGTGCTGTAGGCGCAATGCGAAAAGCGAAATAAAAGCGAATAATTCAGTAGTTGGACATTTCACGATGTAGGTACCCTTTCTTCTGCTAATGCGGAAGTTCCATAAACTTTTCCTGTGTATCAAAATAAGACGGCAGCAACACTAAGACGGCAGCAACACGCTGTCGACCTGTTGCATGGATCCATATCATGCTGAGCGGAGCTGCCGCCATTTCTGACGGCAGACTGCCGCATGTTGACTCAATGAGTATATCAAAAACAAAGAATAAGAAACCTGCGCCTTTCGGCGGGACATCAAAGAGAGAGTATCAAGGGACAAATATTCTCCGGAACATATCCCAGATATTGGCAACAGTCTTGAATAACGCTTCGTACGTGATCCACAACCCGAGGGTGGTGACCAGAGTCAACAAAGACCATGCAAGACTGGCCGCAAAACAGGAGCATGCGGGCTGCACAAAAGTTCTATTCCCTACGGCAAGCGCTTTCTCTAATCTCAGAAGACAAAGTGCATATTTACGACAACAGGATAACAGGTGCGCCGGGGTAGGGATTTGAACCCTAACTTCCTTGCGGAAACCAGATCTCGAGTTTCGCCTGCGGACAACTGGCGCGTTACCGGATTCCGCCACCCCGGCACTCTGGTGTTGTCTCTATATTATGTAAACAGGGATTTATATTAGTAAAGCTTTATTACAACGCGGCGGATCCGCCCCGTGATGCTTGATGAGCTACTCGATAAACAGGTACGTGATAGCATGCAGCGTCGTGCTCTTCCTATTCAGCACGTTCATCATACTCAGCGCTTACGGCACCAGCGGAGTCGGCTGGGATTTCCTCTCCCATTATCTTGACGGGAGAACGCTGTCAAGCGGTTACTTCTATTCGCACCTTGATACATTCAGCAGGAGCGTGCCTGTAAACATCACTATAGGCGGGACCGTTTATACATACCGCACAGTCCCGCCGCTGACGGTAAGCGACAGGTTCTACTTTGACGATGTATGGGAGCCGCTCTCCCCCGTCCTGATAGGGATATTCATACTGCTTGCCGGCGGAATGGCCCTCGAGCTGTATCTCGTCTTCCTTATCGCGCTCCTCTTCGTAGCCTCGTATGTAGCAGCGAGGAAGCTGGACCTGAACCCGCTGCTCCTCTGCTCGATAATGATAGGACCGTACGTGCTGATGGTTACTGTGCTGTACAATGGCGCGGAGATCCTCGCGCTGAGCCTCGCCCTGATTGCGGTAGGATTTGCCTCAAGAAAGGATTACAGGGCAGGCGTGGCGTTTGGGCTGATGGGGCTTGCAAAGTACGACAGCCTTATACTCTCGCCCATGCTCCTTCTCCTCGGGGGCTGGAAAGGCGTTCTCAAGGCAATTGCGCTCTTTGCCCTTGTTGCTTCCCCATGGCTGATATTCAATTTCCTCTTATTCGGGAATCCGCTCCAGAGCTATATGATAAGCATTATCGAGACGCAGCCGCAGCATGCAAGCCTGATCGCATATTTCCAGCTGCTCGGCTCCATCATATGGTATCCTGCCATATTGCTTCTTGTAGCCATCGCGCTCCTTGCCTATATCGGCAGGAAGGGGGCATGGATGAAGAGGCTCTCGGCAAGGGCGGTAAAACGCGTCCTGAGGAAGCAGGAGGCGCGCGTGCTCGCCCTCTTCCTGCTCCTTGCGTTCGCCGGATTCCTGCTGGTGTACAACAGCGTACAGGGGCCGGCAAGGCTCGGATACCTAGCATATGGCAGCACGGCGATGCTGGCGGCTTCGGCACTGGGCTGCAAGACCATAAGCAATGCAAGGATAAGGGCAGGCAGGCACTGCCTCAAGGTTGGGCAGCTGCTCCCGTATCTGGTCTTCCTTGCCAGCCTGACGCTCCTCGCCGTGGTATATCTGAGCTGGAGCGGCATAGGCTTTAACGTCCTTGGGAGCCTGGGATCCAGGGCTCCGGAGTTTGCTGCTGCGGTAAACGCGCTCCAGGTCCACGGCCTTCTCAACTGCAGGATAGTCTCAAACGCATGGCCATACATGAACTACTATAACGTAACGGCATATGCGCCTTACCTCTGCAATGCAACCGTGGAAAGGATGCCGATAGTCGTATTCGGGAATATAGGCGTTTCAAGCTACTGCACGGGATCGGTTTACAGCCTTGCAGGAATCTCAAGGAGCTATGTTTATCCAAACTTCTCCATATACCTTCCTGATAACTACACCTGCATGAAGTAATCTCGCGGTTCCTGCGGTATAACGCCGGAGCGCCCAGCAACCCAAAAGCTAATAAAACAATGAGTATATTCATATAGCATTAGGCAATAAGCTGTTTACTTGCAAGCTGTTTACCTGCACTAGGCATAGACCAATCTGAGGCACATGGAACATACAAGAAGGGATTATAGGCTGCGTTTTTTCAGCATAATATTGTTTGCCGTGCTGACAGTTATAGGGACGGTGTTTTCCGTGTACCTGCTGCTTTACGCAGATACGCTGTATACGTATACAGTGGCTGTGCTCTTCCTGGTGCTCTCGCTGATATCCGGATTCTTCAATGTTACCACGTCTTACTGGTACTACCGCTCGTTCTTCTACAAGGAGCATCTTGATGGCATACGCAAAGCGCTTATGCCACTGAAAGTCCTTCCGACAGTGGCGGTTGCGGTACCTGTGTTTAATGAGGACCCAAAGACAGTGGAAAGGAGCCTGCTCAGCCTGAAGGGCATGAACTACCCGAAAGGGAAGCTCAGATTCTACCTCCTAGACGACTCCGATGATGTCGCTATCGCATCTGAGCTGGAGCGGTTCAGCAAGTCGAATCAGGTAACTTACCTACATAGGGGGAGCAGGAAAGGCTACAAGGCAGGCGCACTGAACAACATGCTCAAGCATTCAAAGGAGGACTTTGTGGCGGTATTCGACTATGACGAGCGACTCACGGACAGGGACTTCCTCGTAGACACGCTGCCGTATTTCAGCGACAAGTCTGTTTCATACGTACAGACAGAGAAACGGTATGCCAAGGGCAACCTATTTTCCGACAGCATAGACTTATTTGATGCCTTCTTCTTCAGGTTCGTCCAGCCGGCCCGCGCGCTGAACAACACGGCGATATTCGCTGGCTCGTGCGGCATCATCAGAAAGTCGGCGCTTGACGACATAGGCGGGTTTCCCGAATACATAATAGAGGATACCTTCTTCTCGTTTGAATCCGACATGAAGAATTACAAAAGCTTATACCTGCCCAAGGTCTATGCGCACGGCAGACCCATCCGGAGGTTCAGCGAACTTGCAAAGCAGCAGTGGCGGTACAACTACGGAGACACGCAGTTCCTAAAGTACTTCTTTTCAAGGAGGTCGGAGGCAAGGAAGAAGAGGCAGCTCTCCCAGATATCTGGCATAGAGTACATGACACACGGATTCGGACTGAACTACCTATCGAGCATTCTTCTGCTCTTCACGCTCGCCTCCGTGCTGATAGTCTTTTCCTCATTCCCCGTAGCACACGTTACGCTCAACCAGCTCTTTCTCACGAAGAACATCAGCCTCGACCTTGAGATCCTCGGAGTGGGCGCGCTGCTTCTCTCGATAGCTATGCCGATAGTCCTCACGAAACTGTACTTCGGCTCTGCAAAGAAAGGCGTCATGATATTCATTGTCAACTTCGCCCTTGCAGGCATACGGGCCAGGGCCGGATTAAACGCCTTCTTTAATCTGAACCCCAAGTTCAAGTGGAGCAGGCCGAAACTCGCAAATAAGTTAAACATACTGCCGGCCATCAGGAACTCCGCGTTTGAGATAGTGCTGGCATCCGTGCTGCTTGTCTTTGGAACCGCGGCGATAGCCGTGGATAACTTCTTTGGCGGCATGTGGCTCTTCTGGTACAGCTTCCTATACAGCTCTACCTTCTACTTCTTCTACAAGTATGGTTAGGCCCATGATCTACTTCAAGGAATACGAAACCGACAAGGGACTGATTGTTGCTATGTGCGACGAGGAGCTTTTGGGGAGGGTCCTGGCCGATGGCAGAAGGGAACTGGACCTTAAGATGTACTCAGGCTTTTACAAGGGCGAGCTGGTCACCGAGGATAGCGCAAGGAGCAGGATATCTATGGAGGAGCTCTACACCGCCAATGTCGTGGGCAAGAGGTCAGTGCGGATATTCATAGAAAAGGGCCTGGCGCAGGAGTCAGATGTCTTAACGATACAGGATATCCCATTCATACATATCTTCAGGATTGTCTAGGAAGGCCTTGCCTGACGGCATCTGATTCGCCGCGCGGCCTTGCGATAGATTTTGGATTTATATGCTCTTGTCGGTTTTCCCATCGGCCATATATATTTATCTGGCATATTATGACTGCGGTTCACCTTCGATCCGCCTCTGCGGCGTGTTGGATTTCCGGCTTACCCTGCTAACCGGCAACTTCTAAAGAAGGTATATAAACCTTCTTGTCTCAACTATACGCTGGTGCTTTTGTGGCCACCATTAGCTTGTAGAGGCTCATTTTCGAGGGCTGCTAATGCTTGATGACAAAATCCATTGGTCATAGCCAATGCGCTCTGCCGGCAAGGCCATAGAAACTACGTGAGATTGCGCTAAGCAATTGATTTGAGGAGAAGTTGAAGCTTGATTTTATAAAGCCACCTAGGGGATGGCTTGGCTCTAGTAACGACGAAGGCCGTGGCAAGCTGCGATAAGCCGAGGGTAGGCGCATGTCAGCCTTTGAACCTCGGATTGCCGAATTGCGCACCATGAACAATGGCGCGCGTATACGCGGGGAATTGAAATGACTTAGTACCCGCAGGAGAAGAAAGCATATGCGATTCCATGAGTAAAACGATTGAAAGTGGAGCAGGGCAGCCTGAATCCGCCTAAGCGATTGGGCGGAGATGTGGGGCAGTTTTTAGGCTTGTGCATTAGCTGAATATTCTGGAAAGAATGGCCAAAGAGAGTAACAGCCTCGTAAGCGGATACGCACAAGTTGTACTGCAAGAGAGTAGTTGGGCTTGAGAATGTCTAACGAAGACGGGGGCATTAAACCCCAACCCTAAATATTGACTAGAGACCGATAGCGAACAAGTAGCGCGAGCGAAAGCTGAAAAGAACCCACGCGTGTGGGATTGAAAAGATCTGAAACTAGGTGGTTACGAGAACGTACGGCACGGAAGGAATGTACCCTGCTGAAGAGAAGCTGCGAAAGCAGCAATCGTGGCGGGGCGAACAGTGTCGTACATTTCTTCTCGAAGCAAGAGCCAGGGAGTGCATAGGAGTGGCAAGCCTAACGGCATAGTGAAAGCGAAGGTGCGCAAGCAATGAGGCACCGGGCATGAAAATGCCTAAGTCACTCTTATTCGACCCGAAGCCATTGTGATCTACTCGCGGCCAGGACGAAGTCTAGTTTACACTAGATGGAGGTCCGCAACCTATCCTAGTATATCTGGTTGGGTGAGCTGCGTTTAGGGGCGATAGACCACTCGAACATGGCAATAGCGGGTCCCCTCCGAAGTATCTTTAGGATAGCCTTGAGCGAGCTTGCACATAAGGTAGAGCGACCGATCTGAAGTTATGGGTTCGAAAGGACCCATCTTCCCGTCAAACTCCGAATATATGTGCTGCGTAGACCTCAGGAGTCGGCGTTGTTGGGTAAGCTAGCAACACGATGCTGTAAAGACAGTTTCTAAGGTTAAGGTCCCCAAATCCTAGTTGAGTGTATCGAAGGACGGTATTATCTAAGACAGTCGGGAGGTAGGCTCAGAAGCAGCCATCCTTTAAAAAACGCGTAATAGCGTACCGATTAAGATAGTATCTGCCGAAGATGGACGGGGCTAAGCTAGGTACCGAAACCTTAGTCCAGAGATGGAGGTAGGAGGGCGTGCTGCACGGCTAGAAGTCGGGTCCTGAGATCCGATGGACCGTGCAGTAGTGAAAATCCTGGTGTAAGTAACAGCAAATAATGGTGAAAATCCATTACGCCGGAAGCACAAGGTTTTCCTTGTAATAATTGTTAGCTGGGAGTTAGCCGATCCTAAGCCGGGAGCCAATCACTACCCGGCAAAAGGGAAGCATGTTAATATCCATGCGCCTAGTGTGTAGGTGTGGCAACACAAGGCGGATTTCTGACGTTTGGGGATAGGCCTGTAAACAGGAGCAGATGGCTGCAGAGTCTCGTTATGAGGAGAGGCAGCTAAATGATCTGACAATGGCCGAATTCCTGAGCCAGTGAAAAGGAAATCCGCAGCGATCACATTAGCTCGTACCTAGATCTAGTACAAGTGCTGCTGGCTGAGAAGGCCAAGGCGTGCCGGGAGAACCAAGGTTAGGGAAATCGGCAAAATAGTGGCGAATGTTTTCTATAAGCCATGTCTGCGCTTGGTAAGTGCAGATATCATTGACAAGGGGGGAACGACTGTTTATCAAAAACACAACTCACCGCAAAGCCGTAAGGCCTAGTACAGTGGGTGACGCCTGCTCACCGCTAGTACGCGAAACTCCATTTCAACGGAACTAAGCGCTAGCAAAGAGCGGGAGTAACTCTGACTCTCTTTAGGTAGCGTAATACCTCGTCGCTTAATAGGCGACTTGCATGAATGGCGTAACGATTCCCCCACTGTCCCAATTTTGGACCCGGTGAAATCACTACGTGGTGTACATGCCACGTTCTTTCTGTGGGTAGCGAAGTCTCTATGAAACTTGACTATAGTCTGTTGCTGTTGTGTCATGGATGCTGCAAAGCGTAAGTGGGAGCGTCGATGCGGTGGTTCCGGCCATCGCGGAGCGATCCTGTGACACCACTCTGCATCTATTATGCAACTTACCAGAAATGGAACAACAGCAGATGGATAGTTGGACTGGGCGGTTGCTTTCGATAAGGAAACGAAAGTGACCAATGCTCCTCTTAGGAGGGTTGGGAACCCTCCGTTAAGCATAAAGGCAAATGAGGGGCTGACTGTATTCCGAAAAGCGTGGAATGCAGACTGGAAACAGGGGCTTAACGAACGATGGATGCCTTTTTGATGAGGCACCATGCTGTCAAACAAGTTACTCTAGAGGTAACCGGTTCGTGGCTGGCGAGAGTTCACATCGACCCAGCCGTTTGATACACCGATATGGGCTTATCTCATCCTGGCGGGGCAGGACCCGCCAATGGTTGGACTGCTCGTCCATTAAAGAGATACATGAGCTGAGTTCAGTACGTCGCGAGACAGTACGGTAGCAACTACAGAAAGTGTTAATGTCAGAGGATAAGAACTTCTTAATACGAGAGGAACGGAAGTTCGGCGCCTCTAGTTGACCGGTTGTCGAAAGGCACTGCCGGGTAGCCACGCGCTAAGTTGATAAGACCTGAAAGCATCTAAGGACGAAGCAACATCCGAAACGAGACATTTAGGGTGGCCGTAGTACACGGCTTTGATAGGGCGGGCGTGAAGACAGGGAGCTTCGGCGACCTGTGAGCGCACCGCAACTAAATCCTAATTTCAAACTTTTAGAAAAAGTTTGATCAAAATCAGCTTCAACTTCTCCGCTTTTTTCTGTTTCTACATGGTTAGCGTAGCTCTTTTAAGAAACATTTAAATATCTGTAATACGTAACGTATTACGGTGCACCTTATGAAGAGCAGCATGGAAGTGGTCAGCTTCAGGATACCTCGAAGATTGAAGGAAAAGATGGACAGGTTGGACACGAACTGGAGTGATGAAGTGAGGAAGCTCATCGAGATCAAGGTTAGGAACTACCGGAGAAAGGCCGCGATAGAGGACGTCATAGCCTCTGTCGAGAAGTTTCCAGGAGCAAAAGCCGGCACCGCTGCAAAATACATAAGGGAGGGCCGTGATAGTAATTGACGCGTCTAGCGTATCGAAACTCCTCCTTAAGGAGGAAGGATGGGAGAGCGTTGCCAGTTATCTGGACCAGAATCTCTGCGCCACAGGTTTCGTTCTGATCGAGGCTGCAAATGCTATATGGAAGCACAAGCACAAGAAGGGGTTCACCAGCGGCGAGGCAAGAGTCGCATTCGAGAAGCTGGAAGAGATCGGCAAAGATATTGTACTATTGGAGCCTGTGGAGAGTTATTTAGAGGAGGGGCTCAATATTGCGCTAAAGGAGGATATGCCAATCTATGATGCCATTTACTTGGCTCAAGCAAGGAAATACGGCACCCTCCTGACAAGCGACGGGCCGCAAGGCAAGATGGCAGGGAGATATGGCATAAGAGTAATATGCGTGCTTGGCGGCACCGCAACTAAGTCCTAACAAACCTTTGGGAAGAGTTTACCTAAAAGGTTCAAGCTCTGATCTCTCCGATTTTTTATCTGTATCCGCCAAGGTGAGCGAATGATTAAATATGTACGTATACACATATATACGTGTGACTGTATGAAGGAAGGGCAGAGCAAGAAGCGAAATATCACGCTTTCCGTAAACTCCGACATAGCGCGAAAGGCAAAGTCATCTTTGGCGCTAAGCGGTAAGACGATGAGCAAGGTATTCGAAGAGGCTCTGGAGAGTTACGTCAGCGGCTGGTGGATATCATCAATGGCCGCGCAGCTTGGGATAAAAGTAGGCAGCATCAACCCTAGGGACATACCAAAGATCAGACCTAAAGCTCCTAAAAATTTTGATTCGGCATCGATCATACGGAAAATGAGGGAGGGATTATGAGATACTACCTAGATACAAGTGCGATGGTAAAGAGATATATAGTTGAGCCTGGAAGCGACTATATAGACGGTATATTCAACAGTGCATTCACGGGCTCGGATGTGGTGGTTACTTCTTACTGGAACATAGGCGAAGCTGCAACAGTCTTCGACAAGTTCGAACGCCGCTCTAAGTCAACAATCGCAGTAAAGCTTCTAGAATTGATGCTTGATGAATTTGATTATCTCAGCAGATCTCAGATGATAGAACTTGAGGGTGTATCAAATTCGCTCCTGCAAGAAGCGATAAAGATGGTGATTAAACACCACATATACATCTCCGATGCGCTACAGATCGCCACGGCAAAGAAAGTAAATACAGATATATTCCTCTCAAGTGATCGAGGTCTTCTTTGTGCAGCTTCAGCAGAGGGCATGAAAACAACGCAGGTTGGGTAAATACACCGTCGAAGCGTTCGGGCTTTGACTTCTCAGATTCTTTCCGCTTCACGTGATTAGCGTAGCCTCTATTATCCTTTTTGTAAGGAAATACAGGTCAAGCATACGCATGGAATCGGGGAAGCCCAGGAAGGTTTACCCTCGCTACAGCTTCCTGGAGCCTCAAAGGCGTGTTCTCGGTTCGCCAGCCAGACCCTGCCGCAATAATCGGCTACGGGAAAGGCGGGAAAGGATATAAGAATGGCAACGTAACAAAGTTTGAAATGGTAACGGACCTCAAGGTTCCTTTGTAGGGGTTTATGATGCAGGGGCTCAGAAAGTGGATATTGGTGCTTAGGGCATGGTCATTCTCTGTGGACTTCACCCCTGTCACGCTAGGTGCCGTACTGGCCCTTCCCCAGTTCAACCTGGGATTCTATATAGCGATGGTTATAGGCGTCGTCGCACTCAACGGCGTTGCGAACGTAGTCAACGACATCTTCGACTTCGAGTACGGTATAGACAAGAAGAGTGATGAAGCTGCTGAAAAGAGGGGGCATCCGCTGATCGTAAACAGCGTATCGAAGAGGTCGCTATGGCATATAGTCATTGCAATGGCGGTCGTCGCGGCCCTGTGCGGCGCATACATTGCTGCGTCAAGGGGGTATATGATACTTGTGCTTGGGGCAATCGGAGCCGCACTGGCGTACTTTTACTCCGCAGGGAAGAAAAGCCTGAAGATGCTCGGGCTAGGTGAGCTTGCGGTCTTTATCGTGTTCGGGCCCCTGATTACCGAAAGCGCGTATTTCGTGGAAAGCGGGAGCTTCTCGCTTCTCCCTGCGGCAGTAGCAATACCCATAGGCCTGCTGGTAATACTTGTTCATCTGTCGAATAACATACGCGATATAAAGAAGGACAGGCGCGTAGGGATACGCAATGTTGTAGCATACCTTGGAAAGGCGAGGTCGACGCGGCTGTTCTCATGTATCCTTGCCCTTGTATACGCATTTGTCTTCCTATTCATAGCAATTTCAGCCATACCGTTGTTCTCTGCAGTTGTGGTACTGAGCGCTTACAGGGCGTACAGGATAAACGCAATGGTGCACGACAATATAGCACACGACGCGCCTGCGCAGCTTTCGATATTCGCCCTCTTATTCGGCCTGCTTTTCATATCCGGAATTGCTATCGGATATGTGCTCGGATAGGCGCACCGTGCGCGCATATGTGATGCCTGCCTTCAAGACGTATACCACAGCCCGCATTGTTTGGCATTATGCCGCGGTAACTGTTAGGTTCATGTGCAGTCCGCCATAATCCGGTACAGCTGTTGCTGCTTCCCCAGATCCTTCAGGCCGTCATGTGCAACAAAAGGTTTATATATTATACCTGAATATAATATCATTTACTTAAGTATAAGTGATAGCATGGGAATAAATGCAGATAGGAGACTGGCAGAATCGCTATGGCTGCTGCGACTGCCCATTCTCGCCATGGTGGTTATCTTGGGATTGTTTAGCAGGGTGAGCAGCGCATCAGGAATGACGCTGGACATAGTGGGTACGCTGAACTCAATCCAGCAGATACTGGGGCACGTTGGGCCAATGCTCAGCGCAGTGCTTTTTATTGTCGCCGGGATATTCTATGCCCTCGGACAGCTCTTTCCGTCTTACAAGAGGGCCACGCTGCATACGATGGCAATAGACATGATCATCGGCGCGATAATAGTAGCGGTGCTGTCTGTCACCGCGAGCAGCTTCGCACTGGCATCCACGCACCTTCTGGTTAATACAACCTCGAATACATTGTGAGTCAATGCAGTACCTGCCCTTTGGACAGTATGGTTTCAGCATAGCGGTGTACGTGATCGCAATAATGATGGCGATAAGCGGAATCGCCCTGGGGCTTGGCTATGCGATAAACGAGAAGAAGTTCAAGGACTTCGGGAGGAACGAGCTTTACCAGTCGCTGCTCAACGGGGCTCTCGTAGGCGGCATGATTCTCCTCTTCTCGCAGAGCGGGATAGTCAGCCTTGCCATAAACCAGATGACAATGTCGAATTCAACCAGCATGCAGTGCCCCACTGACCTCACTGGAAATGCGGCGATATGCCTGGCGTACAACTACCTCATCGGGCCGGGATATTCGCTCGGTGGGGTCTACCATTCCTCGATATTCTCCACCACAACCCTGATACTGACGGGACTTTTCGCGCTGAACGCCGTACTTGGGGCTATTGCCGCGGCCAAGATCACCATAATCGTCGTTACGATATCCTTCGGGCCTCTGGTAAATCCGCTAATAGCCGAGATATCGTATGTTATCAAGATGCTAGGCACGGTGGCTATAGGCGCGCTTGTCCAGGGCGCCGTGCTTCTCTTTGTCAACGCGAGCGCAATAAGCGTTATACTGCCGTCAGGCATAATCCTTAGGACATTTTATCCGACAAGAAAACTCGGCGGCTTTCTCATGGCAATGGCAATAGGGCTTTACGTGGTGCTTCCCCTCTCGTACGTCTTTGACGCAACCATTGCAAACACCTACAGCTCGGTCAACCTAAACAGCATCAGCCAGCTAAACAGCACTGCAAGCAGCATAGACGGAGACATCTATGGGGGTCTCTCTGCTGCGCCGTCCAATTCCCTGCTGTCAGGCATATCGTCGACCCTGATAAGCCCGCTGAAGAGCCTGGCGGCAGGCTTCTCCTATGTGCTGAACTGGCTCCTGCAGGAGGTGGCATATCTCATAGTATATACTTTCATACTGCCTGCCTTCAGCTTGATAATAACGGCCGTGGCAATAAGGGAGTTCGCAGGGGTCCTTGGTTCCGAGGCCTTTTTCGGAAGATTCAAACTACTGTGATTTAATGGAAGAGCACATTATCGGAAATAAGCTGTATGCATATATGTTCTACAGCCTGGCGACGATCACCCTGATAGCGAGCATCTTTTTCTACAATCCATGGGTGCTCCTGCTTGCCGCTTCTCTCATCTCCTTCTCTGCAGTCTATTACAGCTCAGGTCATATCGTGAATAACCTGCTTCTGAGGCGGTCGCTTGTGATAGAGACGTATAACGGGTATGCATTGAGCGACAATCTGCTCTCGGCAGTCAAAAAGGTTGGAAACCAGTATCTCTCGGTATCGGTTGCGGTGCTCAGGCTCAATCGCGGGATAGAGGTAAAGGACGGCGAGATATTGGGGCTCCTTGAGGGCATCGGCGAGCCCTTCTGGTTCACCCTGCAGCTCAGGGAGATAAACAAGAAAACGCTTCTTGAATCGCTGGAGACAAAGAGGAGGATGAAGGAGATTGCAGCGGGAAGGGTAGCCGGCAGCTCTTATGACAGGGCAAACGCCATCAAGAGGGAGATAGGGCTCGTGGAGCAGGAGATCAACAGCATAAGGGGCAGCGGAAAGGCGCTGGAGATCTCAATACAGCTCAGGACGTCAGAGACGTCTGGAGACGAATCTGATGCGGCGAGAGGTTCGGCAAAGAGCCTTGAACGCGTTGCGGCTTCCTTCTCGACGGTCCTGAATGCCGATTATGAGATGCTTAAAGGGGAGGCGCTGCTCTCCGGAATAGAGGCTTTTTAATGGACATGCAGTTGAGCAGCACATCCGAGGCTTCTAGGCTTTTCTGCCTTCCGATAGTAGACGAGCAGACGCTGGAGAGCATAGAGGAGTCGGCAAGGGATGGTATCTTTATAGGCATCTCGAAGACGTATATGCGCCCGTTCTTTCTCAATTTCGGGCTTCTTATGAACCCGCATGTCTTTATAACAGGAATAACCGGAAGTGGGAAGACATACCTTGCAAGGAGCATGATGCTGAAGCTGCAGGCACTCCTAGACTGCATAGTCATAGTGATAGACTTTACAGGTGAGTATGCAAAGTTTGCAGAGGCTCTCTCATTCGGCGGCTATACTGCAGACATGCTTGCCGGAGTGCTGGACGAAGGTCTCCCAAGAATAGTGCATATCAGCCTGAAGGGCCTCAAGGAGGACGAGAGGATCGACAGTGCCGTGTCCGCACTTGATGTTGTCGTGAGGAAGATGCGTGAGCGTGATGTCGGATCCGGGAGGAGGGTCTTTGTGATTCTTGACGAGGCATGGAAGCTCATCGAAAAGAGCAGGCCACTGAAAACGATAATAAGGGAGGGAAGGAAGTATGGAGTGGGAATGATAATAGCCTCGCAGATGATATCAGACATAGATGCCCCATTCCTAAGCAATATGGCAACGGTCTTCGTATTCAGGACGCAGGACAGGGAGGCGCTAGGGAGCCTCCAGCAGAACTACGGCCTTAAGGACAGCCATATGTCTGCCATCCAGAACCTTGACGTAGGCTCCTGCTTTGTCATACAACTGAACAAGGCGAACATCAGATACGCCTTCGGAATAAGGAAGGTTGCCGGCGTGGAGATTGCGCCCTTTATGCGGATAATGGTCGGTGATGGAATGAGCGTTGAGGTTAGCCTACAGGATTTCGAGAGGATGGTGAAGGATCTTTGCAACGGCAGGGCCGGAGAAGTGCTTGCCAGGATCAGACCCGAAGGCAGAGTAAGGTTGAATGCCCTTATTTGGGAACTGGTATCCAACGGCGCCAGACGGAAGGCGGTGCTTGCGTCCCTCAGGGAAATCGGAATACGCGATGAGGACATAGCAGATGCCTTCTCAAGCGTGATGGCTGAAATGGCTGACGACTATGGAATTAGATAAGGATCTCTCAAAGTTCCTTTCAAGCAGGATAACCGTGAATGCAAGGGTTGTTACCAGCATTCGCAAGGTAAGGGCCTCACTGGGGGCTTATCCTGGCCTGATTGAGGTAGGATACGGAAGCGGGATAAAATACCTGATTGACTGCGAGCGCGAGGCGGGCAAGTTCTATCTGCTGTCCTTGAGCAAGAGTGCAATCGTATTCGAGGTCTTCTCAAAGGTCTCCCCGCTATACTTGATGCGGGAGAGCCTTCTACGGTTGCTAAGCATCTCTGCCATGCTGTCTGAAGACTATGAGTTCGACATGCGCTCGCTGTTCCCATACCTGATAGAGGTGCTTGCCTGCCAGGAGCTCAAGGGCATATGCGAAGTTCGCAGTGGGGCTGATGCGAACTGCGGCGGCGACATAATCCTAGCAAGGCGCATAACCCAGCTGCTGAAAGAAAGAAGGGCCTTCAGCTCTGCGCTTGACGCAGCATCCTCGAAACTCGCGAGGATCACGGCCCTTTTCATTATATGCAGATACGGCCATGCGGGCGACGTAAATGAGATAGCAAGAGACTGTGGGCTGACTGATGAGGAGGTCGAACGGGCGCTTGGGGGCATGCATGAGATAGGCTATAAGAGGCTGCCTTCGAGAAGCGGAAGATTCACGCTGGTGAGGGAATGACTGACGGCTTTATTAATTATATCTCGCAGTTTCTGCCCCTCGCCGCAGGCATAGGGATAATGATATGCCTCAGGTCGGTACGGCATGCACGCAGGAGGATATGCATCGACACGCACGCCGGAGGACCTGAAGGCATGGTGCGCAGCTGCCGGCAAATGGGCATGTCTGCAAATGCGGCCACCCCTGAGCGGCAGGACTTCTCGCGGTTTGTAAAAGACAATCTAATAATCAACGGCAGGACTGGCGATTTCAGCGGCAGCGGACTGGACAGGGCTGCTTTCTCATGCCTTGGAGTCATAGACGAGAATGACCTCCACAGTCTGAGGCGATATCTGCGCACGTCGAAAATGGGGAGCATCTCGCTGTTTATTAGGGCCAAGACGGATCTCGGCGGATATATTTCGGGCTTCAACGCGGAAGCTGGCCTTCTCCTTGCTTTCCTGACAGACGCAAGGCTCAGGCTGGTAGGTGAAAACGATGAACTTGCTTGACACTGCGACAACAGCCGCAATGGAGGCAAGTGCCATATGTTCAGTGATAGCGGTGGATATGATACTACTCAGCAAGATCGCAGGACGCGACCAGACATCTGAACTCCTGTTCAACAGGGCAGTAGGCCTGATAGCCCTATTTTTCATCATTGTTGCTGCGAAGGCGGTGATTTGAATCAACATTAAGCATATTTATACGCGGAATGGAAGGCTGGAGCGCTGGCTGCATGCCATAGCAGGAATAGGGATCGGGGCATCAGCCCTTGCGGTGCTGGTATCCGCAGGCGCAGGCATTTATATCGCTGTGGCCTTGTCGGCTGCAATAGCGGCAGCAGCGGCAGCGGTAATAGGAATCAACAGGGAGCCAGTAGGAAAGGATGCCATGGCAGTGCTGCTTTTCTCGGCGCTGAATCTGATTATCGCGATGCTCCTCGTCTTTATGATAAGATGATTTCATGCCTGAACTCCGCATTATCGAGGTAAGCGCGCTGCCAAAGCTCTTCAGCAATAAAGATTTCATAAGCGCAATGCTTGGTTCACAGTTTCTTATATGCCATGACCTCGAGAGGAGCAGGACATTTATGGCAACATGCAATTCCGACGGCATCGTGAGGCTTGGCAGACTTGTTACAGGCATCTCTTTCAGGGAGGCGGACTCCAGAACCATCGAGCTCCGTAATCCGCTGTACATCGAAGGATACTGCCCTGGAAGAGAAGAGAGGAAAGGCGTGCAGGTTGAGGAGACATTTAGCGACCTTTACCTGCTTTTTGGAAATACGAACATGCGCTTCATGGTTTCGTTTGTCCCGTCAGGCCCTGGAGAGATAGGAAGCGTCAAGCGCAGGGTGGAGAGGCTTGCAAGCAGCAGGAGCGTCAGGATGACAAGGATGATGGGAAGCAGGCAGGCCGCATCATCCTCGGAATCGGTCCAGATGGACCTGTATTATGGCTCAGACGAAAGGTTAATTCTGCTTGAATTGCTTGAGATGCTGAATAAGGCCGCATTAAACAATGGCATTTCGTATAAGGTAGGCTTCGTCATAGACGGAGACTATGGCAAATGCGGCTTTCTTGACTATCTGATGTCGAAAATCCTCGTTTTTGACAAGTCTGCAGTCAATGAGCGAAACCTTGACGGGATATTCGGTTTTCTGGGATCTGCTGATGCGATACCGCTTTCATGCGAGCATGCCGCCAGGCTCCTCCAGTTCTCAAATAGGATAACGAGGGAGGAGATGATACCCACCGCTTTTTCAGGTAGCGTCGGAGACATCGAACTCGGTGAATTCCTTGAGGGCGCAAACACAGGAAGGGGGGAGACTGTAAGGTTGGATACGAGGATATTCAACCTTGGAACAATCATATCGGGAATGCCTGGTTCAGGCAAGACCGCCACCGCAATGGGCCTTCTGAACCAGCTTGCAGTCAGATCAGGCGCTAATGCCGTAATGATATCCCCGACAAAGGAATGGAACGGCCTCGGAAGGGAGCTCGGAATGAGGATTATCAGGATCTATGACGATCAGACCAGGATAAACTTCTTCAAGTGCGATTCTGGGATAAATATAGGAAGATTCTATGAAAACCTGGCAATGCTCATAGCCTCGGCATCAAATGCTGGACCATACAGGAATTCACTCGAAAAGAGCCTGCTGGCCGCCTTTCATAAAGCATATGGCAGGACAACTGCGCCCGATCCTGCGGCAGTATATGATGAGATAGAAAATGCAGTAATAGAACAGCATGGAAAGAAGAATAGTGTGGAGGTGACATTCACGAAGCACGGGGAAAATATCATGGCGGCGCTGGAAGACCTCAGGCTTATGCTCCTAAGGCCCCAGTTTGCATATGCTGAAGGAATCGACTTTAATGACCTGCTGAAGGCAGGCGTCGTCTTCGACCTGTCTCAGGTAAGCAATAACATGAAGCCGTTCTTTTACGCTCTGATACTGAATCAGGTATACAGCCTCGCCGATGCACTTGACGAGAACGGCAACGACAAGCTGAGGATGATGATGTGCCTTGAAGAAGCCCAGCTTGTGTTTGACAATACTGAAGAGTCTGCAGCAAGCATGGACCTCAAGCAGAGGATACAGGACTTCAGGAAGAAGGGCGTCGGGTTGTTCATGATAACCCATAACATCACCGACATAGACATAGGCATCAGGCGGCTCTGCCAGATAAAGCTGTATTTCAGGCAGAGTTCAGATGTCACAAAATTTGCATGCAATGACCTGATCTTCCCTGAGGACCAGAAAGAGCAGATTATAGACAAGCTGAAACGGCTTCCGCAGGGGGTCTGCGCACTAAGTTACATGGCGCTTGATGGGAACCTGCGCGTTCCCAAGCAGTCGATATTCGTGAAACTCTACAAGCATGACATAAATGCCGGCGAAGAGGGCGGAGGGGACAGGCAGGCAACCGCGAACGCGGTGGCTCTGTGTGGCACGATGTCCATCACGCTCCTTGATGCAGAGGGCATGCCGAGGCCAGATGTACGGATAGAAGTCTGCTATCTGGGCGAGACGCTGCATCGAATGCCAACAGACAAGGCAGGGAAGGCCGTCGTAAACGATACCCTCATGGGTAAGCTTTATAAGCTCAGGGTCCTTGGAGACAGGAAGAGGGAGACAAGAACCTTCACAGTGATTGGTGGCAGGGAGAACACCGTCAGGACGTAGGTTTTTATATGCGCTCCGGCATTTAGGGTAGCATGGAGAGACGGCCCGCCGTGGCAGGGGCATTTTACCCAGATGACGGGAAAGAGCTGCATGGGCTTATTGAAGGGTTCATGGAAGATGCCGAACCTGACAGGAAAGCGGCTGATTCCGCCATATCCTATGTTGCTCCGCATGCTGGTTACATATACTCCGGCCATGTTGCAGCCTTTACCTACAAAGCGCTTGGAATGAGGCCCGATCTTGGCGGCATCGAGACCTTTGTTATAATCGGGCCGAATCATACTGGAAACGGCGATGCTCTGTCCGTATCCGGAGCTGATTGGAACACGCCACTCGGAACGGTAAGAAATGACATTGCTTTTGCAAGAGCCATGACAGGACTTGACGGCAGAATAACAATCGATGAGGAGGCACATGCTTCGGAGCATTCCATAGAAGTCCAGCTGCCCCTTCTCCAGACTGTCGTGAAGAGGCCCAGGTGCTGCTTTATCTGCATGGGCGACCAGTCTTATGAAGCCGCAGAGCTGTTGAGCTGCGCAATAACCGGTGCTGCTGAGAAGTTAAACAGGAAGGTTAGCGTAATAGCAAGTTCCGATTTCAATCATTACGAGAGCGAGGCCGTGTCAAGGGGCAAGGATCTTCCTGCGATAGGCGCTCTTGAGAGGCTCAATCCAAGGGAGTTTCATAGGCTGATTGAGGGCAGCGGCGACAGCGCATGCGGTTATGGCCCCATAACCGTTGCGGCAATGCAGGCCGCATCCTGCGGTGCCATGAGAGGGAAACTCTTGAAATACGCAACTTCTGGTGCAGTGACCGGGGATTATGGATCTGTGGTCGCATATGCAAGCATTGTATTCTGCAGGTAGGATAACCATATAAACCTAAAATCTTATGTCATAATTGCCGGTAATTATTATGGCCGCAGGGAGGAAAGATAGAACACTTTATCTGATAGGCATAGACGCAACTCCGCTTTGGATCCTGGAAAAGCTGAAGGACGAGAAAGGCATGGAGCCATTCAGGAAGCTGATCAGGCTCAGGCAGCTCGCAGATCTCGAGTCCACGATGCCGCCGATGTCTGGATGTTCCTGGCCGAGCATATATACCGGTCTTACTCCAGGGGAGCATGGAGCTCCAGACTTCTTTGTGATGAAGAGGGATTACGTAAAGGACTTAGTATACTATGATTCAAGGCATGTACCTCCGTTCTGGAAGGAACTGGCAGACAGTGGCCATAGGTGTCTCGTCATAACCCCGTGCATGGATATACTCATCCCTGATTACGGGAATATAGACATGATAACAGGGTTTCCGCTGAAGGCGCGGGCCAGCAACGAGAGGCTTAAGGCTCTTATGCATAGCTGCGGATTCAATGGGGAGCCAGAGCTTGAGAGGAGAATGAATGAAGGAAAGCTGACGGAAATCGAGGCATCTAAGGAATATGTAAAGAGCGTGAGGAAGAGGATACGAATCGCAAAATCCCTCATCGAATCAGGGAACTACGACTTTGTCTTCGTCTGCTTTACCGAAACGGACAGACTGCAGCACTTCACACTCAACAAGAGCGACTGGAAGGAATATCTGCTTCCTGTATATAGGGAGATTGCAGGATTTGTTGGATATGTGGAGAAAAGGGTGGAGATGGAGAATGCGCTGATGCTCCTTGTATCAGACCATGGGGCACAGCCCATACGATTGAAATTCCTGCTTAATGCCTGGCTCATAAGAAATGGATATGCTTCACTGAAAGAATCGGTGCTCAGCGGCATAAACTCAACTGTCAGCAGACCTGCACCGGCCACATACGAGATAAGGGAGAGAGTCCTAAAGAGCGGGCTGAGGAAGATCTACGACAGGATGCCACACCGCGCAAAAAGGCTGACGGCCGGAATCGTTGGCAACTTCTTCTCAAAGGCCTCTTCAGGAAGATACACGAGGCTTCATCTCTTCGATTTTGACATGAAGAAGACAAGGGCATTCGCTGAAGTTTCAAATGATCCGGTGGCAACCATATGGATAAACGACAAGCGCTTTGCGGAGGGGACGGCCGGAGATGCCGGGAGGGAGAGACTGAAGGCAGAGATCTCAAGGAAGCTCTGTGGATTGAGAAGCGCTGAAGGCGACAGGCTGATTATAGGGACGGAGAACGCAGGAGAATATTACAAGGGCACGAAAAAATTCATACCGGCAGACCTCTTTGTCGAGGCAAAGAAGAATTACACGATAGACATATTTAATTTCTCTACCTCCACGTATTTCATGAAGCCTGAGAAGGCGAAGAGCGGAGACCACACAAGGCACGGTATAATCGGATACTATTCAGCCGGACTGAAGCTCGACATCACCGGATCCTCGGTGCTGGATATCGCACCTACAATCCTTGATTACTTTGGCAGGAGTGGAGCAGGCAAGGGCTCAAGGCTCGCCAGGAGGAGGATTGATTGAAGGTCGTAATGCTTGGTGGAGAAGGTCGCTTTGACAGGTCTACTGGAGACGGAGTCCCGGCATATATGTACTGGATATACAACAGCATGAGAAAGCTTGAAGGCAGGGGACTCGCGCTGTCGAAAATCGAGTATCCGAGGACGAGCAGGTTTGGCGATGGTGCCGCATGGCTCCGGCTTGTGATGAAGAGTGCAATTGACGATTACAGGGGATTTGACATCGTGCACACTGTCGACGTCAAGCCATTCTTTCCCCTGAACAGGGGAAATGCCGTCTATGCTGCAACGGGGCATGACTTTCAGCCGCTAACAGCACCGGAGCTGGATGCGGATCTCAAGACGTCTGCAAAGAACAGGATAAAGCTTGCACTAGAGGTAAGGCACTCGCTCAGGCTCTCATTGAAGTCTGATTACCTGATAGCAGTGTCCACCATGACAAGGGATGATGCGATATCACTCGGATACGACAGGAAGAGGATATTCGTAGTTAATCACGGAATAGACGACAGGTTTAGGAAGCTTATCAGAAAAAGGCCCAATGGAGGCAGGTTCAGGGTCGGTTACATAGGCGGATTCAGGACAAGGAAGAATGTCGGCTCGGCTATAAATGCGTTCAAGAAGATCGGTTCGAGGAATATCGTCTTTGACATTTGGGGCAAACCCGCCTATGAATATGGAAGGCTCGTCGACCTTGCAAGAGATGATTCCAGGATACGGTTCAGGGGATTCGCACCCGAAGGCAGGATAGTAGATATATACGATACCTTTGATGTCTTTGTATGGCCAAGCATGTATGAGGGATTCGGATTCTCGATACTGGGAGCCCAGGCAAGGGGGCTTCCCGTGGTGGCATACAGGAAGAGCAGGATACCGATGGAGGTAAGAAAGCACTGCATCGAGGTAGAGGACGAAGCTGGAATGGCGGATGCTATAGAGGGCATACGCTCAAATGGATATAGTGCCGTTAAGAGAAAGCGGGCCATGGCTTATGCACGCAGCTTCACATGGGAGAAGGCAGCCAGCGGAACTCTCGATGCTTACAGGAGGATGTTATCGTGAGAGGGAGAGTCGTTAGTTGATTATGCCTATCCCGGCAAATTCATTACCGTCATAGAGCACGAACCTTCCAAGCTCTGGGGTGTCATCAAATGGCTCTGAAGGCACCTTTCCACTGAGCAGGAGTTCTACGTTTGCAGCACCCAGCTTAGTGATCTCCTTCTTAGGTTCTGCCTCACCAGTCACGACGCTCACTGAGTTCTTGACCTTCATCTTTGCACTGACTTCAAGCCCATTGAGTCTTATCATGGGCTTCCTTACTAACTTTGACGTGAAGAAGACAAGCGCGTTAATAGAATTTGATGCCTTAAAGCCGTCTTTCTCTCCGCAAAGTATCCTTCCCCTTGCCTCCCCGTTGATCTTCTTGTCGAATACGATAGCTACGTTCTCGCCGCGCCTTGCAGAGCCTGACTTCTTGCCTTTTACAAAAAGCTCCTTTATAACATAGGCAGATCCGGGCACCATATTCACCTTCATATTTGATCTTAGAGTGCCGCTGATTATCTTCCCGGCAATCTTTTCGATGCTGCCGTCCTCAAGCCGACCTTGAAGGACAACCCGCAGCTTCTTGCCTGCACTTCTGTTTGGTTCTTCCGCGATGGAGTACATGGTCTCGATAAGGCTATCGCCTTTGTACCACCTCATCTTTCCAGACTTTTTCACAAGATTTTCGTTAAGATAGGCGGAAATTGGCACGAAATGCATGCCAGAACCGGAAAAGCCTATCTTTACCAGGAATACGGACAGCTCACGGCTTATTCTTGAAAACTCCTTCTCGCCATATCCGACAGTGTCCATCTTGTTTACCGCTATTATCACTTTCTTCATGCCTAGCATCCTCGCTAGGAAGAGATGGCGTCTTGTCTGGTCTTTTATGCCCTCGCCTGGTTTTGCAGACACAATAAGAACGGCGAAGTCCGCATATGAAGCGCCCGATATCATATTCTTTATGAGCTCTTCGTGCCCTGGCACATCGATAAATTCAAATCCTGAATCCTTATACCTTATCTGGGCTCTTGTGGTATCTATAGTCATTTCATTCTCACGTTCTTCTACGAAGCTATCGAGAATGTACCCTGGTTCAAACTGCCTGCCGAGCTTCTTGCTGGTTTTTTTGGCATCGTTTATTCTTTGCTCAGTAACGGAATTTGTTGCTATAAGTAGATTCCCTATGAGGGTTGACTTTCCATGGTCTTTATGCCCAAGTAGTGATATCCTAGTTATTCCCATGCATACACCATCCCATAAACAGCCTGACATGTCCCAGTATGACTTGCAATTCAAGCGCAATGCCTGAATGCCGACTGTATTATCTATAGGTATCCTAAAGCTCTAAGTTTCTGCATAACGTATTCGCGTTCTTTATCCTGATCGCGGCCGCCCCTCTCTTCCGTGTCTGTTGTCTCGAGTTCTCTCATTATCCCGTCTATTGTCTTTGCATCAGACTTGACCGGGGAGGTGCAGTGCGTACATCCGAGGCTCCTGTATCTGTATCCGTTCCTGGAGTAGTAAAGGGAATTAATCGGGATCTTCTCCCTTTTGATATACTGCCAGATATTCAATTCGTTCCAATCAAGCAGCGGATGAACACGAACATGGCCTTTCGAGTCCCTGCTTGACGAGTAGTCATCCCATAACTCAGCAGGCTGATTCTTGTAGTCCCACTTGAAATTTCTGTCTCTGGGGCTTATGACCCTTTCTTTTCCCCTAATGCCATGCTCGTCTCTCCTTATCGAGACTATCAGCGCATCAAATCCGCGCTCTTTCATCAGTCTCTTCAGTGCTGCTGTTTTGTTTGCGCCACAGCATGCAAATCCGGACATCTCGGGCTTTATCTCGCTCTTTACCACTATGAGATCAAGTTTCCACTTTTTCGCCAAGTATTCCCTGAACGCGTATGTCTCAGGAAAATCGATCGAATTGTCTATGTGGATAACGGGAAATGGCACCTTCCCCAAAAAGGCCTTCCGCGCAAGGGCCAGCATTGTCGTACTGTCCTTTCCCATGCTCCAGAGCGCTGCGACACTCTTGAACCTCGATTTCGCCTCGCGCATTATGAATATGCTCCTCTCCTCGAGCTCGTTCAGGTCCTGTTTTATCATATGCTTACCTGTTTATGTTCAAAAGTCCTTTCAGGTATATTGTGGCACCCTCTATTCCCTTTCCTTTGGACTTGAATACAGGGACACGTGCGATCCGCTGCCCATTTGCGCTGAAGATCTCGGCATATGCCTCCCTGAGGTCGTCTTTCTTTGCCAGCTTTACCTTGCTGAAAACGATGCTGTAGTACTTTGCGCCGTTCTTCGCGAGGCTGCGGACGAAAACCTCCCAGTTCTTCTCGCTCGGATCCTTCCATAGCTTCTCTGCCATCACAGTAAGTCCGTTTGACGTCATAAGTATGCCTCAGGCATAGCCCAGCGCCCTGAGCTTCTCTATAACGCCGTTTCCCCTTTCGCTTGGCTTCTTGCTCTCCAGTTCCACCATTGTCTCACGCAGCACGTATGTAACGTAATCGGATACTGAGGAGAATCCAGTAGACCTTATCTTTGCCTGGATCTTGGCGAAGAGCGGCTGCGGTATCGTTATGGTCGTATACTTCCGCTTCTGCATCTTCCTCATCTTTCCGCCCTTACATGTATTTCAATGTCATTACATGATATAACATTAAGATATATAAGGCTTTCGGAACAGGCCATGCAGGCTTACCATTGAAAACCGATGGAGGGCTGCCATTTGAATACTGGAACTCATATACAGGCCGATACTTCCGTTAATTGAACCGGCTATAGTTAGCTTTTTAAAGCTTAATCTTATCTCTATCCTGCAACCGGTGTAATGATGTACTATGGGGAGAGGGCGAGACTGGCGCATATGCAGAAGCTTCTTGAGAGATTCGCATATATATCTATAGGCTCGGACTTTCTCATTGCGGCTTCGACATACCTTGTACTGCAGCATTTCGCCTACTCATCATCAATTCTGCTGGTCACCGACTACCTTGATCTCGTCGAGGTGATTATAGCCTGTGCCATTGTGACGCTCATAGTGGCGCTGAGATACTACAAGAGGACGGTCTCAGGCCTGCATCTCTTCCTCGCAAGAAAGAGGTACAGAGGGGACATTGGAATTCTTGGATAGCTACACTATCTACTGCCAGCTTCCAAATAGCATTTCCGCTATTGATGCTGCATTATCCCCATGGAGTCTATCCCGTCAGGACATGCGCTGCGGCACCGGCACCATTGCGTCACTGGCATCACAGGGTTCCCTGGTCCCTTGTGTAGAGGATTATGTCATTCTCCTTCCTCTGAAACGGGTTTGCCCTGTTGCCGTATACGGCTTTTATGCCTTTCTCCTTTGCCAGCTCTACAAGCCGCTGCGTTATTACGCCATCAAGCACTATTGCATATGCGCCATTTGAATCCTGGACCTCCACAAGGAGCTCGCGGATCGGCACCTCCTTTATCACGTTCCCAGCCTGGTCGTATAGCCTGCTCCTTAGCGTGCCTGCAAGCTGATCCAGGCCTGCGGACAGCTGCGAGAGTATGACCGACTGGAGCGCTGGCTGCGGCACTGAGCCCTGGTCCGCAGGCTTAGATATGCCCTGCGATTCTATCTTTGGGATGCTGCCGCCTTCAGGCTCTTGAGTCGGAACCGGGAATGCCCCTCTTGGCTGAGGCGCAGGCTCCCTGAGCTGCGACGGGGGACGTGACTGCAGCTCCCCGGACTGCGGAGGCTGCCTTGGCTGACGTGCTGGTTGCGGGGGAGGCGGGGTGCCGCTCTGGAACTTCTTCTGCTGCCTGGCCATTGCCTCCTGATCTACAGGGACCCTTGCCCTGAGCGCCTTTATTATCTCCTTTCTGGTAAGATCCTCCACCTCCTTGCCGTCAGGGGCCTTTGTAACATAGTCTATCTCTGCGACGTTCATAAGCGATCTTGTTATCAGGTCCCCACCCCTGTCGCCGTCCACGAAGATTGTAGACTCCTTCTGGGTGCACAGGTCGATGATGCTCTTAGGTATATTGTTTGTCGCACCGCCGACTGCCACTGCATTGGTTATGTCGTTCTTCAGGAGGTTCAGGACGTCTGCCCTTCCCTCTACGATTATGATATCCTCGCTCTTCCCGACCTCGGGACCTGCTGGAAGCTTTTCAGGGCCGTAAGCCACTATCTCGCTTACGCGCACATCAGCCTGCACCAGCTCCGATATCTCCTTTGAATCCGGCATATTGCCACTGCTCATCAGTATCCTTACGAGGTCCTTTGCCCTTGCAAGTATCTTCCTCCTCTTCTCAGATCTGGTATCCTCCACCTTTTCCACAGTGAACTGTGCTTCATAGGGCCCCACCCTGTCCACTGCTTCCACTGCTGCGGCAAGTATGCACGTTTCAACCTTGTCCAGCGAGGCGGGCAGATACAAACGGCCGTGTGCCTTGTTTCCCCCCTGCTGCAGGTCTATTTCTATTCTCCCGATCTTGCCGTTCTTTTGCAGCTCCCTCAGGTCGAGCTCGTTTCCAAGAAGGCCTTCTGTCTGCCCGAAGACTGCACCGATTATGTCCGGCTTGTCCACCATGCCGTCAATCGTAAACCGTGCTTCCACCATGTACTTTACTATTTCCAAATACGTTTTTGCCATATAAAACTCAACTCTCTTCCATTATTTCCCTTACAGGCCTGTATATCTGCTCCACTGACGTGGCATTGCACATCCTGAGAAGCGCAACGCCCTTACTCCTGTTTATGCTGCAGCTTGCATTCGCAACAGACAGCTCTGCATACGCTGCCTCGGCCTTCTCTACGCCCCTTCTGTCGATGTCAGTCAGTATGTAGAGCCTGGCTCCGGGAAGGATGCCGGACCTTCCCCTCATGACTGTTTCGTATGAGAAAGCGCTGATTCCAAGGTCCCTGAGCGCCTTTATGTCGTGCTTCCCCTCAACAACTGCAACCCCCTCCCTAAGTTCATCTAGGATTGCAATAAGCCTTCTCCTCTTCTCTGCCCTTTCCGTCTCCTGCACAGATACCACTGAGGATTAGTTGCCTTTACCTGCCCAGACGCCTGTCCGAATCCCAGATACCCAGAAGTAACCCGGAACTCCCTGAATTAGTATAATAACACATTTCGTCACGCCTTAAGTGCAACTATTCCTGCAATAATGATTGGAAAGGATAGCTTAATAAGGTTGATGTACAGTGCGTTGATTGCCAAACCTACAACGGCATTTTCTGGAGCCTTATTACGTATGCCCACCGAATCCGCCAGGCATTATACCTCCGCCGCCAGTGAAGCCGTGCTTTTGCTTTATGGCCTTGTACAGCATCTCACGGCTTACCCCTGCAGGCGGTTTTGCGCCGTTTGCCACGCCATAGAGTACGAACTTGTAGACATTGCCGAGCATGTATCCCAGCATGGCGCCGTACGCCAGGAAAAGCACACCCGCAATGCCGAGGCCTGCGGCCAGTATAAGCGAGAGAGAGGTTCCGAGTACCGCGCTTGCTATCAGCACGACGCCGGCAAGGACGAAGAGCAGGGAGTACAGGTCGACGAACATGATGCCTCCGAAGGTCTTCCCGAAGTTCTGAAGGATGAAGCCGGCGCTTGTCCTTAGCGTCTTTATCGGGCCGTACTTCTTGTCGATTATCACAGGTATTGCAAACATTGATGCCGTTCCCACTGCCATTGAGGCCGCTATGCCGAAGAGCATGCCTCCAAGGCCCCCTAGCCTCTGCTCTATGGCTCTTATTACCATGGTTACAATAGCCTCAAATATAGCCCACTCGAGTATGACGACCGAGTACTGTGCGGTAAGGGAGAGCGCTCCGACTACGCTTATCCTTTTTCCTGATTCATAGCCCCTAAAGGCAAGGAGCATCGCCATGACCACATATACAGAGGTAAAGTAGATTACAATGTAATAGGCGAACAGAACGACTATGAAGAGCACGCTGTTGAAGGCATTGAACAGGAACAGGGGGAGCAGGATTGCCACTGTCTCTAACAGCATTACAAGCCCGGATACTATCGGGTATATGAGGAGCTTCCTGTCATGCAGCGCGATCTTCCTTATCGCAGATGCAAGCTTCCATCCTGCAGTTACGTTCTCGAACATCAGAATCACACTTTTTACTGCAGAATTCCCAGTTGGATTGAGTGGATCGGAGCAGTATGCTTATGGTGGTGCAGGCGGAGTCGACGACGAATTTGTCAGTGTGTTCCCATTGCCTGTTGACTGCGGTCTTGTCGTATTAGCGGTCGTATTTGTGCTGGTCGTGCTGCCGGATGAAGGCAGAGGCGGAGGGGCAGCAGAGTAATTTGATGTTACAATGATGCTGTTAGGCTGAGATGTTGCCTTGATCTGATTCCCTGTGCCAATGCCAGATGCTGGCGAGGCTATGGCGTTGGCTGTTGTAGTGCTGGCAGGGCTTATGTGCTTTGAACCTGCACCAAGGTAAAATATTATAGCGAGTACAATGACTATTGCAATAAGAAGCGCCATTGCAGTCCTGCCTGAGAATATCGGCACCTTCGCTCTTTGGTCGTCTAACTTGCTGCCACCTTCAGGATCTATGGTACTCATTGATATGCGCCTTATTTGATTATATTGACCTCCATTCATCTACTATTCGTATATTTATGGCAATGCAGGTGGCCCGCCACCAGCAGAACTGTTCCCGCCAAGGAGGCCGAGGAAACAGCTATTGCGCACGTCTATAAGGTAACCTTTTCCAGGAACTAGTTCTGAGGTTGCATGATAGCCTGTAGAGGCGTTGTAGGCGTATGGCCCCTTCATTACATTGCAGGTACCGTCAACGCTGCTTATGTTGATTGCAGTCGGCAGGCTGCCCACCATATTCCAGCCTGCTGTGAGAGTCACATAGTGCGATTGATTGAGGGCAGGGCCACTTACTATTACCGAACAGTTTTGCGGCACTTCCATCCAGTATCCGCTGCCCCCCTCCATGTTCGCAGTTTTCTCGTATTTTCCGTTTATCAGGGCCCAGAGGTTGCTTTCTAATGCGCATGAAGAGGCTGCATATGACGTTACATACGCTAAAGGCACGGAGAAAAGATTCCAGCCTTTATGGAACGTTAGTTTATACGAAGGCGGTGGGGTATTACTCACGGACATCTGGATTACAGCCCACTTCTGGTATGCGTATAAACCAGGGAATGTGCTGCTGAGATGCATGGTAAAGTAGGTTACATTAGTTGCGTTTGACACAACGACTAATGATGATTCACCTGGCATAAACGTGGAAGTGCCGCCATATGTGCTGTTGAGTTTGCCCTTGTATAATATGTTCAGTATTGCAGACGAGGAGCCGTTGTCGTTAGGCTGGCCAAGACCGACAAGCTGCACTCCGAAGTCTCCGCAGTCATTAGTGGAATTCAGGTGCAAGGTAACCGGAAGGTTATTGCATGCGCTGCTAGTTATGTTCTTTACAACGGTTATAGAGTTGTAGTTGGCAGTCTCTATTGCCGAGTTTTGTGTCATTGTAAAGCAAGCGACAGCCTGGCTGCCGTTTCCGGTAGGATAACCGAAGCCACTGTACGCACTGCCTGTCCATCCGGTGAAGCTTGTGGCATTGCTTGGTGCTTCCGCAATGCACGCCTTGAGTCCTGCTGCCACAGGCAGCGGATTATCCTGGCCTCTTGCAACTGCGCCTTCTGTAGAGATATACAGGGCAGAATCATTGCATGCATAAGAGGGATTGCATCTGAGCGTAATGGTAGGCAGCTCATGAACCGTTTGGTTTGTGAATGATGCAGTTTCAACGATGTTGCTGTTTACCGTTGTACTTACTCTGCTTGATGAACTTGAGATTGCGCCTGTGCCTCCGATTCCAGACCACCCTTTGAATGTTGTGTTTGAGAATTCGTATGCGTAAAGTGTGATTGGTGTGCCTGCGGTGAAGTTGTATGTACAGGATTGCTCTGGCTGATCGCACGTGTAACCCACGGTGTTGCTTGCAACCCCCTCGTATCCGGAACCGGATGGGCTGTCCCGCACTGTGACGTGATATGTCGGAATAGTGGCATTCTGCAACTGCCGCGCTTTAACCGTAAGCGTAACGTTTGCCGATCTTGCCGATGCGCCGTTTGCGCCAGTTGCCTGCACATAGTAAGAGTAAGTATGCGTAGAACCCTCTGCGGTGATCTTTAGCGTACTTGATGTTGCCCCTGGTACTGCAGTGACTACAGATACAACCGCACCTGCTGGTCTGGTATCATTGTACCATTGGTAAGCATATGGAGGAGTCCCTCCTGATACGTTTGCGGTGAGGACTATAGAGTTGCCTGCGTATACGGTGTCAGATGATGGAAAGGCAGTTATAGTAATGGGATATGGTATGCTCGCGTACTTGTAGTCGGCGGTTTCCTGTATGTTTCCGTCAACTGTGACAGAGGGGCTCTGCGACGGGCCTGTGTACGATCCGCTGCCTGTCCCGGTCCATCCGGTGAACGTGCAGGTGTATGCGGAGTTCCCGCCGCCTGCCGCGGCGCTGAGCGGCACAGAGGTGCCTGCGGACTTTGAGTATGTGCCCGATCCAGGTGATGTAAGGTTCAGTTGCGCGCATGCGGAAGGCGATGCGCCGACAGTGAT
>JAJZYR010000002.1:48676-79855 GCA_021797995.1 Microcaldota archaeon
CGGAGTTCCCGCCGCCTGCCGCGGCGCTGAGCGGCACAGAGGTGCCTGCGGACTTTGAGTATGTGCCCGATCCAGGTGATGTAAGGTTCAGTTGCGCGCATGCGGAAGGCGATGCGCCGACAGTGATTGAATAGGTGCTGCTCGCGTACTTGTAGTCGGCGGTTTCCTGTATGTTTCCGTCAACTGTGACAGAGGGGCTCTGCGACGGGCCTGTGTACGATCCGCTGCCTGTCCCGGTCCATCCGGTGAACGTGCAGGTGTATGCGGAGTTCCCGCCGCCTGCCGCGGCGCTGAGCGGCACAGAGGTGCCTGCGGACTTTGAGTATGTGCCCGATCCAGGTGATGTAAGGTTCAGTTGCGCGCATGCGGAAGGCGATGCGCCGACAGTGATGGAGTAGATTCCGGTAGTGCTGCTGAAGTAAGCAGTTTCGGTGATGGATGTATCTGGCATTGTAAACCCGGCAACGCAGCCGTTGCTTGTAGGGTAGCATCCTCCTGTATATTCACTTCCTGCAAATGCAGGGCTTGCAACAGTGTATCCGGAGCTTGGATGTGATACAATAAGGACCTTTGTGCCGTAGGTGTAACATCCGCTTCCGCTGGCCGATCCGCCTTGGCCTGCAGAGACAAAGAGGTAATGGGAAGGATATGCACATGTCGGTGTTGAATTTACGGTTGAATTGGTGGTGTATGTCCCATTTACAGAAATACCGCCGGCACCAGAGGCAAAACCGGCGCCGTAGGCCATGGCAAGTACAAGCATGGCAAAGCCGAGGAATGCGATTCTTACTGTATCTGATCTGCGGTAATAACTAGACATTAAATAACCTGTTATCTTGTGGATTCACTGATTAATAAATCTTTTGGAATGGAATGCTTGTTCATTTTTATACATTCCGGTTTATACTTATGTAGGTGCTATTTTGCAGAGGTATGTCAAAGGGGCAAGGGCGGAACGGGAGTTGCTGCATATCTTCCATGATAATGGATGGTCGGTCATCCGCAGCAGCGGCAGCGGTGTTAACGCCTTAAGCCCTGATGTGATATTTCTTAGGGACAGGAATGCAGTTTGCATAGAGTGCAAAGCCTGGGATAGGGGAAGCTTAAGCCTGGATCCGGAACAGTACTTGAAGCTGATTGAGTGGGAAAGGAATACATCATTCCCGACGTACGTCGCATGGAGGATGAATGGCAGGGGCTGGTTCTTCATAAGGCTTGAGGAGTTCAGGAAGACCGAGAAGAACTACACGGTCACGATGAAGAGGGCCGTAGAGATAAACAGGAGGATCGTGGCGATACTGCCTGTGGGAGACGGCGCAGGCTCGGGGCAGGCGGCGGAAGCCTTGGGTTCCGACGCGCTTCCAGACGGCACTCTGATAGGCCGTGCCTAATCCTGCTTATGGAATTGGGCTCGTGGGACGCGCCGGCACCACCTGGTTTAATAAGCTTGTCGAAGAAGCAGTAGTGGTGATCTGGTGGTCCTAACCCTCGGCAGCGGGATACTCTCCGAGATACCGCTCATAGTCGGCGCGTTCGTGGTCCTGTACATAATCTTCAAGCTCGGGAAGCTTGTCGCAGGCCTTATAGTCAACACGGTGCTCGGCTTCATTTCAATCTATGTGCTTAACTCGCTCTTTGCCTTCGGGATACCCTGGAACTGGGTAGTTATCATAATAACGGCGATACTTGGACTTCCCGGAGTGGCGATAATAATCCTGCTCAAGTTCCTTGGGATATCGATTCTGGGAATGCCGGTTTGAGAGGCACGGGCTCTGCGGCAGTTGCATGTCCGGCTCACTTCCGATGAGTTACCCGAACTCCGCGGCTATCGGGCAGCTTGCAAGGTACGCACTGTCCGCGCTTATGTAGATATGGTCTGGCGTTATGCGCGTGTGGTTATTGCTGCTGTAGTTCAGGAAGATCGACGGCTCTGAGTACGCTGTGCTGAGGCAGGAACTTGCATTTGACGTCTTTACCGTGCCCCTGGCGCTGCCCAGGCCCTGCGAGAGGTATGTGCACGTGGTGCTGTTGAGCAGGTAGAAGTCTATGCTGCTTGCATTCCTCGTCCGGCCTATTATCTCGAGCATGGTCGTGTAGCATGGCACGGTGTCTTCATACTGCGTCTGGTTGTGGAAGGTCACTGCCAGCGCGACCCTCGGTGCCGCATTGAAGTTGAGCTTGAAGGCCTGGAACGAGACGCCTGAGACATTCGGAACGAGCACGAACAGGACAGCTGCTATGGCAACTACCAGTATGCTTATCACCGCAGCGGCGACAACCCTCGGGCTGACCTGCTTCCGCTTCCCTGCCCCCTCAGCCTGCCGCTTCCTGGACTTTGCGTCTCCCGCTGCCTGAGCTGCCTTCGCATGTTTCTCCGTTCCCCTTGTTCCTGTTTCTGCCATTTGCATCTTACCCTATTGTCATACTGCCGTCGCCGCAACGCACGTATCAAGAGAAGTGGAGTTGCCGGACTCGGTGAAAGCTGCTCCATAAAGCGCGTAGACGCTTATGCTGCTCTCGCTCGAGTTTGTAAGCGTTATGATTGGAAGGCCCCTCCTGGCGTAGCTGTTCAGGCAGGCGTCTGCTGCAACCGTCGTATTGTCGACAGTGCATCTCGCACCGCTGATTGCAAGGATTACCGGAGACTTATGAAGTGACCTCAGCCTTGACGAGATAAGGCCTGCGCAGTAGGTCATCCCCGGGGTCTGGGTGCCGTTGAGCACCAGGGCGACCGTGCCGGCGCGCTGGACCGCTCCCTGGAAGACGCTGACAGGCGCATCGGTGCCGTTGTTTGAATAGGAAAGCGCTATGGAGAGCAACAGGTATATTATGAGGACCGCTCCCAGGGCCAGAAGTATCCGCGTGTCAGCGAGTAACGACCTCTTCTGCTGCATCGTAAGCGTCGCCTGCTTCCTTCTTCCAATGAGGAGCCTGGCCGCAAGGAGTATGAGCAGGCCTATCGCCGTTGCGAGTATCGCCGGCATTGAGGCGAAGATCGGAGCGAGTGCGATGTTCGACGAGTAAGGAAGCCCGAATATCGGGGCCACTGCCTCGGCCGATGCGCTTCCGATGGAGCGCGAAAGCGCGCTTATCGGGTTGTCGCCGTTCGGGCCTATGCCTGAGAGCCCTGACTTCACCATGGCAAGCTGCGCCTGCACCGCGACTGCATTCGCAACCGTCCCTGAGAGCTGCTGGTTGAGTGCAAACTGGCGGAAGGCAAGGGAGCTCAGCTGCGCGTTGTTCCCGTTTCCGTTGAGCTGGAGCTGTATTATCGTATTCGTGTTTGAGCCTGCGGTAGCAAGCATACCTGAATACGTCGCGTTAAGCTTGTCGTACGTGCTCATGAGGAGCGCGAGCTGGCTTGCAAGCGTCCTGTTGTACTGCGTCAGGTTCAGGTTGAGGTACTGGCTCAGCAGCTTGCTGTGGTTGCCCTCTATGTCGCTGAGCGCCGTCGCAAGTGAGCTATTGTACATGTGGCCGAGCAGCGCCTTCGAGGCGTTTACGTCGGGGCCGTAGCCTGCCAGCGTCGAATTCAGTATCGACGAGAGCGCGGTCGCCTTCTGCTGCTGGAGCACCGGAGCTGCGTACTGCGCCGTGATGGTATTCGCCTCTGCGGCTATGGACTCTATCTGCTGGCCGGAGAACGGAAGCACGGAGAGGTTCCTGAGCGTCGCGTTGACGTCGTTGAGCAGCGTGAAGTTTATGCCGTAGTTCGCCCCCTCGGCACGGCTGTCCCTGATCGTGAGGAAGCCGCAGAACCCTACCGCGTTGCAGTACCAGTTTGCGGCATGCACAGGCACGTTTCCCGTAATGGCCCCATGGCCTCCGCATGCTGCGATTGAGACGTTCTGCGGCGGCGGGAAGATGGCATTCTCCCAGATTGTGCTCGCTATCAGCGAGATGTTGGCAAATGCGGCATTGAGGTGCACAAGCGACGCGTTTATGTTGGCCGGGCTTACCGCAGACGCATATGCATAGAACTTTGTGTAATTTGACTGCAGACTGGTGTAATTGCTGTCAAACGCCATGAGCCCGTACCCGAAAGGCGTGTCGGGGCCGCCGAGGCCGGTAAGCACCTTTGAGCAGTATGGAACCGTCTTGCACGATTGGCAGTAGTTCTGGAAGGTGCAGCTCGCATTCGGCTGGTTGAAGCCGGTCTCTATGAGGCAGTCGTTGAACGCAGGCTGCGCCACTGACTGGAAGTCGTGCATCTGCGCCACTAGCAGGCTGAAGTTCGCCTGGGCAATGCTCCTGTTGAGCGTATAGCCCTTTATCACGCTGAATATCTCCTGCTGGTTCATTAGGAGGGAGTTGCCTGAGGCGTTGTATACGAAGCTGAGCTGGCCGTTGTTGTACAGCGCAAGATACTGGTTTCCGGTGTAGTTGATGCCCTCCTGCTGAAGGTTGTTTATTATCGCATTAGGCACCGCGTAGCTGCGAAGGAGGGCCGCGGCATTGGCTGGCACTGCCGCATTTGCGGCTCCTGCTGCCAGAAGCGCAAGGAGCGCGGCTGAGAACAACAATGCAGCTCTGCCCGCCATCTGATCAGAGGACTATTGCAGAGGAACGTATTTAAATGTATCTCGGGTTAGGCTAGAAGACCGGCATCTTCTAACTGGAATGCGATTGGTCAGACACTGCCGTGTAGAATAGGGAGAGGCTGCAGAGGTTTCCTTGGGTCCTCTAGAATATTGCCCGCTTTTCCAAGAACCTTTCCTAAAGGCCCTACCTAAGAGTTCAGCAGCATGAGCGGGAAATCCCACACGTCATTGATTGGGGATGCCACAAGGAGAAAAAGGGAGAAAAAGAAAGAGAAAAAGGGGCGCCCAAAAAAACGGGCGCCGCCTTTCTTAATTGCTGTCCAGCCGCTGCGTTCAGGCCTTGCTTGCCTGCGTCAGGAGGTCGTTTATGAACTGGTTTCCTGCGGTTACGGTCTGGTTGGCCGTGTACCCTGCTACCAGGATCCTGTTGTTCCCAAACGCCTGCACTGTCACGGCATTAGGCCCGCTCGCGCCTCCGTTGTCGAAGCTCGTTGCAAACTGCGCATTGCCGCTGAAGATCTGCTGCGCCACAGAGTTCACGTACGCGCTTCCGACCACTATGAGCGTTGACGCGTTGTTTGCGTTGCTGTCGAGCACTGCGAGAGGCGTTGTTGCAGTGTTCAGGTGGCTTGAGACCACAGCCTGCTTCACTGACGGCGTTGCGGTCAGGTTGGACACTCCCGATATGCTGCAGTTCGTTGTCGTGAACGAACAGCTCGCATTGACCTTTGCTATGGTCACGTTCGGCAGGTTTGTCTGCTGCCCTACCGAGTATGGGCCGTAGTCAGTCACCTGCGAGATCGAGTTGCTTGCCGCAGATCCAGGCCCTACCACGAATTGCAGCTGGTCTACCGCCTTCGCAAGATCGAATGTATCCTGCGTTGCCGATATCTGTGCAACCTTGCTACCGCGCTCTGTCCTGAAACCCTGGCCTATCGAGTTGACAGTCACCCCGGTTGAGGAGTAGTAGGTAACGTTCTTGTGGTTGCCTGCTACCGAGTAGTTTATGTTGTACAGCGTACCCTGCTGTCCTGGCGCCAACAGCGTTGTGTTGTAGATGCCGAATGCGAGTGCATCCTGCGCGTTCGTATTCGTAGGCACGGCTATCTCGTTCATCTGGTACGTGAAGTACTGCCCAGGCCCGCCTGCTGCACCGCCTGGTACCGGACCGTTAGGGGTCGGAGTCAGGGTAAAGGTTGTCTGTCCCTGCCCGTTCTGCTGGTTGTAGTTCACGGAGTTGCCACTTACCAAGGCCGTATAGTTGTACTGGCTCGTTCCAGGATAGATCAGTGTAGGACCTGATGCTGACACCAGCTGGGCGAAGATGCCGTTGTCGACGTTGTTTGCCGCAGCCTGCTGCGACGAGTTAAACACCGTGACGGTCAGTTGCCCTGCCGGCAATGTCGAGAGGAGCTGTATTCCTGTGACATTGTAGAGCGGCGTCGTGAGAACCGCGTTCGCTGTCGGGCTCGGGGTGTTAGAGCTGAATGAGACTATCTGCGGCGCATATGCCGTGTTGCTGCTTCCAGCCCCGTATCCGATTATCTTGGCCTGCACCTTGTATGTAGGCGTTATCCACGTGCTCCCTATGCCGTTCGCAACGAATGACAGCGAGACCATATTGGCGTAGTTTCCTGAATAGCCTGGAGAAGCCGCATTTGCTGCCTCATTCAGTACGTATGGGGTCAGGTCGTATGTGACCTGGGAGCTGCTCGGACCCACAGAGGTGAATGCGCCTGGAATCGCGGATGAGACCACGAGTTCCTGCGCAGGCTCTGTTATGTTCGATATCGTGAGCCCGCCTCCACTGGTGCCATGGTTCTGGTACGTCAGGCTTGGCTGGTACTCTGTCTGCGCCACTACCGGATCGTAGTTGTTGCCGAGGTTGTCTCCGACAAAGGTGAACTTGTATGTCGATGGATTCGGTATGAAGTTCAGGCTCTGTCCAGGGTTCAGGTTTGTCGTACCCGAATTATTGTATATTATGATGCTCTGCAGTGCATCTCCCTTTCCGCCAGCCGAGCTTGTGTTGGTCCAGAGCAGGGAGGTTATCCAGCCTCCATCGCCAGTCTGGTTGAACACCTTGTTGTTCTGCACCAGGAACTGGTTTGCGTAGAGCTGTATCTTCGCCCACTTCTGGTACGCATACAGTCCGGCAAAGGTCTGGTTCACGTGCACGTATAGAAGGTGCCCGCTGACGTTGAACTTCCCTGTGCTGAATGCATTTATCTGCGTCGTGTTTACCGGCTTGCCGTTGTAGTAGACCTGTATGCCTGCGGTGACTACGCCGTTCTGGTTAGGCTGCCCGAGGTCGGTAAGCTGCACGTTGAAGCCTCCTACAGAGGAGTTCGAGACATTGTGGCCCACGTATACCGTTGTCAACGGGGTCAGAGACGAGGCGAGCCAGAGCTGGCCGCCGGCAGTTACCTGCTGGTTCGTTGCTGACGAAGTTCCTGTTGCGTTGACTATGGTCCAGTTCTGCCCTAGCAGCTTTATAGGCACGTTTATGTTGATTCCATTGGTAGACGTCCTGTTCTGTATCGGCTTGTTGAATGCTACCTGGTATGCACCCTGCGCGCCTATGAGCTGGAAGTTGTTCACAGAAGGCTGCTGGTTGAAGACAGGGAAGCCTGCCACCCAGAGGTACTCGCTCTCCTGGTTTCCCCCATAGCCGCTCAGCAATGACGGAAGCTGTGCATTCGACACCTGCAGTATGTTGTCGTAGTTTATGCCACTGACGGTAGTGTAGAAGCTGTTGAAATTCACTCCGCCTCCGTTATAGCTTGCCTGCACAGACGCAGGAGGCACGTACCCTGCTGCGTAGTAAGGCGATGCAGGTGGCGACTGACTCATCTTATTGTTCTCAGGGTATGTATACTGGCCTGGGCCCTGGGGAGTCTTTGTGTTCGACAGCGAGCTGAGTTGTATAGCCCTGTTTATTACCGAGCCTATCAGTGCGCTGAAGGAGTATGATCCTGCAGGCGCAGCGAGGCCAGACTCTCCGAGCCATACCTGCTGGTTGGACAGTGTGCACTTTGGCGAAGTAACCACGCACTTAACGGCACTTGTATTTGTATTGACTGTTGCCGTAACGTTCTGCGTTGTCAGTGCAAGGTTTCCGATCACTGCAGCGATGTTTGCCGCGACCACTCCGTCGCTAGGCGCTGCTGCATGCCCTACCACGATTTGCACTACCGGCTGGCCTGCGTTGTTGACAATTGGGATGTTCCCGAAGGTCACTCCCTGTCCTGCTACTGCAAGCCCCATTACCAGACTGGCCGCGACAGCGGCTATTCTCTTCGCATTTAGACTCTTCATTCTATCACTTAAACACATTTCTGCGAGTATCATCTCAAGTGTAAGGTATTTAAACCATGCGTTTTGTTTAACTTTTTCTTTATACGTTGCCTTTTTTTTACGTCAATTAATGTAATTGACTTCTCTAAAGAGCGTATGCACGCGCCAGTATACGAGGACAGAGGGAGTTCAGCAATCGACGTGCCCGGAGTATTAGACAATCCACGTTGCTCTCGGACAGGCTGTCCTGCCGCTCTGCTGGTGGCGTCCTTGGCGCGCGCGCTGCCTTCTCCGCATGCGCTTTCAGGCGCTTGTACCTGGCTTTCCAATCTAACCCCTTCTTTGTAATCGCCTTCTTCTCAGATGCTTTACAAATGGGCGGGATATGATGGCGGCTTATTTCAGTAGCCCGGTTACCTCAATCCCTAGATCCTGCCCATAATTCTTGAGGTATCTGTTAAGTTTTTCTTTCCTGATATGCCTTTTTAGGCCTTTTAGAACCTGCCGCCGCCATAGCATCGCCACACGGCCGTTCCGCCATGAAGAATGACACTGCTCTCTGTCTGGTACAATAGGTCTACAACAGCATCATGGAAAGAGGCGATCTCCCTATACCCCTTCTTCTTAAGTCTCTGGATTATCGGCAGCGCGTGCACACACCCGATTACATTTATGTAATTTGGGTAATAAGATATTGATATTGAGCTTTGCATGGCTTTGCCAGGATGGAATTGGATTTTTGTATTTTGTATATTGTATATTGTATATAGTATATGGTGCAATATGTGCCGTCCTCTGGATCAGGGCTTGCCTTGGAGGAATCTGCTTGGATGCAAAGATATAAGTGCATGCCGGACGAGTATTTACCGTGTTTGCATGCATACGACTAGGAAGCCGGCCAGGAATGAGCTTATGCGCGACTACTACATGCTTGGCAAGATGTCAGGGATACTTGCGCTGCACAGGAAGAGCGTAATGGTGATAGGAAGGAGGGTGGCAAGGACCTCGAAGACACCGCTGACCAGCGGCATCGTGCACAGCCTTGAGCTTGTCGAGGCGCATATGAAGAAGGCGCAGGCGGAGCTTGGCAGGGCGCAGGAGAGGCTGAAGGATATATAGGCAACGCGGCTTTGCTCCCTGCGGCGACAGCGCAGGAAGAGGCTTTCATGCCCTCCGCAATCCGGCAGGAGCAGGTCCATGGAGTGCACAGCAAGGCTTTTTAGGTTTGCCTTACATACATATAGCGCTTGATGCTTGATTCCGGTTACGAGGCGCGTGGATTGTCAGGTAGGACTGTGCTGAACAGCTACGGGTTGTTCATCTCCGATCTCCACAGGGCGATGAAGAATAAGGAGGCGTTGAGGCAGGACAGCATAACGAGGAAGAAGGCCTCGCTGATAGCCTCGTTCTCGTCAAGCCACTCGTGGAAGACGTACGAGTACCTCAGGGACGGCGCTGCATTCGACAAGGATGCAGTCATAAGCGAGAAGGTTGCGGCCTTCGAGCACGGGTGGATGGAGATAACCGAGAGTGACATAGAGGAGGTAATATTAACAAACATAAGCGAATACGCCTTCTGCATGTGGCTCTTCTACACCGTCGAGAAGGAATACAGGAAGGAATATACGGACCTCTTCAGGCAGATCAAGAAGGAGTTTGCGTACGGGCTCGAGCCGATTGAGCGGGTAATGGACTGAGCGCGCCTGCAGGCGGATATCATGGCGGTAATTGGCATAGAGAGCAGCGCCCACACCTTCGGGGTCGGCATAGCAGAAGGGGGGAGAGTCCTTGCGAACGAGAAGGAGATGTACAGGATAGGCACGAAGGGCATGATACCCGACGAAGTAGCTGATTTTCACATAGGCAATGCCGGCGGAGTGATACGCAGGGCGCTGGAGAAGGCCGGCCTTGGCAGCGGCGACATCAGCGGCATAGGGTATACGCGCGGCCCAGGAATGGGCCCGTGCCTCCAGGTCGGGCAGCTCGCCGCGCGGTTCCTTGCCGTGCGCTTGGGGATAAGGATCGTGCCGGTGAACCACGCTGTCGGGCATATCGAGGCGGCGAGGAGCTTTGGAGGGCTTGACGACCCTGTCGCGCTTTATGTAAGCGGCGGCAATTCGCAGGTACTGAAGCTCGCGGAGAGGCCGTTCAGGCACTACCGCGTCCTCGGTGAGACCTTTGACATAGGGGTAGGAAACATGCTCGACACCTTCGCGAGGAAGACGGGGCTTAACCCTGCATGGGGCTCGACAGTGGACATGGCGGGAAGGGGCGGCAGGTACATAGAGCTGCCGTACAGCGTAAAGGGCATGGACTTCTCATTCACCGGCCTCTTGACGAAGGCGCTTGCGCTGTCGAGGGAACGCGGCATGCGCGACCTCTGCTTCTCGCTCGAGGAGACGGCCTTCGCGATGCTCTGCGAGACTGCGGAGCGCGCGCTGCTCCTGACGAACAGCAACGAGCTCTGCGTCTGCGGCGGTGTGGCGCAGAACGCAAGGCTCAGGGGGATGCTGCGCAGCATGGCAGAGGAGCACGGAGTGAGGTTCGGCTTCGCTCCCGACGAATTCAACGCAGACAACGGGGGCATGATCGCGCTCGTGGCGGAGAGAATGCTTGACGCCGGACGCTCTGTGCCGGTAGGCAGGTGCGACATAGAGCAGAGGTACAGGATAGAAAAGGCGCATGTGGTCTGATGCTGGTCGGGGAGGGGGCAGAGGCAAGGATATACTCGGTCAGGGTATTCGGAAAGCGGCTTCTTGTAAAGGTGAGGGAGCCCAAGGAGTACAGGGTAAGGGAGCTGGACCGCGCCATAAGGAAATCGAGGACAAGAAGGGAGGCGAGGATAATGAGCTCGCTGAACAAGAACGGCGTTCCTGTGCCGAGGATCTTCGCGGCAGGCGCCTTTTCCATCTACATGGAGAGGGTTGATGGAAAGCTGCTGAAGGACATGAGGCGCCGCGGCGGCGCGATGAGGAGGGCTGGCGAGATCCTTGCAAAGATGCACGGCCTGGGCATAGTCCACGGCGACTTCACCCCGGCAAACATAATCGCCAACGGCAGCGACGTGCGGGTGATAGACTTCGGGCTCTCCGACTACAGCAGCGGAGACGAGGAGAAGGCGGTGGACCTGCTCCTCATGAAGAGGGCGGTGCCTGCGCGCTCGTACAGGGCTTTCAGGGATTCGTACCTTGCGCATTCAAAGGACGGGAAGCGGATACTCGGCAGGCTTGCGGGAATAGAGCTCAGGGGAAGGTACCAGACAAGGACGCTTGAGTAAAAAGGTCAGGCAATGTTGTTTATCTTTGCTGCCAGTATGAAGTCGTTGACCGAGAGGGCACCTATCGCATGGGTGTAAAGAGTCAGCCGCACCCTGTTCCACGAGTGCAGGTAGATGTCTGGGTGGTGTCCTTCTGATTCAGCTATGGCACCCACCCTGTCCACGAAACTGAGGGCCTGCTTGAAATTCTTGAACTTGATCTCCCTTGTGATCTTACTGCCATTAAGGCCCCATTTATCAACAAGCCTTAGGTATTTTGCAGCTTCCGTCTTGCCCATCGGCTTGGTGCCACCCTCACAGGGAACGCATCTCTTTTTCGCCAGATCCATTTCGCAATCCACCCTTCTGCTTCACGGAGAGTGTAAACTATCTCAGCTGTCAATGTGCTTTATGCCCAATTCCGATATTGTTACGCTGTCAGGCCTCGATATTATGAACTCTATCGCCTCGGCAACGTCTTCAGGCGCTATCGCATTATCCATCTCCTTCTCTATGCCTGCGGTTGAGAATAGCCGGGTATTGGTCTTGCCCGGATAAAGGCCGCTGACCCAATTGGCTTAGGCATGTAGAAAGCGCAGCGGCGTGTAGAGGAACCAGAGAATGGCGTGCCTGCTTGGGGCGAAACCATACAGCAGGCTTTATATATTAGTTAATATATAATTTATATTAACTTATAACTATGTGTGATTTATATGTCAAGAACCATCATGGTAGAAAAGCTTGAGCATTCGCCGACCCTAAACACAGTGCTTATGGTAGAGGCGGCTATAAAGAATTCCAAGAGTTCCATTATTACGATACCTGAGATAAAGCGCGCACTCCCAAGGCAGGTAAACCACAGAACCCTTATGGTCATCCTAGAGTATCTTGAGGAAAGCGGCAAGATAGCAGTGACTCTGAAGGGCATAACGTGGACACACAATCCTAACCAGAATCTCAGAAACGCGATAAGTAGGGGTCTTGAGCTATGAAACCGGTAAAGGTTGTTCTCTCACCAGAAGCCGAAGAGGCGTACAAACAGCTTAATGGCCTTGCTGCTAATTCGAAGCTGGAGAGGAGCATACTCAACTCGATAAAGAAGAAGGTAGAGCTTATCAAGATGAACCCGCATTACGGCAATCCGATGGCCAAAAAGCTCATACCGAAGGAGTATGCGCTCAGGTATGGGATTACGAACCTGTTCCGCGTAGAGCTGTCAGGCTTTTGGCGCATGCTGTACACGCTTACGAATGATGAAACTGAAGTAGTCATAGTTGCTTTTGTGCTTGACATAATAGACCACAAAGAATATGACAGGAAGTTCGGGTACAAAAGCTAAACAGTTCCTGCTTTAATCCTGTTCTTTAGTGCAGTCATCTTCTCTATCGAGAATGCACTGTCTATCTCTTTGTAAAGCTCCTCTTTTCTGGTGCTGATGTAGATCACACATCCGAACCCAAAATTAGGTGTAAAAGAGTATATTGGAAAACGGGCGTATGTAATTATTGTGAAGGATTAGAAACTACTTATGTCCCAATCTCGGTATGTACGAAAAGCTTATAAATAAGAAAATAAGATAGTATTACTGTGATAGAATGACTGATGAGGTAACTGTAATGAGTGTCAGGGGGCAAGTTGTAATACCAAAGGGGGTTAGGAGGAAGATGCAGCTTAAGCCCAAGGATAGGCTTATTGTCTATGGTGAGGAGGATACCATAATAATGAAAAGACTCAATCTGCCTGAATTAAAAGAGACCTTTGAAAAGATAAAGCAGATTGCAAAGGAACGCGATAGGAAGCACGGTAAGCTTAGCCAGAAGGCAATAGATAAGGAGGTTATGGCAGTAAGGCACTCGCATTAAAGGTGCCGCAATGATGCGTATCGTACTCGATACCAATATACTAGTCTCTGGCCTGCTTTACCAAGGTAAACCTAGGAGACTGATAGACTTAGCCACACAGGGGCAGATAGAGATTGTATCTTCGGCAGAGATGATTGATGAGCTAAGGGAGGTCCTGTCTAGGGAAAAATTCGGGCTGGGCAGATAAGAGCAAGCAACAATAATGGATTTCATTATCAGGTTATGTCGTATAACCATTCTGAAAAGCAAGTTCAAAGCAGTAAAAGACCCAGACGATGATATAGTAGTAAATACCGCATATGACGGCAAAGCGGCGTATATTGTATCTGGGGACAAGGAGGTATTGGAATTGAAACAGTTCGGTGGGATAAGAGCGGTAAAGGCTAGTGAGATGCTTAGACTGATCGAGGGGAGTATGGTATAGTGGAGAAAGAGCCGGAAGAAAGGGGTAACAAGTTCTTTCAACCAAACGTTGTTTCGCTCAATAGATGACAAGATCGCAATACTCAAGATGGATTATGGCTTTGGGATACCATACCAAAGGATAGAATCGGCCAAATATATCATCCAGTATGATGTAACGAATTTATGGAAGGTGAATCTCTCCGGAGGCTGGCGTCTGATATACACGCTGAAGCAACCACAGAGGGAAAATACTGAAGTCAGGATACTTTCCATATGGCTCGATGTACTCGACATTGTAAGCCATAATGAATACGGCAAGATATTCGATTATCGAAGCCGATAGTCATTTATGATGCTACGTCTTAAGTTTTCCATTTGGTCTATCAACGCTATACCGTCAATTTCCTTGTACAACTCTTCCTTCTTTGTGTTTATGTAGATCGTGGTGGTCTCAGGGTCAGGATTAGCACAGCTACGTCCCGTACCTCCACTGCTTCATGTACTCCTTCTGCTCCGCCGTAAGCGCATCTATCCCTATTCCCATCGATCCGAGCTTGAGCCTTGCTATCCTCTCGTCGGTCTCGCGGGAGACCTCGTACACCTTGTTGTCGAGGCCTCTGCCGTCCTTCGCTATGTGCACGGCCGCAAGGGCCTGGTTTGCAAAGCTGAGGTCCATCACCTCGCTCGGATGGCCCTCCGCGGCCCCGAGGTTCACGAGCCTTCCCTCCGCAAGGAGGTATATCCTCCTCCCGTTTTGGAGCGTGTACTCCCTGAGGTGCTCCCTGATCAGCCTCGTCTTCTTCGCACGCTTCGCAAGCTCCCTCACGTCTATCTCGACGTCGAAGTGGCCCACATTTGCCATTATGGCGCCATCCTTCATGCTAAGCATGTGCTCAGGGGTTATCACGTTCTTGTCCCCTGTGGCGGTTATGAAGAGGTCGGCGTTCTTCGCCGCTTCTGACATCTTCCTTACCTCGTATCCGTCCATCACCGCCTCCAGCGCCCTGAACGGGTTCACCTCTGTGACGATGACCCTTGCGCCGAGCCCGTGGAGCCTCATTGCAACGCCCCTTCCCACCCAGCCGTATCCGGCAACCGCTGCGACCTTGCCCGAGATCATGATGTTCGTGGCGCGTATGACGCCGTCGACGCCGCTCTGCCCGGTCCCGTACCTGTTGTCGAAGAGGTACTTCGTGTATGCGTTGTTGACCGCGATGACGGGATACCTGAGCACCTTCTCCTCCTCCATCGACTTTAGCCTCGTTATTCCGGTAGTGGTCTCCTCGGTGCCCCCGATTATCCTCAGCTTCCCGTATTCCTTGTGCACCATTGCGTGCAGGTCGGCGCCGTCGTCCATTACCACATCCGGACGGGCGTCGAGTATGACCCTCATGTTTCTCTCATAGTCACTGTCTGACTGTCCCTTCCAGGCGTAGACGCACATGCCGCTATTGGCCAGCGCTGCAGCGACGTCGTCCTGCGTCGAGAGGGGGTTTGAGCCGCCGAGAAAGACCTCCCCGCCGGCTGCCGCAACGGTCCTTGCAAGCACTCCTGTCTCCTTTGTCACGTGGAGCAGCATTGCGACCTTCAGCCCCTTCAGCGGCCTTGACGCAGAGAGCTCCTTCCTTATCGCCATCAGCACGGGCATGTGCGCCTCTGCCCACTCAAGCTGCCTCTCTCCCTGCTCCGCAAGCTTTATGTCCTTTATCTTGTAGTCCATTGTGTTAACCCAGCGCCGCGGCGCCTGCACATGATCATGTAGAATGCAATAATGGCCAGGAAGGCCGGAATCCAGAGGAGGTATAGGTAGAGAGGGTTTATTAACCCTATTTTTATCTCGCCGGACTCGAGAATGGCGGCGAAGAGGAGCAGGAGCGCCATCAGCACCCAGGAAGCTGCAAAGCGCTTCAGCTCTGCCATGGCTTTTCTTCTGGCAATCGCGTATGCCATCGAGAGGCCTGCCACGAGCCCGATGGCGTATGCAGGAAGCTCGAACCAGGTGTGCGGAGCCAGATACAGCGATGCCGCTAGGGCAGGCCCGTATGCGCCGTAGCTGGAGCCGAGCACGCCAATCGCTAGGCCTGTCGCGGCCGTGGAGGCGGAGAAGACCAGCAGGCCGAGGCCTGGTATCATCTCAAGCGTTGCTATGAGGAGGTTGTGGGTGAAGATGATAAGCACCGCTCCCGCCGGCGAGGCATTCTGTATCGAGGACTCGGCAGAATGGTAGTAGCTGAGCAGCGAGGCGCCGTATGACTGCGGCACGGGCACCGCGGAGAGAACGAAGAAGGCGATGGACTCCGCAGCGAACGCGAGCAGCACGGCAAGCAGCCATCTCCTGCCGAACAGGGACTGCAGCATGCTGTCGCCTGGACGGCCTTCCCCTGGCGCCTGCTTCCGCAGCTTCGGTGGCACTACAGCCCTTCTAACCATGATAGCACCTGAGGGAGCATGATGGCGCCCCGGAATGGAGGGCCGGACGGCGCGGCGCATGCAGCTACAGCTCGCCGACCCTTCTCTTTTGCGCCCTCTTTATTCTCCTCCTTCTCTTCTTTACCCACTTCCAGCGCATTCTTCCCTTCTTCTTCCACTTTCTAGGTATGCTTCCCAAGATAACACCACTGTGCAAGCTTGATCACGGGATTCCAACGGAATCCCGGAACCCTGCGCGCTTGCTGCTAACTGCGCTATATCCTTGCGCCCACATATTATAAAGCTATGTTTGATTGCACTGCCCCTGCTGGCGCAACCCGGAAGATCCAGGCCTGTCCTGGGAAAGCGCATTGGCGCCGTTTGGCACGCCTGATATACGTTTATATCTTTATCCGTGCAATCACCGTTTACTATTGCACCTGGTCCGTATGGCGGCAAACATAATGAAGTATATAATGATGGCCGTGGTTATCGTAGTGGCAATACTCGCGATAAACTACGTGCTGGGCGGCTATTCCGCTCCGGCTGCCAAGGCAACGACGACGGTGCCCCGGCAGGCTACCACCACGCTGCTGCCCAATGCGACTAACTCTTCCACTACGACGTTAACCCCATATGTCAGCTGCCTGTCAACGAGCCCCAACGTCGCCATTTACAACGGCAACTTCTCGGCAGGCAACTACTCCGGATGGACAGTGCAGGGCCTTGGATTCGGGAGCGTCCCGGTGAACCTCCTGCGGGCAAACGCAAACGGAAGCTATTATGGGAGCCCGTGGTCCGGAGCATCGTCTGATTATGCGGCCATGACATACCAGGGCGGAACGTTCAGGAGCACGGGGAACATAACATCAGGGCAGTTCGAGGTCACTGAGCCGTATCTCAACTTCCAGATAATATCAGCGCAGAGCAACTACCTGTATGTCGAGATACTGGAAAATGGAAAGCCGTTCCTCATAAACCACTATAACACCTTTGATGTTCCGGGGGTGGTGAATGCGCAGTCGACCTTCATGAACGCGAGCATACCCGTCGCATCGCTGCTGTGCCAGAACATAAGCGTAAAGGTTGCTTCAGGAGTCGTTAACACAAGGAACTCGAGGTATACTTACATAGCCGTTACCGGCATCCACCTGAGCAATACGCGGATCTCGACTCCGGGAATCCTGGTAAACAGCTCGGTTGTCTGACAGGCGATGGTGCATTATGGCAGACGCATCGGATCTCGTCCTTTACAACACGCTCTCCAAGAAGGAGGAGCGCTTCGTTCCAGGCCATGCGGGCCGCGTGAACATGTTCGTGTGCGGCCAGACGGTATACGACGACGCGCACCTTGGCCATGCGAAGAACTACATCAACTTCAGCGTCGTGGCCAGGTGGCTAAGGCATCTCAACTATTCGGTAATGTACGTGCAGAACATAACCGACGTTGACGACAAGATAATAGCGAGGGCAAGGGAGAGCGGCCGGGATCCGATAGAGCTTGCAAGGCACTTTGAGTCGCGCTTCCTTGAAGACATGGAGAGCCTGGACGTGAAAAGGGATGTCGACAGCTATCCGAGGTCGCACGACTATATCGAGGCGATAAGGGTGCAGGTGCAGCAGCTGCTTGACATGGGCTATGCATACCTTCTTGACGGCGACGTCTACTACGATGTCTCAAGATTCAAGGGCTATACGGCCCTCTCAGGCATAAGGATAGATGAGCTTGCAAGGCACAGGATAGAACCCAAGGAGGGCAAGAGGAACCCTTACGACTTCGCCCTCTGGAAGGCCGCGAAGCCTGGCGAGCCCTCCTGGAAGATAAAAGTCAGTGAGGCAGGGAAGACGGCCGCGCTCGACGGCCGGCCGGGATGGCATATCGAGGACACTGCAATAACCTCGGTGCTCTTTGGGCCGCAGTACGACATCCATGGCGGCGCCACCGACCTGATCTTTCCGCACCACACGAACGAGATCGCGCAGGCGGAGGCTGCCTCGGGGATGGCTCCATTCGTAAGGTACTGGATGCACTCGGGCGTGCTGAAGGTGAACGGCGAGAAGATGTCGAAGAGCCTTGGCAACTTTGTAAGGATACGCGACCTTCTCAAGGCGCACAGCGCCGAGGCGCTGAGGCTGCTTGTCTGCTCGACGCACTACAGGAAGGAGATAGACTACACGGAGAAGCTGATGGCTGCAGCGGAAAAGAGGCTGAGATATATCTATGGCGCGTTCTGCGTCTTCTACAACATGAAGGAATCAAGCGGAGCCGGAGCTGCGGATATAGACAGGATTGCCGGGGACCTTGACCGGAAGTTTACCGCGGCGATGAACAGCGACCTCAACACCTCGCTGGCGCTTACTGAGCTCTGCGCCGCGATAGAGTCCCTGAAAGCGTTCGCAGAGTCACACGAGGCTGCAGATGCGGATGCAAAGGCGAGGGCATCGGAGAAGGTCCTTGAGCTTGCAGGCATCTTCGGAATCCTCAGGAGCGGCGCATACAAGACTGCGCTTCCCGAGGATGCAAGGAGGCTTATCGCGGAGAGGGAGGCTTTAAGGGATAGGAAACTGTACATGGAATCGGATGCAGTACGGGACAGGCTGCTTGGGGAATACGGCATTGTTGTTGAGGACAGCGAGTACGGGACCATCTGGTACAGGAACGGCTAGGGCGGCTGCGGGGCTGCCTGCACCTGGCCCTGCTGCCCCTGCACGGCCTTTCTTCCTCCGCGCTTCACCTGCCTCTCGAGATGCGCTGCAGCAAAGAGCACGCCAAGATCGTCCACATTCTGCGATTCGGCCCACGACTTTATGTACACGGAGATGTTCCTTAGCGGCCTTGTATACCTGTCAGTGAGGCTGTACGCACCTCCCTCGTGCTTGAGTATGCCGACAGTGACGCCGAAGTCGAGGTACCTCTTCCATGTAGCCACAGGAAGGTCATGCGGGCAGTCCTTGAGCCTGAGCTCTGCGCGCCTCTTTACCTCGCTCAGCGCCATTGAGAACCTGTACGCCTTCGTCTCGTTATCGAAGTAGATCCTGGCTATTTCCCGTACGTTGGGGTTCTTGAGCTTCTCCTTCAGCGCCGCATCCTCAAACTCCCAGTACCTGATTGCCATGATACCATCTGCGCTCGTCAAGGATTTATGCCTTTGCGTAAACCAGCGTGACCACGTCTTCGTCCATCAGGGCATGGTCTATGCCCATTTTCTGGTTCTTGAACCTGACGCTTTTCCCCTCAACAAATGCATATCTCAGGTTCTTTGCCGTCTTGGAGTGCACCGCCTTTGCGACGTCCATCACCGTGCTCCCGCCCTTCATGATCAGGGGCTTTGAGACATCCGGCTCGCCATCCTTCGGTTTGAGGTAAATCCTTATGACATTCAGCTTTCCGAACAGGGTCTCCTTCAGGCTGTTTATGTTGATACCTCTCATCGCGCTTATCGGGACGACGGTCATCCCGGAACTCTGTTCTATCTCCGCGGCCGCCTTCCGGACTGCCCCCTCTTCCGCGGTGTCTATCTTGTTCAGTGCAACTACCCCGTTTATGTAAGCGGCATTGCCAGCAATCAGATCGACTATGTCATCTGGAGTTGCATCTTCATAGAAGTATATGTCTGCATTGAATATGCTGAACTCATTCATTATCCCAACAATGAGAGGCCTTTCCGGGATCCTGTGCCTGTTTGCCGCGATGCTTATCCCCCCTGTCTTCCTCGCCTCTACCCTTATCTCAGGCTTGTGCCTGTTCGGCCTTATGCCGAGGAGGTTGAGCTCCTCTATCAGGTCGCGCAGCTGCTCGGTCCTATTTACGTCGACCAGAAAGAGGAGAAGGTCTGCCGTCCTTATCACGCTTGCTATCTTTGTCCCCTCTCCCCTGCCTTCGTGCGCGCCCCGGATCAGGCCCGGGAGGTCAAGAACCTGTATCCGTGCGCCGTTGTACTGGAGCATTCCGGGGATGACCTCGATCGTCGTGAAGGCGTAGCCTGCGACCTTTGACTCCACGTTTGTCAGGACTTTTAACAGCGAGGATTTTCCCGCATTGGGAAACCCGACAAGCACGACGGTAGCGTCGCCAGCCTTCCTGACTGCGAAGCCCGTGCCGCCGAAGCCCTTCTTCGCGGCCATGTCCTTCCTTATCCTCGCCATCTTCGCTCTCAGTATCCCGAGGTATTTGTTGGTAGCCTTGTTGTATTTCGTCTTCGAGTACTGCTCCTCAAGCTCTTCAAGCTTCTTCTTGAGCCCATGGTCCTCTGCCATCAAAACCCCATTTTACAACGCTTACATCAGAGGCGCTACGTCGGAAACGGCCTGCTGCCCGGGGAAGGAGGCGCGGAGCGTCTCCACGTCGCTATTTTCCATGCCCCACCCTACTGCGCCGAGATTCTCCATAAGATGGTTGATGTTGCTCGTCTTCGACAGCGTCACCACGCTTGGCTGCGATATCAGCCAGTTTATCGCGATCTGCGCTTGGCTCTTCCCGTATTTCCCTGCCATCCCGTCCAGCAACGGTATTCCGGGCCTGGCGAGCCTGCCCAGCTCCACCGGCCTGTAGGCGATGAGCATGATGTCGTTATCCTGGCAGTGACGCAGTACGCCCTTCCTCTCGGCCTCCCGGACTATCAGGTTATAGTGCACCTGATTCGCCACAATCCTGTTCTTGGTGTGCGACTGCGCCTCCTCGAGGCGCCCCGGGGCGAAGTTCGAGACACCTATGTTCCTTATCAGGCCCTGCTCCATGAGGGAGTCCATGGCTCTCATTGATTCCCTCATAGGTATGCCAGGATTTGGCGCGTGTATAAGGTAGAGGTCGAGGTATTTTACCCCGAGGCGGCCGATGCTCCCCCTTGCAGAGCTTATTATGCCGTCGTAAGTGAGGTTCTGTGGAGCCACCTTCGAGACGATGAACAGCCTCTCCCTCTTTACCCCGCGCACCGCCTTCCCAACAAGGATTTCCGCATAACCATCCGCGTATATCTCAGCGGTGTCGATATGGCTTACGCCCATCGCCACTGCCCACTTTATCGCATCGATGTCCTTCTTGTCGTCGTTCAGCGGATCCCTGACCGCACCGCCGCCGACCTTCCACGTGCCGATGCCAAAGACCGGCATCTCGAATCCGGACCTGAGCCTCTTCTTAGGTATCCTCATTTACATCCCGGGCATGAACTTCGATATCTGCTTCCTGAAATCCCTGTTGTTTTTGAACATGTTCGCGAACTTCTTCATCTTGTTGAAGTCGCTGAACAGCTCCCTGACGTCCTTCTCGCTCATCCCGCTTCCCCTCGCTATGCGTGCAACCCTCTTGGGATCCCTTGCCAGCCTCTCGTCCTTCCTCTCTTCCTTTGTCATTGACCCTATTATGTTCCCGTACCTCCTGAGCTTCGCCTCGCTGCCCTCCAGTGCATCCTTCGGAAGGTCGGAGAGGCCCATCATGGACATCATGTTCTTGAGAGGCCCCATCTTCGACATCGCCTTGAGCTGCGTGTAGAAGGTCTCGAAATTGAGCTCCTCAACCTCCATGTCCTCGGGCTTTATGTTGGCTTGCTTTACCGCGTCCTGCACCGAGGCAAGGAGCCCTTCAAGGTCTGGTATGCCAAGGAGCCTTCCTACGAACTTCTTGGAGTCGTAGAGCTCGAGCGAGCCGAGCTTCTCCCCGGTGCCTATGAACGCGATGCTGGCACTTGCGGCGGAAACGGCGCTCAGCGCTCCGCCGCCCTTCCCTGAGCCGTCCATCCTTGTCACGATTACGCCACTGATCCCTATTGCACTGTTGAATTCCGCAGCCTGCCTGCCGGCTATCTGGCCGACATCTGCACTGACCACGAGGAACCTCTCGTCTGGATTCAGGGAGCCGTTTATATCCTTAAGCTCCCTTATCAGTTCCGCATCAAGGGCGCTCCTCCCGCTGGAATCGCAGATTATCACCTTCCTGTCCTTAAGCTTTGCAAGCCCCTCCCTTACTATCTTGGCGACATCCTTTTCCCCTTTTATCCCGAAGAAGGTGGCGTTCGCCTGCCTTGCAAGCGTCTCCAGCTGCTCGTAAGCCGCAGGCCTTGTCACGTCGCAGCAGATGAGGCCTGCGCTCAGCCCGCGGTCCTGGTAGAACTTTGCGAGCTTTGCCGTGGTCGTAGTCTTTCCCGACCCGTACATGCCGGCCATGAGGATGCGCTTCGGCCTTATGGCAGGCTCATAGTTCCCGCCCATAAGCTTCACGAGCTCCTCGTAGACCATGTTCGTTACATAATCCTTTGGCGCAACCCCCCTTGGCAGCTTCTCCTTCAGCGCCGCATCCTCGATCCTCTTGGTAAACGCAAAGACGAGATTCAGCTCCACGTCTGACGAGATGAGCGCCTTCTGCAGCTCCTTCGTGAACTCGCGCATGGTCCTTGCGTCTATGACGGTGGCTCCGGTGAGCCTCGCCATAGCCTTCCTCAGTCCCTCTCCAAGATCCATAGAATACCTTTGCCCTGTCAATAAGCGCATTTATTAAGCATTTTTGTCTATATAAAGATATGTTGGGCTCGTAGCTCAGCCTGGTTAGAGCGCTGGTCTTATATAAACTTTGAAGACTTGTCAAGGTTTTAGGAGAGCCAGATGTCGAGAGTTCAAATCTCTCCGGGCCCACCTTAGCAAAAACGAGAGAAAACAGTAAGTCCGAAAACGGAAAAGCAAGCAAAAAGAAGACCCGAATTCTCGAAAAATCTGAACTCGAAGTGTTAAGCAGCCCATTACTGCCGTCATCTGCTCGTTTATAGATACTTTTCAATGTCTTTTTGTTGTCTTAGTTCCTTCTGAGCTATCTGAATCGCTGTATGGTGCTCCTTTTCATCCCACAGGACAATATGATCACCTTTCCCCTGCCTTGCAGAGAATCCATAGTGCTCTTGCAGTATCTTGAGCAATTTGAGTGGTTTCACAGGTCTGAGCGCACCTATAAAATCATCTAGCTTCTAGCAATTAGACTTCTTAGTATAGGCGACTTCATTTCCTTGCGGTTGTTCTTTTCCAGTAGAAACTCGACAACCGTATCTACCGCGTCCTTGAGTTCGCTCTCAAGTTCGCGGAGGCTTTTAGCCTGATCTTGAACGTGCAATTCATCAATTACCCCTATGAACCACTTTCCATCTTTGTGAACATCTGCCTTGAATCCGTATATCTCCATCTTCATGTTTATCCCTTTAGATATATTGCAGCCACAGGTATAAGATGTTTTGCTTCGTTGTTCTGGATACTCTTGTAAATATGGAACGCCAGCTCTACATGAAAAGGTGACGTAGGGAGTATTTTGACCATACGCAGGGAGTAGAATGGACCCTTTTCGACACGATTTTAGGTCGTTTTCCCTCGTAAAACCCTCATTAGTCGTTTTGAGTCTATGGAATAGGTACTTTTACAAAAGTCATGTAGAGTCTGCCAAAAAATACCCCACGTAGGGAGTATTTGGCCATTCGAGTAGAATAAAGTGACCTCGCCATGCAGTCCATAACCAGAGAGCATACGATAAATATTTATTCTGTTGCTGTGCTGTCTATTCATGTGGCGGTTCGGGAAACAGCATTCGTTCGACCTTGAGCCAGTTGTTGTCAACGGGAGGGATTACGGTGTCGATACCGTACTGACAGACGGCAGGACCGCAAGCGCTTCGCTCAGGGACGGAAGGATAGTGATAAGGATACCAAGGGCGGCAGGGGAGGAGCAGGCGGCAACGCTCTTCCGAAACCTCAAGCAGAGGATTGCAAGGTCGCTTGAGAGGCACCCTGAAAGATTCGAGAGGCAGGCACTCCTGCTAAAGCACGGCAGCATCCTCAGAATATCGGGAAGGACTTTCCGGATCGACGTTGAGGAAGGGGCAGGCAGGGGAGCGCATGCATGGGTATACGCCGACAGGATACTTGTCAGGATGCCTGAAGGATTCTGCAGGGATTGGGCGCTCGTAACCAGAATAGTGCTGGGGGCGCTGTCGCGCACCTTCCAGCCGATGGCCGAGGCAAGGGTATCGGAGCTAAATGCGGCGCATGTGAATGCAAGTATAAGGAGGGTGCGGCTGAAGAATACGTCATCGAGATGGGGCAGCTACTCAAAGAGGAGCAGGAATATCTCGCTGAGCGTAAAGCTGCTCTTCGCGCCGCAGGAGATTATGGATTATGTGATAGTGCACGAGCTCTCCCACAGCATGGAGCACAACCACGGGCCTAAGTTCTGGGCTCTGGTCTCAAAGACCGTGCCAGACTATAAGGAGCGCAGGAGGTGGCTGAGGAGATACGGAGACAGGCTGGGCAGCGAGGCGTCTAGCACTGACATTGCAGGCAGACATGCCGAACGCCGGCCAGGTCTCAGCGGCCTACCAGAAACGAGTTTACGAGCTCCTTGACCAGGGCCGACCTACTGTCCTTGGCGAGAGGGCTCTTCCGCATCCTGCTCTTGTGGGACAGCCTCATGCTGTTGTAGCAGTCTATGCACATTAGCCTTCTAGGCACAACGCCACGCCTGACGTACTCATCATGCTCCTGCACGTACCCTGAAGGTATTATCTTGACGGAGTACTTTGGCAGGACCCTGTCGCAGGATATACAGCTGTTCTCTATCAGGTACTTAAGATCCTGCTCCTCGGTGTTCCCATCTAGCTGTGTAGCTATACCCTCGGACCCGCGGCTGCCAGCACTACCCCCAATCTCCACGTTCTGGTTGTTTGTCATTGACTCCCCCAACGCGCCAGACAGAACCCTTCCCACTTCCTGAACTGGCTTTCCTTCCGTATCCAATTATGTACCATACCTCATATATAACTGTTGCGGTTAGGGGGGCTTTGTGTATTGTCCCGAAATTTGTTTCTCACGACAAACCGACTGAGGCATTTGGCTTTAAAGGAATTCGGTAGTTGGTCATTTGCCGTCTTAACGTGATGCACATCTGATCTTATGTAGTCTACGCCTTCTTGAAGGTCAGTTCTATTGTTTTAGTCTTGGGTTCTAACTCTATTTCATCGCCTTCTTTCAGATGCATAAGAGTTAAGATGTTTTTCGGGATTAGAAATCCGACGCCGTTGCCTATTCTCCGTATCTTTACTTTCATAGTTATAACTTAGGGAATAACATTTATATGTGTTTCCATATTTAAGTTATAACAAATGTTATAACGCGGATGGGCATGGGCAGAAGAAAAATAGATCGAAGCCAGTTTGTACGGTATATTTATAAACTCTTACCATAATATCAGTATTGCAGATGGGATGGAAATAGCTAAGGCAAGTTTAAGGTCATGCAGAAGTGCCTCTTATTTTTCTAGCTTTAGCTACGGCTCTTATTGAAGGTCAGCAAACAAAGCACTTCGGTCGGTTTTGGTTTATCAGTTAAGGTTTTGCTGTTGGCATGGTTCGACAGTATTTAGTGTTTATACGATAAAAATGGGATGAAAAATGAACGAGGATCGGAAAAGATTGAGGAAGGCAGGTGGACGACGAGTCCGTGGCATATGCTGCCTGCGGTCGCAGTGCAATACGTGATGCTGCCGGAGACGGCATGCTTGATGCGGAATTACTGATCAACGCAATATGCAGTGGGATTAATTGGTGGCTGGCTATGAAAAGCAAACAAAACCTTATGAAAAGGATTATGGAAAACGGCAAAGCAGTCATAATACCCATGGACCATGGTGTCAGTGAGGGGCCTATCCAGGGCCTTGAAGATATATGTTCTATGGTGAAAGAGGTTGAAAAATACGCCACCGCGGTAATCCTGCACAAAGGAATGGTCAAAGCACTTACAAAGCGGCCTGCGTGCGGGCTTATATTGCATGGAAGTGCGAGCACGAGGGTTGCTCTGGACCCGAATTTCAAGGCCCAGGTAGCAACGCCGCGGGAAGCGGTCGGCATGAAGTGCCATGGCTTCAGCCTGCATATCAACATTGGCGGAAGCGAGCGCGAACCGGAGATGCTTGTGGCACTCGGAAAGGCGGCAGAAGAGTGCGATCTGCTAGGGTTGCCCCTGCTTGCGATGATGTACCCGCGAGGCAAGAACATAACGAAGGTTTCTCCAGACGACATCGCGCTTGTAGCCCGCGTAGGCGCAGAGCTGGGCGCAGACATAGTGAAATGCCCTTACACTGGGGATACGGCCAGTTTCAAGCGCGTTGTCAGTGGTTGCCCAGTTCCGGTAGTAATCGCCGGAGGGGCGAAAGCTGACAGCGACAGGGGCATTCTGGAAGCAGTGGCTGGTGCGATGGACGCCGGAGCCATGGGGGTGTCTCTTGGCAGGAACGTATTTCAGCACCGCAATCCAGGAAAGATGGTCCACGCAGTCCGGGAAATCGTCATAAACAACGCTGGCGTGAAAGATGCTTTAGAAATCTTAAATGAGGCAAAATAAAGTGAGGATATGAAAGAGATCATCATAATCGCAAAAGACGACAAGGCGAAGAAGCATGCGGCAATGCTTGGGCTAAAGGCACTCGATGCGATGCCGCGGACCGTAAGAATAACTACAAAGGCCGATGAGGATAAGGCATCAGCAATTGCACTCGGGGAAGGAAAAGTCTACATACAATGCGATGACTGGAAGGTCATCCCGCTTGAGAATATGATTGCAAGATGCAATGGAAGAGGGAGGATAATAGTAGTGGTAAGGAACGTCCAGGAAGCAAGGCTGGCCCTGGAAACAATGGAGGTGGGAGCGGACGGCATAGCCTTGGCAACTGAAAGCGAAGCGGAGATAGAGAAGATGGCAGGATTCGCGCAAGAGATAGAATCGTCGGTAAGAGTTCCATTGGTCGAGGCCGCCGTAACAAGAGTTGAGCAGCTGAGAACCGGCGAGAGGGCATGCATCGACACTTCCACGCGGATGAGGCGCGGCGAGGGGATGCTGGTCGGTTCGAGCTCGCAGGGCATGATTTTGGTGCAGGCTGAAGTTGAAGAGAACGCGCTCGCTGCTCCCAGACCTTTTAGGGTAAATGCCGGCGCGATCTCCCTTTACATCCTGCTGCCGGACAATAAGACGGTGTACTTGGAAGAGCTGCATGCAGGGAAGGAGACGTTGATTGTTGCCAAGGACGGAACTGCAAAACCTGCCACGATAGTGCGTTCGAAGATAGAAGTGAGGCCGCTGGTGCTAGTTGAAGCGAAAGGAAAAGATGGGAGCACGGCCATTGCAATTCTCCAAAATGCAGAAACCATAAGGATTGTTACACCTACAAGGAGCGTACCGGTAACAGAGTTGAAACCCGGGGATGTAGTGCTGGCACATTTCGAAGAAGGCGGCAGGCATTTCGGTACATTGCTCAAGGAAGAGACTGTGATCGAGAAATGACCCGCAAAAAGATAGCGTGCATAGCCATAGGCGGCAATGCGCTGACCTCCAGGGTGGCGCTGAAAGGCCTCGCCACCGGCATCGCGCTGCTCTCCAGGAAAGGACAGGGGATAGTGATCACGCATGGCAACGGGCCGCAGGTTGGAGAGCTTGCGCTGGTGGAGAGGAAGAGTCTGTCAGTGCTCACCGCCGAGACCGCGGCAGAGATCGGGCTTGAGATCGCAGCCAGCCTGGAAGACGCCGGGGTGTCGGGGAAGAAGGTAGCTGTTGTTATCACCAGGGTCATTGCCGATCCAAGCGACAGGGAGTTCAGGGATCCGTCCAAGCCGATAGGCAGGTTTTACTCCGGCAAGGAGGCTGCAGGGCTCAGGCGCAATGGCCGCGCGGTCAGGAAGCTTCTCAAAGGCTACAGGATCGTCGTCCCTTCGCCGAAGCCGCTCGGAGTGCTGGAGCTGGATGAGATAAATGCCCTGCTGTCCGATGGCTATATCGTCATAGCAGGAGGAGGGGGCGGCTCTGCAGTAAGCAGGCGCGGATCCCATCTGTCCTACCTCGATGCCGTGCTTGACAAAGACCTTACCTCGTCGCTGCTTGCCGTGCAGCTCAGGGCCGACCGCCTCGTTATCCTGACGGACGTGGATGGCGCTTACCTTGACTTTGGAAGAGAGTCAGAAAGGCGCATAGGCAAGGTGGATGCTGCGGCAATGGAAAGATACGTAAGAGAGGGGCAATTCGAGAGGGGAAGCATGCTTCCGAAGGTGGAGGCGTGCCTCTCCTTTGTCAGGAAGAGGAGGAAGAGCGCTGCAATAGGCAGCCTTGGAGCGGCCCAGGAGGTGCTGGAGCTCAGGAACTGCACTGTGGTAACGCCTTGACCGCCCTTTTCTATGGGTAATATAGATGGGTATATACAATATAATTCTGTTATAGGAAAATGGGTAAATATCCTGTGTATACCTTGGCATAAGGAGGCAGTATATGGGTAATATCATGGCCTGCCAGCCTTTGGATTAATAATGGCCGTATTATATCCTATTATGGCAGGGCATGACCGGCATGCACCCAATAAAGGATTATATACAAGTGTGCTGTAATAGTATGCAGGGGCAAGTGCATACATCCCTTTTTATCATTCATATCCCACCCACATCCCCAATGTATGAATGCTTGCACTGCCCCTTTCTTTTTTATCATTGAGCTTCGGCTCTGCCGCTCTCCTTTACAGCCCTTACAATGGCTCCGAGCTTGGCATCGGTCTTGATCCCCTCCGCAAGGAACTGCGTCGGCGCTGCATCATATCCTCTCCTCTTCAGAAGCCTTATTACAAGGCCAGGCGAGACCGACCCTATCCCGAGGGCTCTTGTAATGGCAGGCATGGAATAGAAGAAGGGAGTATCAGGCTCCTTCACTATCAATGACAGCTGTTCAGCCAGATTATCGGTGATTCCTGCTTTTGCGGAGAGCATCCTTGAAACGATGGACTTGTTGTAAAGATTGCCCAGCCACATGGGCCCTGCCCTTTCCATCTCAGCTCCGCACTCTCCGCATCTTTGAGGCAGGCATGGGACAGTGCCCTTTGAGGCTGCAAAGAACCTGCACTCCCTGCACGACGCTGCAAACCCGGTCTGCTTGACCGATTCCACTGCCTCCTTTGCACCCTTCCTCAAGGAGAGGAAGACGCGCATGTAGTGCATGTTGGATATGGAGAGATGCACGCTTATACCGAAGTTGAACTGCGCTGCGGCCCTTGCAATGAAGCCGAGCAGTATTCTTGTCCCTGCCTCCTTGCACAGCTCGTTGTGCAGCGGCCTTGCGCCGTACTGCTTGAGGCAAGCCGCTGCGTGCGCACCGCAGAGCACGGCAGTGTCAGTGGCGGTCACCATAAGCGCAGTGTCACCATGGCAGAGCTTCATTATGTCATAGAGGTACGGAACCGGGGAGCCAAACGGGTCGAGGTCTATTATGTCAAAGGGGCCGTTGCCGCGGTTTGCATATCCCTGAACGCTGTCGTTTACCAGCGCGGCCTTGACGCCATTCCTTTTCAGGTTCACCTTTGCATCCCTGCATGCACCCTTGTTTATATCAATGAGGGTTATCCTCTTGATGCCAGCCTCGAGTCCGTATCTTATGCCCCTTATGCCGGTTGCGGCTGTTGCATCGAGAAGCGATTTATCGTCTCCGCCCAGGGCCCTTACAAAGAGCACGGAAAGGTCCCTGAGCCCCGCCATCTTCGGATTCAGGAATGTGGACTTGCTGCATTCAATCCTCGCCTTGCCTTCGGTGTACAGCATATTTGTCACTTCGGCAGGTGCCTGAGCTTCAGTATGGAGTCGAGCAGTCCGTGGGCGTACGCGATGCTGCAGAAGGAGGTGTAATAGTCCTTCTTCCTAAGCCACGCTTCTGAGTCACTGGCATACATCTCCGCCAGGCTTACTATCTCCATCTCCTCCGGGCTGAGCTCCGGCTTATTTATCTTCTTAATATTATCCAGGAATATGGCTATGTCCTTCCTTATTCTCTTCTCGATCTCTTCCGTTATACCAGCTTCAGGTCAGTCCTCCATGTACGGAGCCAGGAAATACGAGATGTCGGCATCGCCTATCTTGTAGCTCAGCTTGAGGGGCTCGTTGGACTTCATCGCAAGCGAAACTGAGTTTCCAGTGGGGCACGCCCTCACCATGTTCTCCAGGAACTCCAGGTTGAATACCGCCTCCGCGTTCTTCTCCGCAGACATCTTCTTCATTATGCTGCCGTCCTTGCTGTGGAGCTCCTCTAGATCCCCTGAGTCGCCATGGGCGCTCGCCGTGAACTGGTCTTTTGCAGCCTTGAATGAGATATACGACGAGATCGGGCTCGCGTCCTTGAGTATGTTCTTGAACGGGTCTCCGCTTATTTCCACGTTCGCGTCGAACTCCACGTTAGGCTCCTTCTCCACGCTCTTCTTCACGTCTATCATCTGGAGCTTATACCTTCTCCTGCTCGATGGCCCTATGAACTCGAGAGAGAGCTTGTTATCAGAATCCTTCATGACGAGCGCCTCGTCGTCCCTCGTACTCGAGAGTATCTTCCCTAGGTTTTCCAGGCTCACCCCAACGCTTGATGGCTTGTCTATGGTAAACTTCGAGAATGCCTTGCTGGGCATCGTGAACGAGATCATGCTTATGCTTGACGGATCCATCGCCTTGAGGCTTATGCCCTCCTTTGAGATGTTGAAGAGCCCTTCGTCAACGAGGCTACCGACAGCGCTTATGCAGTCCCTCCAATACTTCGCATTGTCCAGTTTTATCTCAAACATAGTCTCACCGACTAAAAAGCCACTGTAATATGAATAAGTGTTATATCATATAGGTATTAATATCTAACTTCGTGATGCTTGGATGAGGATAGGCATTGTATGTTCTAGGAAGGACACCGCGTCAGCAATGATGGCAGAGCATATCATAAATGAATATGGACTCGGAGAGCGCGGCGGCAAGTCAGGCAGCTACGGAAGCGGGGACATTACGCTGTACATGGTCGACCAGGCTCTCTGGGCCTGCGACGGCGCCGACTCGCTCAAGATGGACCTTCTCTTCTTTGCAAGCAGGCACAGCAGCGCAGGAGGGGTTCCGGCACTTACCGTGCACTCGATGGGAAACTGGGGAAAGGAGAACAGGCTCGGGGGCATGCCAAAGGAGCTCTCGGCCGCGGCGCCTGTGCCGATGCTCTCCGCATTCAGGCAGATGAATGGAATTGAAACAGGCATAGAGAGAGTTTACGAGGCCACACACCACGGTCCGCTGCTCAGGACGCCTGCGCTTTTTGCAGAGATGGGAGGCACTGCCGAGGCGGCGGCAGACGGGGCGCTTGCGGCGAAGGCCGGAAGTGCGGTATACAATGCCGCCCTTGAAACCGCTGCAGGAGCCGCTGATTATCAGAAGATAGCGATAGGCATAGGTGGCGGACATTATCCTGGCACGTTCTCGCACCTTGCCCTGGAGAGGGGATATGCCTTCTCATACATAATGCCGAAGTACGCAATGCACAACAGCGACGGCACAGGCAACCTCGACATGGTAGGCCAGGCGGTGGAAAGGACCAAGAACCTCGATGTTGCCGTGATAGACTGGAAG
>JAJZYR010000031.1 GCA_021797995.1 Microcaldota archaeon
GGCCTGGCTACCTTAAGCCTAAGGTCCTCCCTCACCGGCTCCATTACAATGGCAATACCTGTAGTAATATCCTTTGAGAAGTACGCCAACAACACAAGGGTGGGCATAAACGCGACTGGCATACCGATACTCGGCAATCTCAGCATAATATCGATAAGCCTGGCAAACGGAACGGCATACAACTGCCAGTCAGGTGCAAGCCTGTTCGGTTCTTCATACGGAACAGGGGCAGGCACCACTGTACAGGCGAAGCCGGGATACACGTGCACGAAGACAGTGCAGAAGTCCATTGTAAGCTCTGCACTTAACCTGTCTGCGCAGAGCCAGCTCAACTCCACGGCGCTCAACGGCACAAAGGTCAACTTCGAGGGAACAAAGTCGTACAGGGGCCAGCAGTGCTACCTCGTGGGAGTCAACGGGACAATCAACCAGAGCGCGCAGGCGGCAGGCTCCTCAGTCCAATCCCCATTCTCGGCAGGGTCAGGGGCGTACAAGTACAGTGCGTCGGCGTGCCTCTCCCCGAGCTATTATATACCTCTCAACGTGACCTTCTCTCTCTCCTCGTCAGCGCAGAACGCCTCGATCAGCAGCATAAACTTTGTAATGAACGAGACCTCGCTAAGCGGGCAGACCTCGCTCGCGCAGATATCCGCGCTTCCTGGTCCTGTCACAAACTCCTCTTCAGCAGGCAATTTCAGCGTAGGTACCACTGGCATCACAACTACACCGCAAGGCAGCTTCAACGGCAGCGCGGCCTACAACTTCTCCAGCGGCACCCTTACATGCACCCCGGCAAGCAGCTCATTCAACTGCACAGTCTCGCCGTCCCTGACCCAGGTATCGACGCAGCCCATATACAGGTTCGGCCTCAGCAGCAATGGCACTTCCATATCCACAGTAACGAACGGAACCTTCGTATCATTTCTGCTGGGCCAGCAGACCGGCAGGACATGGGAAAATGTAAACATAACCTACGTGCCGCTTGGCACCCCTGTAATAAACGGCGTGCCTCAGGTCTCATTCAACAATAGCGGCACAATCCAGGAATTTTCATTTTCAATGCCGAGCGGCTTCAGCACCGTGATACAGAACATGCAGGTCTCGCCGTACACGACGCCTGGAAATTATAGCGGGACGGTATGGGCGCGCTACTTCGTCTTGGGAAGCCTTGGATTCCAATACACCGATATGGCATCGCTGAAAGTGACTGTTAAATGAGATGCGCGGCATTGCAGGAATGCCGATTCCGCACCTCTTCCAGAAAGTATAAATAAGTTTCTCTGCCATAATATAGCAAGTACTGCACATTATACACTCTAAGGCGGGACTTAGTGCCTGCATCAGGAGGAAACAGGCAATTAAAACACAGGCAATTTATACTAAATAGGTTAAATAGGTGAAAACATGGCTGAGAATCAATTAGGAAGTCAGCAGTATCTGATACTGCCTGAAGGGGCGTCAAGGCTGATAGGCAAGGAGGCACAGCGGACCAACATAGCGGTAGGATACGCAGTGGCGAGCATAGTAAGAACGACACTGGGCCCTAAGGGGATGGACAAGATGCTCGTCAGCGAGCTCGGCGACCTTGTCATAACGAATGACGGAGCGACGATCCTCGAGGAGATGAACGTCGAGCATCCAATCGCAAAGATACTTGTAAACGTGGCTAAGACGCAGGACAAGGAGGTAGGGGACGGCACAACCTCAGCTGTCATAGTCGCGGGAGACCTTCTCAAGAATGCAGGCCAGCTCCTAGACCAGGGCGTTCCGCCTGCTGCGATAATAAAGGGATACGACATGGCCCAGGACAAGGCGCGCTCGATACTGAAGTCGATCTCAAGCGACATCTCGATAGAAGACGATGAGAAGCTCTCGCAGATAGCGCAGGTCTCGATAGGCTCGAAGAACGTGGGCAGCGATCCGACCAAGAAGTACCTGACTTCCCTCGCCATTAAGGCGATCAAGCAGGTGGCTATAAAGGAGAACGGCAAGATTACCATCGACAAGGATTTCATAAAAATAGAGAAGAAGGAGGGCGGCAGCGTCGACGACACCGAGTTCATAAACGGCGTGCTCATAGACAAGGAGATAGCCCATCCGGGCATGCCAAAATCCGTGAAGAACGCCCGCATTGCGATACTCGACGTGGCTCTAGAGATAGAAAAGACGGAGGTCGATGCAAAGATAGAGATAACCTCGCCTGACCAGATGCAGGCCTTCCTGAACCAGGAGGAGCAGATGCTCAGGAACATGGTTGACAAGATAGCGAAATCAGGGGCAAACGTCGCCTTCATACAGAAGGGCATAGACGACATCGCGCAGCACTTCCTGGCGAAGGCCGGGGTGATGGCGGTAAGGAGGGTAAAGAAGAGCGACATAGAGAAGATATCGAAGGCGACAGGGGCCAGGCTCATAACGAGCCTTGACGACCTGACAAAGGACGATCTCGGGTTTGCCGGGCAGGTTGACGAGCGCAAGATAGGCGGCGAGCAGATGGTCTTCGTAGAGAAGTGCAAGGACCCGAAGAGCGTCACAATCTTCGTAAGGGCCGGCACGAAGCAGGCGGCCGACGAGGCAGAGAGGGCCCTTGTGGACGTGATAGGCTCGCTGACAAGCACCCTGGAGGACGGCAAGTACGTGACCGGCGGAGGCAGCTCGGAGATAGAGCTCGCCATGAAGCTCAGGGACTACGCAACAGACGTGGGCGGAAGGGAGCAGCTGGCAATAGCGACGTTCGCAGACGCTCTTGAAGTGATACCAAAGACGCTTGCGGAGAGCGCCGGAATGGACCCGATAGAGACGCTCGTGCAGCTGAGGTCAAAACACAAGAGCGCAAAGGAAGGCAGCGTATACGGCGTGGACGTCTTCAGGAATTCGATAGGAGACATGGACAAGCTGGGCGTCATAGAGCCGCTGAAGGTCAAGATCCAGGCGATCTCAAGCGCAACGGAGGCCTCCGCGTCGATACTCAGGATAGACGACATGATAAGCTCCAAGTCCAAGGGCGGAGGAGCCCCTGGAGGCGGCATGGGCGGAATGCCACCGGGAGGAATGGGCGAGGACTGACCAAAACCCTTCGGCGCCCAGGACCTGCAAGATGAGACTGTGTTCCAATGACAAAGCTGATACTGCTCGTAGGCACCCCAGGCGCCGGCAAATCCACGCTGCTGGAGACCCTCTCAAAGCAGAAGAAGCCCCTGCGCATAATAACCCTCGGCGACGAGATGCTGAAGGTCGCAAGGGAGAGGACAGGCACAAAGGACAGGGAGGATCTCGGTGCGGCCAGCGACGAGGAGATAAAGATACAGCGCGAGCTGGCGTTCAAGAACATCATAGAGAACAAGCAGGATACGATAATAGACACGCATCTTACGATAAAGTACGGCAGGAGGTATGTCCCCGGGGTCACAATCGACGAGCTCAAGAGCATCAGGATAAAGGCGATTGTGTATGTGGATGCAACTGCAAAGGAGATATGGGCAAGGAGGCACAGCGACCCGCTGAAGGCAAACAGGCGGAACATCAACGACACCGAGGCGGAGATAGACGAGCAGAGGAGCATAAACCTGGCGATCCTCTCATCGTGCGCGATATACCTGAGCATACCTATTTACATAATCTACAACAGCGATGGCAAGCAGGCTTCGGCCACCTCTGAGCTGGACAAGATAGTCAGGGAGCACTTCGGCGTCTGACAAACAGGATGTTGCAATGGCGGTACTAATAATCGAGCTTGCGATAATAGCGGCTGCCGACGTGGCGGCGTCCCTGGGCATACAGCGCCTGATCATAGATGCGGAGAAGTCGTACCTGCTCCAGAAGCAGCTCAACGGCCACATGAAGGACCTTAACCAGATGATCAAGGGCAAGGCGGCAAAGGAGCAGATATCGGCAAAGCAGGCGGAGCTCAACAAGGCCACCATGGCGCACCTGAAGCACCAAATTCGCGCCACGCCGATACTCCTCGGCCTTTCCATCATAGTGTACTTCTTCATACTCCCGCAGCTCTTCCCGGCAGGCCCGGCCACATACAACCTCATATTCATCTCCTTCACGTACGAGAGCTTCCAGGACAGCATATACTTCATAGGGTTCGTCTTTGTAGGCAGCCTTGCGGCGCAGTTCGCGATATCGCGGTACGACAAGAAGAGGTTCGGCAGGAAGTACGGCGACAATCCACCCAAGCCCGTGCCAGCCGCAGGCACAGCGGAGAAATAAGCGCGATTCCGGCAGACAGCACGGAAAACAACGCAGGCGGGGCAGGCCCGCAGCTTCCTATCAGGAACGGCGGCGCGGACATTGGATCAGGCACCGCACTACGGGGCATTGCATGCTGCGACTTTTACCGCATGCCTAAAGAAAGCCATACCAGAGCAGCAGTATCCCTGCAACCTCCGCTACGTATAGGAACGAGGGATACTGCACTATATAAAGGCCCCCAGCGGCGCTAACTGCAATCACGCCGACTATTATGCTCAAGAAACGCGGATCCCTCCTGGCCTTATACGACTTATATGCGAATACCACCAGCACGGCCGCCGCAGGCAGGGTGATAACCGATGAT
>JAJZYR010000032.1 GCA_021797995.1 Microcaldota archaeon
TGGACGCAACTTGCCCCTTTTGAAGATGTCTGGAAACAGAGACTCACCATGCTTTATTGCATATTTGCGGGCTTGCTTTATATATCCGCCTATCTTGCGTGGCGGTGGTGGACAGAAGAACTTTGTAGTTCAACGACAGTAAAACTACAGATTAGAGAATAAAACTACAAAGCCTGCGGAAGAGTTCATATATACCCTTTCTGCCAATCATCATTGGTGGTTTGATGCTGGAAGTTGGAAGCAAGGCTCCTGATTTTGAGCTCTACGGATCTGACGGGAAGAGGCACAGGTTGAAGGACTTCAGGAATGGCTACCTTGTCCTATACTTTTACCCCAAGGACAGTACTCCAGGATGCACGATCGAAGCAAAGAGCTTCAGCACTGCAATAAGCGGAATAAGAAGGAAGCATGCAGAGGTCGTCGGAGTCAGCAGGGACGACCTTGCGTCCCACAGCAGGTTCTGCTCGAAGTACGGACTGAAGATCCTGCTGCTCTCCGATCCCTCCAACAAGATTATAGATGCATACGATGCCTATGGCGACAGGGGCCTCTTCGGCCGGGGGACGCTTAGGAAGACGTATGTAATAGGCAGGGACGGAAGGATCGTGAAAATTTACCAGAAGGTCAATCCAATTGGACACGGAAAGGAGGTGCTCAGGTTTCTCTCTGCATTGACTTCCTAGCCCGCTTTCTTCAGGGCATAGTTTTTATCCCTGCTGCTGCATCAAAGCCATGGCCATCTGATGATGGCAGGCCTTGATGGGCCCTAAGTACTACTTATACAACGGATAACGCCTTCCCCTCCATGTGATCTCGCGCATGGAGCGCGCTGCCAGCAGGTTTGACAGATAAAGGAAGGGCATCATAGGCACTATCAGGAGGAGGGAGGCGTATGCACTGCCTGCCCTTCCAAATGCCTTTGCATAGCTTCTCAGCAGGTGGATGAAATAAACCAGGAATATCGGGGAGACTGCTACGGTGAGCACAATGCCCGACAGGAGCAGTATTATTTCTGAAGAATAGTAGATTATGCCGCGATAGAGGTTTCCCCTGTATCCAAGGAGCGTCAGCGCAGTCTGCCTGTTAGCCCACTCGTAGAACCCTGAGAAATTATCGTATGAGTTAACGCGTGGCTGCGATGCCCTCGTATAAGCGATCCGCAGCCCTTTCCTCTTTGCCGACATGGTTATGCATATGTCATCTGATACCCCGAACACGGTCTTTGCGGCGAGGTGTGCAAACTGCCTGTCTATAAGCTCCTTCCTGAATGCAAGCGACCCTCCCCACCCAAACCTTGACGACTCCGACTCCAGTAGGCTCTCACCGACAAAACCCCAGACCATCTTTACCTCCGTCCAGAAGCCGCCTGTGGGATTGAAGTACGGAAACATGGTGGAAATGCCGACTGCGGGGTCTGCCATCGGCGCAATCAGGTTCTTCAGCCAGAATGCATCGACCCTTATATCTGAGTCAGCTATCACGTACGTATTATAACTCCCGAACCGCCTTATCGCCGCAAGTATGGCGGCAACCTTGCCGCTGCTTCTTCCCTTTGGGCCCCCGGAGATTATGAAGTCTATCCCCTGCTTCCTTATTATCGGGATGGAGGAATCACTCTCCGCATCAACCACTGCCACTACCCTGAAGCGCCTGTACCTCTGCCTCTTTATCGACGCCAGATTGCTCTCAAGCGCAATGTCCCTTCCCCTGCACGGCACTATGACTAGTACGTCGGGTTCATATCCCCGCACCTTCTTCACTGTCACTTTCTTCCTGAAAGGGTGCGATAAGTCGAGGGCCAGCAGGAAGGCGAAGACGATGAACGAGAATGATATGTATGCGAATAATAGTATGTCCAGGCATATCCCCCTGCTCATCTCTTATATATATTTATCTGCATACTTCCTATGCGATGCGGTTCGCTTTCATCCAGCCCGTGAATCGTGTGGGCTTCCCCACGCGTGTTGTTAAGCATGCATTGGGTAACTAAATCATGTACAGTACCTTCCTGACGCTTATAATACCTGCGGCTCTTGCCTTCATAGTAACGGCGATAGGCACCAGGTTCCTTATGTCCTACCTTTACGGCGCCGGAGTCGTCGGGGAGGACAGGAACAAGGGCAGGCCCGTGCTGCTGGCTGGCAGCGGGGGAATCGCAGTTGCATTCGGAATAATCGTCGGCATACTTGTATATGTCTTCGGAGCCACATTTATCTTTAAACCGCTGCACCGCGCCCTTACGGTCCTCCTTGCTGTTGCGCTCTCCATAACCCTCATAGCATTCGTCGGATTTTTGGACGACATTAACGTAAAGGCACACAGGGTAAAGAGCACAGGCCGCAGGGACATAAGGAAAGGGCTCAAGCAGTGGCAGAAGCCGCTGCTGACCTTCGTAGGTGCGCTTCCCCTCATGGCTATAAACGCAGGGGTAAGCTCGGTTGCTATACCCTTCATAGGCATCGTGTCCCTTGGCATCCTCTTTCCGCTGGTGGTCCTCCCGCTCGCGATAATATTCGTCGCGAATTCGTTCAACCTCCTTGGCGGATTCGACGGGCTTCAGCCTGCAATGGCGCTGATTGCCAGCATTGGGCTTCTCTTATACTGCGTGCTTTTCGGAGCATACAACGGCGCGCTTGTCGCGGCCATACTCTCCGCAAGCCTTATTGCATTCCTGCCTTTCAATGCATACAGGTCAAGGATCCTGCCCGGGGACAGTTTTACATACGCGGTAGGGGCTTCGCTTGTCGTAATAATGGTGGTCGGCCAGGCCGAGGCCTTCGGGGTTATCATCTTCATGCCATGGATAATCGAGTTCCTGCTGCATCTAAGGAGGGGATTCAGGGTGAGCGACCTTGGAATACGGCAGGGAGACGGCTCGCTCAGAGCGCCATATGGGAAGAGCATCTACAGCCTGGCGCATCTGGTAATGAACCTAAAGAAGAAGGCGACTGAGACTGATGTCACGCTTTACCTCTCCCTGCTCGAGGCGGCATTTGTGCTTCTTGCATTCTTCCTCAAGTTCACCGGCCACCTCTGATCCGCCTGATGCGGCATTGCAGGTGCGGCAATCCGGCCAGTGAGCAGCACATCCTCCCTCCTTATTGTCCTTTTCCTGCCGGCATGCACGGCATATACCATCGCCCTGTCCGCAAGTTTCTCCGCAAGCCTCTCTATTTCCTTCTCAAGGCCCACTACGGCATCCTCTGTCACTCTTTCGGCTCCGGCCTCCCTGAGAAACTGCTCCATGTCATATAAGCTGAATTTCCTAGCCACCATTTCACCACCACAGCATACTTATAGAAAACGCAAGAGGAACTTTATTCTGAAAGCTTTAAAAAGCTGACTGGAATTTCCGAATAGCGGCAGAACCAAACTGCGCTGATATTATTTGGACTTGGGGAAACTTGTTTTACCTGACTACCAGCGCGGCTCCGGCCACATCTCCACCGCATGTTGGCTTTTGCTGCGCCCTTGCCACACTTATAATAAATCTTGCCTTGCATATAGCTACCTGCAGGCGATTTACTGGCGCACGAAAGCAAGAAGGAGATGCTGAGGATCCACGTCAGGGATGTACGGATAAGGAAGGGCATGAAGGTCAGCGAACTCATAGACAGTATGAGGAGCATGGGTGGCTTCTCCGCGCAGAACATGATTAGCGGGATAGACATACTTGAGCGCATGCTGGCCGATAGGGACTCGTTTAATTTCCTCTCCTTCCCTGCGGACATAGTCGCGACAGGGATGAGAGGGATGATCGCAGACTCGGTGAAGAACTTCGATGCCATAATAACCACGTGCGGCACTCTAGACCACGACCTGGCCAAAGCCCACGGCGGCAAGTACAGCCATGGCAGCTTCGACGTAGATGACAGGAAGCTCCACCGGCTCAACATCTACAGGCTTGGCAACATCTTCATAGAACGCGACGAGTACGGCCTTGAGCTTGAGGAAGCATTCAATGAGATCATGGAGGACATATGCAGGTCCTATCCGGACAGGAAGGAGTACAGCCCGAGCGAGCTCCTTGCCGAGTTCGGCAAGAGGGTAAAGGATGAACACTCAATACTTAGGCAGGCATACCTGAACAAAGTGCCGGTCTTCGTGCCGGGCATAGTGGACGGCGCATTCGGCACGCAGATGATGCTCTTCTTCAGGAGGAAGGGCCTGAAGCTCGACCTGATAAAGGATGAGGCAGTGCTGGGGGACATCGCATTCGACAATAAGACAACCGGGGCGCTCATGATCGGCGGAGGCATAAGCAAGCACCACGTCATCTGGTGGAACCAGTTCAAGGGCGGACTCGACTACGCAGTATACATAACCACTGCCTCGCAGTACGACGGCAGCCTTTCCGGAGCAAGGCTCACTGAAGCGGTCTCCTGGGGCAAGGTGAAGGAGAAGGCAAGATACGCCACCATTGATGGCGATGCAACGATAATACTTCCCGTGATGTATGCGTATCTGGGAATCTGAAGATTTGCCGTAGTAGGCGGGTTTTACGCGCTCATGGGCAATGCCTGCACTGGCACAGGGGCGGGAACGCCAGCCTCAGCC
>JAJZYR010000003.1 GCA_021797995.1 Microcaldota archaeon
CGGATCGACAGGGATATAAATGCTGCGAGGAATATACTGCACAAGAGTACCGCAGGGCATGCGGGAATTGAAGCTCGTGGAGATCCTGCCTCTTTGCACCCGGAAACGGATGCGAAAGCGGGACCGTAGAAGCGAGAACATACCTTCGGATCGGGAAGTCTTGGTCCGATGGGAAGCCCCGGGCTTTAGCCCGGGGAGGATGTCACTTCCAATTAAGAAACAACTAGATCATCCCTGGTCATACCCACAGCCTAAAAGCGAAAATGAGGATCACTTCTTCTCAACAGGCGCGGACTTTACCACTATGCCCTCTGATATCCTTGTAACCCTGTCATAGGCAACGCTGTTCTTCCTGAAGTCGCCGCGAAGGTTGCTGCTTCTCACAAGCTTGTCTATCTCGTCAAAGAGGAGGTAAGACACGCGCGCTGTTTCCAGGTCTATGATTACCCCGCGCACTTCGCCAAGCACAGCTCCCGATGACGAGATAACCTTCTTCCCATAAAGCTCTGATATGCTTAGCACCATGCCGACCAACTATTCTATCGCAAGCCTGCTCATCTTCTTCGAGGCAAGAATCCTCACTATATACTCCCGGAGAGTATTTATAAAAGCGTCGCTGTCTTTCGCTTTTTCGGCAAGCTCGCCAGCCTCAAACAGGCTTATGTTCGCATCCACCAGGCGCCTGAGGTAGCTGTCCGTCATGGAATAGAACCTCTTCCTGCACATTGCACACGAAAAAAGAGGGACAACAGGCACATCCCCGATTTCCTCAGGCATCATTGCATCGAGCTCCCTTACAACCCTGCCGCCGCAGCCGGTGCATCTTGCCTTGAGCTCCACTCCGGGATAATCCCCTGTGTTCTTTACGACGACTGCAAAACCTGTGCCTAGATAGCGCGAAAGCGCCTCTCCGGCATCACTTCCGTCCATGTACGTCTGGTTCAGCACCCCACCGCCCTGGCTGAACTCTGTTACAAGCACGCCTTTTCTGGTCCGCTCCGCAATGCAGAATGCCTGCAACCCGTTCCTGCGGAAAGGTGCGGTCCTGTGCCTGTTATCACGGCTCCTGTAAACCTCCAGCTCCTCCATCTACTCGCCGTTTACTACGTACTTTGCGATATCCCCCTTCGAGACCTTGTTGCGCTTCTCCCTCTTTGCATTTTCTACGGCAAATTTCGAGATCTTCTCCGCCTCCGCCTCAAGCATCCTTGCGAGTTCATCGGCCCCGCCCTCCGTTATTGTCGCCTTAAAGTACTTCCTTACAAGCTGCCTTATCGCAGCCCTCGGTATATTTGCCATAAGATCAGCACTCAAGATCTTCATCACTAATCAGAAAATTATGGCTCATCACAAGAAGCATATCGTGAGAAAAAGTTATAAACAGAGCCCCCGAAAGGCGGAGAGCCGCAACCCGGATGATTGGAACAAGGCCCGCGCACCCTCCAGCAGCTTCCAGTGGCGCACTCCTGCATGCCATGCCTTCTTGTAAATCCTGCTCAGTTCTTCTCCGGCCTGAGGTCCCTTACTGTCTGCCCTGCCCTCCACATCTCGGAGTTCCTCATGCGCTCCAGCCTGCCTGAAAGATCTTCCTTAAAGCCTGGCTCCTTGCTCTCGGTGAGCACCACATTCGCCTCCTTTCCCGACTCGACAGAGTCGTAGAGGGCCTCGAACAGAGGACGCACCGTGTCCCTGAACCTTGGCGCCCACCTGAGGGCACCTATACGGGCTGTCTCGCTGCAATTGGCGAACATGAAGTCCATGCCCTTCTCTGCAACCAGGCCTATCAGGCCCTGGGTCAGCTCCTCCACGGTCTCGTTGAATGCCTCGCTCGGACTGTGACCCCTCCCCCTGAACGTTTGGTACTGTGCCTCCATTATCCCGGCAAGCGCGCCAAGCAGCACCCCTCTCTCGCCGACAAGGTCGCTTATCGCCTCCTTCTCAATCGTAGTCGGGAAGAGGTAGCCTGAACCGATGGCCATGCCGAGCGCTATTGTGCGCTCCTTCGCCCTCCCGGTGGAATCCTGGTACACTGCATAGCTGCTGTTGACCCCCTTCCCTGCCAGAAACAGGGTGCGCACGGCCGCTCCGGGTCCCTTAGGCGCCACCAATATGACATCAACGTTATCCGGAGGAACCACGCCGGTCTGGTCCCTGAAAGTAATGGAAAAGCCATGGGAGAAGTACAGCGCACTTCCAGGCCTCAGAGCAGCCTTGACCGCGGGCCAGTTATCCTTCTGTCCTGCATCAGTGAGCAGGTACTGCACCACGGTGGCCTTGCGCACAGCTTCCTCAAGCGTAAGCAGGGTCTTGCCGGGAATCCAACCGTCCTTCACCGCGGCATCATAAGACTTTCCCGGCCTCTGCCCGACGACCACGTTGATTCCGTTGTCCCTCATGTTCAGCGCCTGGGATCTACCCTGTATGCCATAGCCGAGAACTGCAACGGTCTCGTCTTTCAGTACCTCCTTGGCATGCTCAAGTGTGAATTCCTTACGCGTCACAACCGACTCAATAACTCCACCGAATTCTATGTCTGCCATATCACCACTACCACATAACGAATCTCATATATCATATATAAGCTTTATCCACTCCTGGACTTTGTCCATAAACTCCCAATTTTTGGACAGAACACAGGGCTTACAGACTTATACTGTGCTCAGAAAGTCATCCGGCTGCCGCTCTTGGACTTGAGCATATTGTGACATCCTCCCACCCGTAAACGGTGTGGGCTCCCGCTCACGTTAGCTAACTTTATTAACCCTTACTGTGATTAATTTAGTTATGGCCCCGGGCGGTTCAGGACAGAACCTAAAGCTCTACTTGATCGGCGGAGTGGCAGTGGCAGTTATAGTTATTGTTGCAGTGCTGCTCCTGCTATACCATCCGCAACCGGTGATTGCAACGCCTGCAGCCACCTCTTATCCTACCACAATTCCCACAACAACAGCGGCGGTTTTTACGGTACCAACAACAACAGCGCCAAGCCCGGCTACAACTACAGCCCTCCCGGGCAGCGGAGGCGTATACTCAATACTAGCGAACATAGCCAATAATCAGCAGATTCCGACCCCCGCGAACTTCCAGCAGATGATAACGCTCGATCCATCACAATACGCAAGCTATGCCAATGCTGACCTTGGCAACATACGGTTCTTCTATGGAAACACAGAGCTTTATTCTTGGTGCGAATCCGGCTGCAGCAACACCTCCTCCTCGGCAGTATTCTGGGTTAAATTGCCTGTGCCAATAAGTGCAGGCAGCCAGATTCAGTTACTCCTCCTGTTCGAACCGATGAAGACAAACTACGACGGGGTCTATGCGGGAGAAGCACCGCAGCTGAGCCCAATCTACGCGCAATATGACAATGGTGCAAACATATTCAATATCTACACTAACTTCGCAGGAACTTCGTTGTCCTCCAACTGGATAAATACAGACCAGTCAGACGGAAATGCTGCTGTTGCAAAAATAGACAACGGGCTGTATTACTATTCCACGCCGGGCAATGGCGGTTCCCTGTCCTATAGCACCCAAATAAACCCGCAAGAGTATGTGTTCGAAACGTACACTGAGTTTACATCCCAAGTCGGAGGAACCAGCGGGGGATGGCCCGAGGTATTATTAGGCACGACCGGAACAGTAAGCTATAGCAGGGTTCCGTCAATAGAAATTGCGATGGGCGGTTGCAGCACTCCGAATAATATAGAATTTGTCTCGATAGGTGGGCCGAACATCGGCAACGGCGGGTTTGGCAGCCTTCCTGCCTCGTTAAATACTTATTATGTAACGAGCCTTTATGAGACTCCGACTGCAGGATACGGCGCAATAAACTATAATCCGCTGGGAAACACCGGAGGCACAACCGGCTGCAGTTATCTGGGTGGCCCTTACTTCACGCCGCAAAACATGACATCAATGTCCTACTGGGCATTCGACGGGGCCGGATTGAAATCGCAATGGATGCGCGTGCGGTTAATCCCTCCAGACGGCGTGATGCCGAGCGTGAGCTTTACAAGCACGTAGTCGTGGGATATGGCAGCCTATCCTATTCCTCCAAATAAAGGGCATGAACGTACTCCTGGATTCAGGCCGAACCAAGGATATATAATTAACTTACATACATATGAGTCTGTATGTCCATGACCACTGGCAGAGGATTCAATGCAGATGACATGAGGCTGTTCAGGGAGCTTGTGTCAATGAATACGGATTCAGTAGAGAAGAGCAATTATGTTGAGGCATCCAGGCTTCTGCAAAAGGAGCTGGATGCCATCGGAGCCCGGGTTACAATAGTCAATGCCCCTGCCCCGGATGGAAAGCCGAGGCCCAACCTGGTAGGATACATAGACAACGGGAAAGACGAGACCGTAGGGCTGTGCTCCCACTTCGATGTGGTGCCAGTCACGGGCCAGGAATGGAAGACAGACCCCTTTAATCTTGTGATCTCGGGGAGAAAGGCGTTCGGGCGCGGCGTTAACGACGACAAGGCAGAGATAGTGGCCTCGATTGCGGCGGTTAAATCGGCAAGGAGCAACGCCAACGTGGAATTCATAATCGCATGCGACGAGGAGGTGGGATCTGAGTACGGTACCAAGTGGGTGCTGCAGAACAGGAGGAAGCTCATAAAGAGCACCCACGCCGTAGTGTTGGACACGAGCAAAAGGATCACAGTAGGATCAAGCGGCACCACAATGGGCAAGATAACAGTGCTTGGAAAGGAGGCGCACGCCGGATATCCACATCTGGCAACGAACGCCATAACTTCAGCCCTTCCGTTCCTGAGCAGGCTCAGCAGGTTCAGCAAGATAGCGGGAAAGAGCGTCTCCAAGTACGGGGTGGCTGGCGGGCTCAAGATATATGGCAGGTTCAGTATCACAATGCTCCACGCGGGATTCAAAGAGAATATCATCCCTGGCAGGCTGGAAGCGCGGTTCGACATGCGCAGCATACCTGAAATATCGGTAGAGAGGCTGAGAGAGAGGTTCAGCAGGTACTTCGAAAAGGCGAGGAAGGCAAGCGGCGTGGATGCCACACTGGAATTTACCGGAATGAATGACGGCTACTGCACAGACCCAAGAGAAAAGATAGTAAGGATGGTCGCAGAGGCCACAGGCCTGAAGGAATTTTACGGTACGTTCGGCAGCAACGACGGCTCCTTCTTCCACAGGGCGGGGATACCGGTAGTGGCATACGGCTGCACTAACGTGACTCACCACAAAGCCAATGAATATGTCGACCTTGACGAGATGCTCCAGTTAAAGCGGGAAATCGCCAGGCTACTGGAGATCTTCTAGACTGCGCACGCGGTCACGCCTGGCGCTGCAATTCGGCAAGCGATTCGTAAAGCGTAGATATCCTGCTCTCAAGGACCGGTTCAAGTGCGCGCTTTGCGATGAGTGCCATCTCCTCTGCCTCGGTTATATGGCCGTTAGCCCTAAGAGTGCTCTTGACCAACGCGGTTTCAGGACCCTCTCTTATGCCGTTTTCCGTTACATCTAGACCCACAACTTCGGACCATTTTCTAGATCTGCGAGCCAGCTCGTCATCTCCATCAACGCCAACCATGGAAAATATGACAGGATTCTGGCCAGGCATCCTGCCGAGAGGCACACCCTCAGGTGTCGTCGAGTACTTCACTATAGTCCCTATTACAGAGGTCCCGACTATTAATGGTATTATATCATAGTATATGAAATGCCTGTCGCCATTTCGGCCGTATGGAATAAAGGCCCTCTGCACCTCCTCCTCTATTATCCAGTCACTTATTCTGTTGTTGTGCTGTCTGCCACGTATCTGGCCCATAATGTCACTTACCGCACCCTTCAGACCTGACGGCCCAAGCCCCTCCTTGTTCAGATAGAATACGCCCAGTGACCTTAGCGCCGCAACATTGGGCTTGACAACGATGTTTCCCTGGTGCGACGAAGCGAACTCGTAAATTGCGCCTTCGAGCCTACCCTTGTCCGCCCCTGCAACCCGCACATGGTTCGGGCATGGATATCCTTCGGCAGACATTGCCCCGTAGAAATCGGTCTTCCTCAGAAGCCCGGGAACCTCCACGTCTGGTGGCATCCAGTTCCCTGTCGGCCAGTTTATCCAATTAGTATCCATAAATTCGAGGAACCGTTCCCTGCCCATTGTCTTGGCTAGTTTTGCAAGGACCGACAGGTCCTTTAAAACCGCTTCCCTCGCCTGCGTGGGCTCGGTATCGGCATAGTTCACCACTACTGCCGGAAGATTATTGGCTCTGATGATACCCGCCGTCTGGTCATAGACAATGCCACCGTATCCGTAGTTAGTCGAGAATTCAACTCCCAGGGAATCGGCTGCCTTGCGCACCATGTGGTCTAGAACAGTAGCATACGTCTCGCCATGGGCCAGCTCCTTCCATCCCCTCTTTTTAGCAACGTGTAAAGCCCCCGCCCCTTCATCTACGCCCGCCCGCGCAAGCGCTATGATCGCGTCTGTCATCTCTTGCAGGTATGCCCCATTGCTGTTAACGACATGCATGAAGTGCCCGTCAGGTCGCCTGTTAGGGTCAACAACCACAGGGACGTTATCCTCCCTTGTCACTATGTCGAATGTAGCTTGCAGGAGCACCATTCGCCGTCTCGGATTTGCAGTTGCCATAGCCATGATATTCACGTTTGTTCTCTTAGTTGCCTAGCTGTTCTGATTACATAAAGATTCTATAAAAATAATAGAATAAGCAGGCCTTTATGCAGCATGATGCATGCACAAATGCCAGCAGGATGGTATACCTTGCTGGGACGCACAGAAAATGCCAGGGTTAAGTGCAAAGACGTTACTTCTGCAATCTGCTGTGCTGGCCCTGGTCATGGTACAACCTTTGTACATATCTCTCTACGCTGCTCCTTTTAAATATTTCTTACGCAACGGTACGAGCATTGTACGGAAATAACTTCCATACGGCAAAGGCCAGACTCTGCAATAACGCGCCGCGGCGGCCGTGCAGCGCCGACGGTCCCTGCACGGTGCGGCGCCGGAGCGGCAGCCGCTGTCTGCACACAAGATTCTTATTCCTTTGCAGTCATTATATCAACCATGCACAATGCCAGCCACGGATCACAGATTGGCTGCATTAGCGCCGCGCTCACTCATCCTCTCACATATACCTTGTTGAGGTAGGCAGAAGCCGACTTACAGTTCTTCCAGCAGGCGTGGCAATGACAATATACAAAATAGTTCCGGAAACAGTGCAGAGATACTGCAGGCGCCAGCCGGCATGCAGCAGGAGCGGGGGCAGATGTTATGCGTGAAGACGATGTCAGTAAAGCAAAATACCTCGTAGCAGACACCTCGGCGCTGAGGGCGGAATGCCCCGACATGCCAAAGAGGATAAAGGTATTTGATACAACGCTCAGGGACGGCGAGCAGACTCCCGGCGTAAACCTCACTTCTGACGAAAAGTATAGGACAGCCATGCTTCTGGATTCCCTCGGCGTCGATGTTATAGAAGCGGGGTTTCCCGCAAGCTCGGCTGGCGAGGTGGAGCTCTTCAAGAGGCTTTCAGATGCCCCTATGTCGGCAAAAATCTGCGCCCTTGCAAGGGCCAGCACGCCCGACATAGACGCGGCGCTGTCTGCAGGGGCCAACTACGTCCATGTGTTTATAGCAACATCGGACATCCACATGAAATACAAGCTCAAGATGAGCCGCGAGGAGGTCCTGGACAGGGCTGTCAAGAGCGTCGAGTATGTGAAGGCGCATGGCCTACCTGCCGAGTTCTCGTGCGAGGATGCCACGCGCTCGGACCCTGAATTCATAAAGCAGGTGTATATGGCGGTGGAGGATGCGGGCGCAGACATGCTCAACGTACCTGACACCGTAGGCGCGTCGACGCCGCGCACGGTATATCGCATGATCAGGGAAATCAGGGGCTACGTTAAGAGGCCAATATCGATGCACATGCACAACGACTTCGGGCTGGCAGTGGCCAATACCCTGGCAGGCGTAGAGGCAGGCGCACAGCAGATCCAGGTCACTGTCAACGGCGTGGGCGAGAGGGCGGGAAACGCCTCGCTAGAGGAGGTGGTTATGGCGCTCAGACTGCTGTACGGCATTGAGACGAACATACAGACAGAAAAGCTCTTCGAGGCATCGCAGTTCGTGGCCAAGCTCTTCAAGGTATGGCCCTCGCCTAACAAAGCGATAGTAGGTGAGAACGCATTCGCACATACCGCAGGCATACACGTGCACGGCATACAGGCGAATGCACTTACGTACGAGCCATTCCTGCCAGAGCTCGTGGGCCAGAAGAGGAGGATACTATTCGGCAAACTCATCGGCACTAGCGCAGTCAAGGCCTGGCTTGGGGAGAGGGGCATAAAGGCAACAGAGGAAGAGATAAAAGCGGTAACAGGAAAGATAAAGGAGATAGGAGACAGGGGGAGGGGCGTCAGGGATCTGGAGCTCATGGCAATAATCGACAGCGTGACAGGGAGATCAAGCAAGCAGAGAATAGCGCTAAAGCAGCTGCTTGTGACCACAGGCACGGAGGCGAAGCCGACGGCCCGCATAACCCTCTCAGTAGATTCAAAGGAGATCCCGGCAGAGAAGTCTGGGGACGGCCCCGTCGATGCCGCCCTGAACGCCATCGAGTCGGTGCCAACGCCCCTCGGCAGGCTGAAGCTGAAGGAATACCATCTTGACCCGCTGACTGGAGGCTCGGATGCCTTATGCGAGGTGTATACCACGCTGCAGTCCGAGTCGGGCGAGGAGGAGACCGGATATGCGGTGGGGCCGGACATAGTGATCACCAGTATACAGGCCATGATAAACGGCATGAACTGCCTGCTTGACAGGCGCGCTTCGCGGGGAAGCATCGCCAGCCATGCAGCAGAAGCGGAGCGGAATCAGGAGAAGAGGTAAGAGAACATGGTAGAGAAAAATATAGCGGTGCTCGCAGGCGACGGAATAGGCCCCGAGATAATGGCAGAGGCAGTGAAGGTGCTGAAGGCCGTAGGCGACAAATACTCGCACACGTTCAATCTCGAGTACGCGCCTTTCGGGGGCGAGGGATATGACAAGGAGGGCAATCCGTTTCCCGAGAGGACAAAAGAAGCATGCGACTCTGCTGATGCGATACTGAAGGGGCCGATAGGCGGCCCAAAGTACGACAAGATACAGCCCCCCGAGCTCAGGCCCGAAAGGGGAGGCCTTCTACCGCTCAGGAGGAGATACGACACCTTTGCGAACCTGAGGATAGCCAGGCTCCCTCCTGAACTTGCCTCATTCTCGCCGCTGAGGCCTGAGGTGATAAAGAACGGCATCGACATTCTTTTCGTAAGGGAGCTTGTCGGAGGCATATACTTCGGGAGGAAGGAGGAAGGGAAGGACGAGAGCGGCACGGAGCGCGCAATTGACGTTATGGAATATACAAGGCCGCAGGTCGAGAGGATAGCGAGAGTCGCATTTGCAGAGGCAAGGAAGAGGAAGGCGAAGCTCCACAACCTGCACAAGTCCAACGTACTCCAGTGCAGCATCTTCTGGAACCGGATTGTCGACGAGATAAACAGGAAGGAGTATCCCGATGTTGCAGTGGAACACATGCTCATAGACAACGCAGCGTATACAATGGAGATAAAGCCTTCTAGTTTCTCCGTGGTCCTTGCGGAGAACATGATGGGCGATATAATAACGGACCAGGCAGCAGGCGCGATAGGGTCGCTGGGCCTGATGCCTTCTGCGTGCATGGGCCCTGAGAAGGCGTACTTTGAACCTGCCCACGGCTCCGCCCCTGCGCTTGCTGGCACCAATACGGCAAATCCGTATGCCATGATAGCCAGCGCGGCAATGATGCTGGACAAGGCATTTGGGCTGAAGGCAGAATCGGAGGAGGTATTCAACTCCCTGTTCCGCGTCTTTGGCACAGGCCACATAACTGCAGAGCTCACTGCCGAGGGCAGGGCATCCGGGATCCAGCTCAGCACGAGCGCCTTCGGGGACATGGTGGCAAGCGGCATAGAGGGGGTAAAATGACTGGAGAGAGCCTTTTCGAGAAGGTATGGAAGCTGCATGCCGTGGCGGAGCTGCCCACAGGCCAGACACAGCTCTTCATAGGCATGCACCTCGTACACGAGGTCACGAGCCCCCAGGCGTTCGACATGCTTCGTGAGAGCGGGGCCGGGGTGGCATTCCCCAAGCGCACGTTTGCCACCGTGGACCACATAATACCCACGGACGAAGGGCGCGCGAGGCCCTTCAAGGACGCGATGGCAGAGAAGATGATCGCAGCACTGGAAAAGAACGCGAAGGAGTCCAACATAACCCTCTTCAACCTCGGCGACGCACGCCAGGGCATAGTCCATGTCATAGGGCCTGAGCTGGGGCTTACGCAGCCGGGCATGACCATTGTCTGCGGAGACAGCCATACGAGCACCCATGGGGCGTTGGGGGCGCTCGCGTTCGCGATAGGCACCACGCAGCTCAGGGATGTCCTTGCCACGCAGTGCGTGGCGGTGAGCAAGCCAAAGACAAGGCGGATAGAGATAAACGGGGCAATGCGGAAGGGCGTATACTCAAAGGACGTCATACTTGCGATAATAAGGAAGCTGGGCGTAGGCGCCGGCGCCGGATACGCATACGAATATGCGGGAAGCGCAATCGAAGGAATGAGCATAGAGGAGCGTATGACCGTGTGCAACATGAGCATAGAGGGCGGAGCCACGGTAGGATACGTAAGCCCTGACGAGAAGACGTTCGAGTACATCCGCGGCAGGCCGTATGCTCCCCCGGAGGAATCGTACGACCTTGCAGTCAGGTACTGGAAGTCGGTGGCTTCGGATCCTGATGCAAGATACGACGACACGTGCACCATAGACGCCGCAAGCCTGGAGCCCATGGTCACGTGGGGCATAAATCCGGGGCAGGCGGTAGGCATCTCGGAGCGGCTCCCGCCCCTCTCCGGATTTCCCGAGGCCGAACGCGCCAATGCGGAGAAAGCGTATAAGTACATGGGCGTTGCTCCTGGAGAGGAGCTTGCAGGAAAGAGGATAGATGTCGCATTCATAGGATCGTGCACCAACTCGCGGATCTCGGACCTCAGGGAAGCTGCGGCAATCCTCTCCGGCAGGAAGGTAAGCGGTCACGTCAAGGCGCTTGCGGTGCCCGGCTCGTCCAGCGTCAAGGCGCTTGCCGAGCGCGAGGGAATCGATAGGATCTTCAAGGAGGCGGGATTCGAGTGGCGCAGTGCCGGATGCTCAATGTGCCTTGGGATGAACCCCGACAAGCTTGTGGGAACGCAGCTGTGCGCATCCTCGTCAAACCGGAACTACATAGGCCGCCAGGGAAGCCCCACGGGGCGCACAATGCTTATGAGCCCGGCAATGGTCGCTGCAGCTGCGATAGAAGGCAAGGTTACCGATGTAAGGGATATGGAGTGACAGAATGGATACTATAATAAAAGAGATCGTAGGAAGGGCGCTTCCCCTCAGGGGCAATGACATAGACACCGACAGGATCGTACCTGCCAGGTTCCTCAAAGAGATAACCTTCTCGAGGATGGGCGAGTACGCGTTCTACGATGAGAGATTCGGCGACTCCGGAGAGAAGAAGGAGCATCCGTTCAACAATCCCGCATATGCCGGTGCCAGCATACTGATAGTTAACAAGAACTTTGGCTGCGGATCGTCGAGGGAGCATGCACCGCAGGCAATAAAGAGGTTCGGCATCCGCGCCATAATAGGCGAGTCGTTCGCCACGATTTTCTCCGGGAACTCCTTTGCCATAGGCATGCCGCTGCTGCGGGTCAGCGCCGAAGACGCAGAGTACCTGCTGAAGGCGGTAGAGGAAAACAAGAGCGCCGAGCTCCGCATCTCGCTTCCTGACAAATCCATAACACTTAATGGCAGGGCGATCGGGTTCTCAATCCCCGAAGCGGAGCTAAATGCGTTTGTGACAGGAAGATGGGACTCGCTCAGCCTCCTGCTGGCCAACGCGGAGAAGGCAAAGCAGCTCGAAGCAGGCCTCAAATATCCGAACAGGTTCGGCGCTGTGCACGATTCGGGAGGCGCGCAGGCCTACGGGTAACCGCGACCATCACGGCAACCATGTAAAAGCGGCGATCAAAATGGAGAACAAAGAGAATAAGGCCATAAATGCATCAGGCAGGAATCAGATATCCGATATCGCCGGTGAGGATGAGCCTGCTTCCTGTAAAGCATGGCCTGTTATAAAAAGCCGGTGTGGGCCGCGGCCTTATAAAGGAGGGGTACGAAACCGCAGCAATGCATATAAATGTAAATGAGGAAATAGCTTGGATTGCGGTGCCTAGATGCAAAGGAAGGAAAATCCAGGGATAAAAGTCACGGATTACATCATAGACCGCCTGCTCAAAGCAGGCATAACGCAGGGCTTCTTCATGAGCGGCGGCATGATAGCGCCGATTGCCGATGCATGCTACAGGAAGGGCTTCGGCCTCTTTACCATGCATCACGAACAGGCCGCTGCCTTCGCAGCCGAGGCCCAGGCGACCGTGACAAAGAAGATAGGGGTGGCGATGGCAACAAGCGGCCCTGGCGCCACAAACCTCGTCACAGGCATAGGAAGCGCATACTTCTCCTCGAATCCCGTGCTCTTCATCACCGGTCAGGTCCAGAACAGCGAGATTAACACTGGCGGGAAGAGGAGGCAGGTCGGATTCCAGGAGACGGACATAGTCTCGATAGTAAGCAAGATAACCAAGTACTCGAGGCTGGTAAAGTCGCCGGATGCGATTGCATACGAGCTGGAGAAGGCGCTTTTCACGGCTACTGAAGGCAGGATGGGCCCGGTCCTGCTCGACATACCCTTCGATGTGCAGCTGTCAGACGTTGCGCCTGAAAGCCTCGCGCATTTCCTGGGGTCGGAAGAGCACGCCAGGCTTTCGCAGAAGGCCAAGCCTGACGAAGCAGTGCTTAATATGGTAGCTAAGATGTTTGCCGACTCCAAGAGGCCGCTGATCCTGATAGGCCACGGCGTCAGGCTCTCCAACGCCGAGCCGGAAGTGCTGAAGCTGGTAGAGAAGGCCAACGTGCCGTTTGTCACCTCCCTTCTCGGCACAGACGTGATTCCCACGGTCCATCCTCTCTGCTACGGGTTCATAGGCACATACGGCCAGAGGCCTGCCAACTTCGCCACTGCGAACGCCGACCTCCTGCTCGTGCTCGGCTCCAGGCTGGATGTCAGGCAGATAGGCCCGAGGTCAGGATTCGCCCAGGCCGCCAAGATAATACACGTGGATATAGACCAGTCAGAGCTCAACGCATCGGTAAACGAGGACGTTTCTGTGGAGATGGATATCAGCGACTTCGTAAATGCGCTCCTCCCGCTTCTGGCGAGGAAGGAACTTGGCGAATGGCTCAGCTTTCTCGACGGCCTGAAGATCAGGTACAAGGGGCCTGAGCAGAGAGTGCGCACTAACGAAATCGATCCAATCAAGGCGATAAGGCTGCTCTCGGACAGGTACGGCAGCGACGGCATTGTAGCGGTCGATGTCGGATCGCACCAACTCTGGTTCGGTCAGGGATGGGAAACCAAGGAGGGCCAGACGGTGATGACCAATGGGGGCATGGGGCCCATGGGCTTCTCGCTTCCTGCTGCGGTAGGCGCCTCCATTGCTACTGGCAGGCGCGAGGTGCTTGTAGTGACAGGCGACGGAGGCCTGCAGGTGAACATACAGGAGATGCAAACAGTGGCAAGGAATAAACTTCCCGTAAAGATAGCCGTATTCGACAACAATGCGCTGATACTCGTTACGCAGTTCCAGTCCGACTTCCTGGGGGGCAGGAACATAGGCAGCCTGCCCGCCGGAGGCTACGACTCCCCCGACTTCGTCAAGGTCGCCAGGGCATATGGCTTCAGCGCCGAATACGCGAACACCAGCGGCGAGCTGGAGGAAAAGATAGGCTGGCTGGTGGGGCAGAAGGGAGCGAGCCTGCTGCAGATCAAGGTGCCGCAGGAATACTGGGTTGTGCCGAAGACAAAGAGCGGCTCCCCGATGCATGACATGTCGCCGCGCCTGGACAAGGGCGAGTATGCCAGCGCTGTTAAATACGCGAAGGGCATGAAATAACGGACCAAAGGCAGCCCAGCGGGCAGCAGGCGCCCATCACAATTCCATATCCATAATAGGAGAGATTACCGTACTTTGCATCAACAGCAAGTTTCCTTGTCGCAAGCGCAAAGACTATCGCGCCTATTATCATTACTATCACTGTAAGCGTAATTCGGCATTCCTCTTTATCATATGAGACCTCTTCTATGCCTACGGGAGTCCTTATCGGACCGAATAGCAAGATATAAATACCTTTAGGGATAAAGATACTGAATATGGCAGAGACCAAGATCTACATTGACGATAATGTCGACAAGAAACTGCGGGAGGAGGCGATGGCCAGGTTCGGCTACGGCCGCGGTTCCATAAGCAGCGCGGTCGAGGAGGCGATAGTGCAATGGCTCCGGCGCGACGGCATCATAAGGAAAAGGCTCGATGCCATCGTAGACATGGCCAAGAAGGACAATGGCGTCATCGCTGTACTGCTCTTCGGCAGTTATGCCAGAAAGGAGCACGACTATGTTGATGTTGATGTGGCACTGCTGCTTGAAAAGGATGCCGCATCGTCGGACGAAAGGCTTTCGTACTCGAATGCCGAAGGCGGCTATGAAGATCATCTGGTTGACCTCTCGATACTGAACAAGATGCCGCTTGATGCCCAGAGTAAGATACTGAACGAGGCGGAAATATTGTATGTCAGGGACAAGGCAAAATTATATGACTACAGTATAGACGTAATCGGCCGCTGGTCTGATTTCAAGCCAAGGCTTGAAGCGACATTGAACTTGAACAGGTGATCCCCTGATTGATATCATCAGGATAAAACGCAAGCTGGCCGATCTTGAGCGGTACATGAAGAGGCTTGAGGCTCTGGCTCCGAAGAGCGCGGATTCCTATATAAAAGCCGATCCTAACATAAAGGATGCCGTTGAGAGGAACCTTCAGCTGGTCAGCGACGCGGAACTCGACATAGCGATGCAGCTCTACAAAGGGATGGAGCTGAGGCTGGGAGGAGATGACGAGTCGGTGCTGGAACGCGTTGAACCTAAGCTCGGAAAGAGCATAGTCTCGAAGCTTAAGGAGAGGAGGAAGTTGAGGAACGCGCTGATACACGCATATGCCGAATCGGCATATGACAAGGAAGCGTTCGCACAGGCGCATGGCCGTGATGACATAGGAGCTTTCATCAGGAAGGTAAACGAGCTAATGAAGGCAAGCGCCTGACCCGTCCGGCATCATCGCTTGCAGCAAGGCCGAGCACGCCAAAGCTGAACTGCGCCTCAACAACATCTGAGATGCAGGGCGAACCACGCCGGTTTTGTTTATAAAATAGGGGATATGTTTATAAAAAGAATTTATCAACACATATTATAAACAAAGCCCGTGCAGCCTGCACATTTAAATATTCTTTCCAGCAAAATAGTATCAGATGGGTCTATGCTAGAGCTAACCAAGGATAATTTCGAGGACGGAGTGAAGAAGTCGCAGCTTCCTGTTATAGTCGACTGCTGGGCGAGCTGGTGCGGCCCATGCCGTGTCTTTGCCCCTGTCTTTGAAGCGCTTGAGGGCGACTTCGCCAAGAGGGTCAAGTTCGCAAAACTCAACGTAGACGACAACCAGGAACTTGCCGGCCAGTACAATATAATGAGCATACCGACCACGCTCCTCTTCGAGAAGGGCGAGGTAAAGGCCATGTCCGTGGGCGCGCTGCCGAAGGAGAGCCTCAGGAAGTGGCTGGAGAAAAACCTATAACTCTTCCTGTCACATGATAAATGAAAGCGGAGGCTATGCCGATAGAACTATTGCGCGGCACGCGCGACTATGATCCCGAAGGCGCGATAAAGCTAAGGGAGATAACGTCGAAGATAGAGGAGGTGTTCAAGAGGTTCGGCTTCTATCCGATAGAGACCCCCAGCCTGGAAAGCACAGAGACGCTCAACGCGAAGGCATATGGCCAGGAGGCCAGGAAGGAAATGTATACGATAGACGGCAGCGAGGCCGGGTTGATATACGACCTCACCGTGCCCCTGGCAAGGTACTTCTCATCGAACAGGAGCATAAGCCTGCCATTCAAGAGATACCAGATAGGGAGAGTGTGGAGGAGGGAGGAGCCGCAGAAGATGAGGTCAAGGGAGCTGATACAGGCAGACGCTGACATCGTGGGGAGCGCGGAACCGGCAAGCGATGCGGAGGTGATTGCCTCAACAGCCATAAGCCTTGAGTCAGTGGGCCTGACGGGATACACGATCCTGCTGAGCAGCAGGGTGTTCCTGAGCGAGGTGCTGTCCCTGTTCAAGGTGCCCCAGGAAAAGCAGAGCCAAGCCATAACTGCGATAGACAAGCTGGAGAAGATAACCGCTGGAGGCGTCAGGGAGCAGCTGCTGGCGCTCGGCATCGACAGCCAGAGTGCCGACTCCCTGCTTAACTTCATCGCCGAGGAGGGCGGAAACAGCGAGAAGCTGCACAAGCTCGCGACAAACTGCCCCGGGGCGAAGGCGGAGGTGGACAGGATGCTCATGGTGCTCGGGCTCCTCTCGAACTACCATCTTAACGGCGAGGTGAAGATAGACCTTTCGCTCGCAAGGGGGCTTGACTATTACACCGGGGCGGTATGGGAATTCGTGGAGTTCGAAGACGGCAGGAGGCTGCCGACGATTGCCTCTGGAGGCAGGTACGACAGACTCATCGGCATATACGCGAAGACGCAGCAGCCCGCAGTTGGATCGTCGATAGGCATAAGCAGGATATATGACCTGGTGCAGATCCCGGATCCGAGGCCGACCTATGCAGCGGTATATGTTGCAAACATAGGCCCAGAAAACCTGGATTATGCCATGACGATTGCAAACTTCATGAGGGCCGCCGGCATATACACCGACCTCAATCTCACTGCGAGGAGCATATCAAAGCAGCTCGAGTATGCTAATTCGATGAAGGTAAGATACGCCGTAATAGTAGGCACGCAGGAGAGGGCCGCAAACAAGGTAAGGATGCGCGACATGTCCTCAAGAAGCGAAGAGTTATTATCCCTTGATGAAGCAATATCAAAGGCGAAGGGCTGACCTAATGGCAAGATCTGAGATGGAGGACGTAACGGCAAAGGCGCTCGGGAAAGGCGGCATACTGGTAAAGCTGTACTTTGACATGCACAGCAAGGAGCAATCAGGCTTGCAGCCGATACTCGCCGACCTGATCAACAACAGGCTGCTGAAATCAAAGGGCGTAATCTACGGCTTCGGGAGCATAGAGGAGCCCATCTTTGACCGCGACATGTACACGACAACGGCCACCGTCACCGTGCTCGTCGACAGCCTGGAGGACCTTGCAGGAGTGGTATTCATGTTCGCACCAGCCGCAATAGAGGTGATGAAGCCGGAGATGCAGTATGTCATCAAGCAGTCTGAGCTGCAGGACCTGCTCCTCAGCCTCTCCACAATCTCAGCGAACTATTCGGAGCACATCCTGAAGAATACGATGTCAGAAGAGGAATTCGAGAAGGTCCGCCAGGACCTGAAGTCGAGGGAGGAGCTGGGCAGGAAGATCCTAAAGAAACCAGGCGGCGCGGAAGGCGCATGACCCTTCCGCAGGCAAAGTGCGCCGGCCCCCCGCCGGCTATGACAGGCCGTGGCTATGCGCAGAATATTCTGGATACAATGAAATGCGGCAGCAGTGTTATACAAGATACGCAAACGAGGCATCTAGTCCGCGAGCCCCCTGAGGAAGAACCTCCTTATTACGAGGCTAGGCCTGTCCATATCGCCGTATCTCTCGAGAAACCCCTCAATTCCAATCGCCTTAGACATGCTTATGATCCTGCCTATCGACTCCGGACCGAGGGATGAATAGAGCCTGTTTATCATCGAATGCAGTTTCATATCCATCCCATACCTGGACATGAACCTCTTCTCATAGGCAGAGAGATCCAATCCGTTCCTTATATGCCCCTTTATCGCATCGGCCGCCATCAGTGCGGCATTGCCCCCAAATATAATGCCCCCTCCTGTAGTCGACTTTACCTGACCCGCAGCGTCACCGACAAGCAGGACCTCCCTTTTGGGGTCTACGATCCTCTCCCTTCTTGCCATAGGTATTATGCTCGCGCCGCCGCAGATCGGCCTGCTTTTGCCTATTGCCTCTGCAACTTCCTTGGTCCTCAGGAATCGTTCGAGCACGTGCCTGCTGTTTACCGAATGGGCCGTAGTCCCGACCCCCACCTCAAGCACGTCCTTTGCGTTTGGGCAGAGCCAGGCGAAGAGGCCAGGCCACGACCTGCTGTCGAAGAAGAGATCTGCAGCATCGGGTTCGGCCATTGTCACGTTGTACTCCTGCTTGTAAGTGATCGCATAAGGAGGTGCGGCCCCCATTCCGAAGTGCTTTGCCACCGTGGACACTGCGCCGTCGGCCCCGATTATTACCGAGTCCTCCGCAAGTGCGTCAAGCTCCTTCCTCGCGATTCTCTTCCCGGTCACTATGCTTGTGCCGGCTCTCTCTGCATTATCAATGCAGATTTCGTTGAGCCTCTTCCTGTCGAGCACAGCGGCCACGGCACCCCTGGCGCGTATCCTCATCGTCCTTCCATTCGCATGTATGTTCGCACCCCTCAGCGTGTTCGTTACCGCCTTGGTGTAATCGAGGCCGAGCGTTCCCAGTCCGGTTAGGGAGAGTATGCCGGAGGCATGGATTCCCTCTCCAGGAACCGGTTTCTGGTCGTAAACAGTGGTAATTATCCCGTCCGCGGACAGGCTCCTTGCGGCTATGAGCCCGGCGGTGCCGCCTCCTATCACAGCAACAGACTCCTTCTTCATGCTAACTACGATTGATGGATTATTAGAGAGAAGATTCTTAAATGGGGTGGGAATAGATTAAATCATGGGTTGGGGCATTGGCGCATAGGGTATACGGTAACACGGTGTTAAAGGGGCTTGCGCGCCTGCCAGGCACCGAAGCGCAGCAGGAGCGGAGGGTTCTGCCGGCAACACTTACCTCAGAGATAGACAGGCTCAGGTCCCACGACGGGTGGCTCAATGCAGGCATTCCAAAGTACAATCGCCTATTCGGGAGGGATGCTGCGATAAGCGCCTGGCAGCTCTTGAGATACGATCCTGAGATAGCAAGAAGCACGCTGCTTGAGCTGGCGAGGCTGCAAGGAACAAAGAACGACCCCGAGACAGGGGAGCAGCCTGGAAAGATACTGCATGAGAACACTGCCGTGGCGATACCTGGGATCAGCTGGCTCAGGCCTAACAGGCCCGTTTACTTCTCCATCGACTCGACTCCGCTATTCCTGATACTAGCCGGGAAGTATTATGAAGCGACGGGAGACAAGATGACGCTAAGAAAGCTGCAGCCCAACCTTGTCTCCGCAGCAAAATGGATTCTTGATTACGGAATGAGTTCAGGACTGGTAAGGTACGACAAGCCTGCCGGCGGGAAAGGGCTTCAGAGCCAGAGCTGGAAGGACGGAATAGGGGTCCTCATGGACACGCTGGAGGGGCCAGTCGCGGTGGTTGAAGTCCAGGGGTATGCATACTGCGCGCTTAGGTCAACTGCCGCCATCCTCGCCGGCTTTGCCGATGGCGCGCTTGCCGTAAGAATGAAGGAGGCGGCAGTGCTGCTCAAGAAGCGTTTCAACGAGGAATTCTGGCCCCCAGGCGCCGATTTTCCGTACCTCACGATAGACGGCATGGGAAGGAAGCAGGCGGCGATAACGAGCAATCCTGGCCATCTGCTTTTCACAGGCATACTCAACGCCGACCAGGCCAGCCGCATAGTCTCAAGGATCTTCAAGCCAGACATGTTTACGCGGTGCGGCATAAGGACGCACTCCGCGGCAAGCCCTGACTTTGATGAATACGCTTATCAGCTCGGTTCGGTCTGGCCTCACGACAACTGGGTCATAGCGCAGGGTCTAAAATCTGCCGGATATCCTTGGCATTACGACGCGATAAAGAGGGCAGTATCAGGCGCGCTGGTCGGTATGGGAAGCAGTCCGGAGTATATGCCCATTGGGTTTAACGGCTCTGCCATGGGCCTGGCCGATAGCAGGCTGGTCTCGCCGCCGTGCACGCCGCAGGCATGGAGCTCAGGCGCCCTTGCTGACTTCCTGACGGAAGTGCGCAGGGGCTGACAGCGTAAGCGGGAAACCGCGTCCTGTCCATTGGCGGGGGTAGGTCATGAGCCAAGACCAACGCGCACAGCACCACAATATTTTAATATGTGTACATCCTATCCTTATTCATATCTTGCCAGCTAACTAAGTTGTCTGTCATCTTCTGGCAGGATCGTTTATCCAGGCTTCAAACGTGGCGCTGAATGGGCTTAATTACCGCAGTATTGGTGGGCTTTTTATCGATCATAGTTCCTGGGTTCTTCATAGCTCTCGGGCTGCTGAAGAAGACGAAATTCAACATGTTCGAGATAGTGGTAATAGGGTTCATACTGGGGATGGTGCTGCCGCCAATGGCCGTATGGCTCGAGTCATACCTCATCCCCTATTCATCCGCCTTCTCCTTCTCGGCAGGCTTATACAACCTCAACGTCCTTGCAATAACCATAATAGGAATTGCGCTCTCCTTCAAGCAGGGCGCGTTTGACTCCCTTCCAGCGCTCCTAGGTACGAAGGCCGGGCGGTATCCTGGCATAAAGGCAGTAAATGCCGACTACAAAAAGAGATTAGCCGAGGTCAGGGATACGATTTCAAGGCTAGGCATGGACCTTCAGGTAATAAAGGAGCACCAGAAGGAGGAAGACAGCCTTGCGAGAAGGCACGAGGATGAGATTGCGCTCCTGCAGGATGCAGGCCCCGAAGAGCGCGCAAAGGTGGCCGAGCTGCACCGCAATCAGGAGAAGACGCTTTACGAGGAGCACGAGCAGGAGGAAAAGCTGCTGATAAGCAGGGCTTCAGGCGCAGCCGCACCGCAGCGCAAACCCGGCATAAAGCTGGTCTGGGTGCTCCTGGCGCTCCTCATGGTATTCACCTTTGCGACAAGGTTCGTAAACGTCGGAATCTCTCCAAAGTACTTCGAGTTTGATCCGTACTTCGACATGGTCAGCACGCAGTACATCCTTACCTTCGGATACCAGCTCTACCTGGACCATTCCGCGTGGCCAGCAGTGCCTGCCGGCACGAACCACAGAGCCGAGCCCCTGATACCGTATATCGAGGCATACTGGTACGACGTTGCAGGTCCGCAGCCGCAGGCAACCCTTGGCGGAACGGTGCCGATTGCCGGAAGCGTTAAGTATACACCACCAAATACGAATCTGCTGAGCCTTGTCTCGAGCTACTATCCCCCTATTGCAGCAGCGCTTCTCGTATTCGTGGTGTTCCTCTTCCTGTACCACATATACGGCGAGTATCCTGCGGTGATAGGCGCCGTGCTTGTTGCCGCAATGCCCACACTCATAACCACGTTCATAGCAGGCGAGCAGCTCCTTGAGCCCTTCGGCATCATGCTGCTCTTCTTTTTCTTCGGCACCTACCTCATAGCGGCCGAGAATCCGAAGAACCCCAGATACGCAGTGCTTGCAGGGCTTGCATTCGCTGCAAACTTCCTCGGAGCGCAGTACTACACCGTACCTACTGGCATACTTGCGGTGTATATCGTAGCCCAGGGCCTCTTCAATGTGATTAAGGGCAGCCAGATGCGCGACTTCTACAAGATGAACGCAATTGTTATCGCCGTATTCGCCGTGCTGTTTATACTCTACATGCCGTACGCGGCGACGCTGCAGAACAGGATCCCTGCATACTTCGGGATTCCGATAATAATCAGCTTCCCCCTCATAGCGCTTCTGCTTGTTGCGGTCTTCCAGGCGGTGCCGGTGCTGCTGAAGAGATACGGCGTGCTGGTCCGCCAGCTCGACTGGAGAGTCTATCTCGGATGGCTCGCGGTCCTGCTCCTAGCGCTCATAGTCGCGGTTGCGCTCACGCCGCTGGGGGGCCCCGTAAAGGCATATCTCTCGTTAAGCTCGCACTTCACCCATCCCTCAACTCCCCTCTTCATGACGGTGCAGCAGTACGCGCCCACGGGCCTTGACTTCAATTTCGGGGCTGCTGGCTTCGGGCCCATCGGAGCAAATCTCTTCGCCGGAAGCGGGAGCAACGGCTACTCGTTCATAATCTGGCCTGTGCTAATCGCATTCGCCGCCCTGGAATTCTATGCCATCTTCGTCAAGAACTCGCAGACCGGAATAATGGTGCTTGCCATAGTGGTTCCGCTGGCATACGCAGGCATGTCGGAAGTGAAGTATCTGCCCCACTTCGGGGTTGCGTACATCCTTGCCATCTGCGTGGTCATAGGCGAGGTGATGGTCTGGCTCAAGATCAAGCCAGGCGAGACAGAGAGACCAGCCATGTTCTTCTACGCCTTCATCATAGCGCTCCTGTTCCTGAGCGTCATTGCCAGCGCACTTGTACCCCAGAATTCCGGAACCGCGAACCTTGCCGCAGCAATAATCGCACTGGTCCTGTTTGCCGCAGGCATGATATTCTATGTCATCGCCGGCGCCTGGGGCGCCATAAGCGGCAGCCCGAAGGTGCCGGTAACCGGCATCATAACGGCAATACTGCTCATGGCTATACTGTCGGTGTCCGGCGTGCCGTTCGGTTCCGCCCTTCTTGCCAGCCTTGCCATGGGAATCGTGGTGCTTCTTGTAATGAGCCTCAGTAGTCTCTCTGTATCGAGGAACTACAAGTACTTTATGTGCTTATATATGTTCATGGCCCTGGTTGTCCTCATAGAGCTCGTGCCAAGCTTCACGTCTGTCTTCTCGGCATCCATGAACCAGAATTGCAACAGCATAATCAGAAGCAACAATGCGGTCGGAGAGGACATGTTCTGCAGCACTGTCCCACAGTACTGGCTCCAGGCCACGGCGTGGATGCGCGAGAACATAGGCCCGTACGGCCCAAGGATACTGGCGTGGTGGGACTACGGCGACTGGATTAACTGGTTCGGCAACAGCAACGCCGTGATCAGGGGCGACAACTCCGTGCCAACCGAGGACTATGCCACTGCCGCGAGATACGTGCTCGGGCAGTCCGACGGCTACGGCCCGTCAAACCTCGCAAGCTACATGAACTCGATACAGTCAAAGTACGTGCTCTTCGACGACCAGCTTGTCCCGAAGTGGGGCGCTCTGGACTTCCTCGCGTGCATATACACGAACCAGACGAGCCAGGCGTATGCGTACAGCGCCGGCAAGCAGTACGGCCAGCCTTTCCTGCTCGGTACCTCCCCATGCGAGGTCTCTCACTCCCCTGCAGAGCTGCTCGTTCCTGTAAACGTCACGTCCCCGGGAGCATACTGCTCGTTCTCCAATGCGACGTCAGCCTACCTCAACAGCGTCGTGATCATAGGGTCATCAGTGCCGCAGGCCGTCAACCAGACATACTGCCTGCCTACGAGCTTCCTGAACAACTATCCCAACTCCTCTCCCACAAGGCTGCTTACGTCAAACGGGCTTAAGACAAACGCGATAGTGACGGCGCAGCTCTTCCAGGGGCTGCTTAACGCAGGCCCGGGCCAGCAGTTCGCAGAGTTCATGATACTCTACCTTCCAAACGGCCCGAACGGCACGGTTACCGATGCTCCGTCAAGGTTCTACAGCTCGAACTACTATCGCGGCTTCTTCCTGGGCAAGCTTCCAGGCTTCACGCTCGCATATCCGTCTAACTTCACCGGCGTGAATTACGTCAATGCGTCCAGCGGGATAATGATCTTCTCCGTGGACAATTATACCGGCGGCAACGCGCCGACGACGCCAAAGCCGTCATACGCGAATAACAGCTACACGATGCCTGGCTGATCCGGGCTGCAAAGCCGATTGCGGTGACCTGATGAAGCTCCTGATACTGCAACCTTATCTGAACCTGATGGGCGGCGTGGACAGGGTGATCCTGAAGATAGCGCAGCATTACGATGCGAAGATCCTCACGCTCGAATACGACAGGAAAACTGCCTTTCCCGAGTTCTCTGACCTTGATGTAGAGGTTGTTGGCCCCCGCCGCAGTTCCGGAATCCTTCCATACAGGGCCGGGCAGGGCTTCAGGTACGGCTACGCTTTCTACAGGATGCGGATAAAGGAGGACTATGACGTCTTGAATCCGCACATCTCGCCGAGCGAGTGGATAAGGCACAGGAACGAAAGGGTGCTGTGGTACTGCCATACCCCTCCGCGCGAGGTCTATGACCTCTATTCGACCAGAATGCAGGGAAGGTCTGCGCGGGAGAAGCTGCTCTATGCTGCCATGGCCAGAACCTACAAGTTCATCGCCGGAAGGGTGGTAAGGAAGATAGAGGGCATAGCGACAAACAGCAGCATAACGAACGAGAGGATAAAGCGCTACTTCGGAAGGCAGGCCGAGGTGATAAATCCTGGGATAGACTGCGGCAGGTTCAGCAACAGGGGCGACGGGCGCTTCTTCTTCTGCCCGTCAAGGATAGTGGCCAATAAGCGACAGGATTACGTGATAGACGCATACAAGCAGTTCGCCAGGAGGGCGAAGGGCAGGAAACACAGTCTGGTGATTGCCGGAACAGTATCGAAGGATCCCGAGCATGCCGCATACCTGGAAAGGCTGAAGAGGTCCGCGAAGGGGTTCGACATAAAGATAATGGAGAACGTAAGCGATGCCGCGATGCTGAGGATGTACTCGAGATGCAGCGCTGTGCTCTTCTCGGCGGTAGACGAGGACTTCGGTTTCATACCGCTGGAGGCGATGGCGAGCTCAAAGCCTGTGATCTCGGTGAACGAAGGAGGCCCAACGGAAACGGTCGCAGACTCGAAGACAGGATTCCTGGTAAACTCCCCTACGGAGATGTCGAGGCGCATGCAGTTTATCGCAGAGCACGGCGACCTTGCGGAGAGGATGGGCAGGAACGGGAGGAGAAGGGTGGAGCAGAGATACTCCTGGGCTGCCTTCTTCGAGAAGCTCGATCCGCTGCTCAGGAAGGTGGGAAGGTCCGGGAACAGGTAGCTGCAAAAGCACTGGCAGGCGCCGCCAGGTCCGGGTTCGCCGCCGCACAAAACGCGAACAAACGTTTATATAAAATCAGCGCAAGTTTCTACGCAGGCGGAGCCGGGCGAGGAGCGAACCGCCCGCATGTTCAGAGCCGTGAGGCTGCAGTGACTATATGTCAGTGGTTAAGGCTGCAAGGCGGGAGATACAGCAGGCAAGGGTAGTTCCTGTGTCAATCACGCAGGAAGAGTGCTCCTTGAACGGGATAAAGGGCGCGCTGCCTGAAGGTTGCGTCGCCGCAACGCTGCAGCAATGCACCTTGTGGTATTTGAATAGTAAAGAATTCAGAGACGAGCTTGACTACATGAAGAGTCACAAGCTAAGGGTATGGACGGCAACGAAAGGACTCAAGACGGGAGGGGCCTTAAAGCTCGACAAAATCGATTATGATGGCGAAATGACAGTGACCCAGACGCCAGGGTGCTGCTACAGGATCCTTGCCGATGGCACATTCGAAAGCGTGAGCGAAGAAACGTACAAAGGGCTTCCCGGCCACACCAGGGCATTCCACTTGAAGGGAGAAGGGCGCGTATCCATCCTCAGGCTCACGGACGGACGCGGCTTCAGCGAGCTCCTCGTCATCGGCGAAGCATACGGCGGGCGGTGTCGGGTAGCCTATGTAGCAGAGCATGATGCAGCAGCAGATGCAGGCCCGCTGCGCAATGCCGTAAGGAAATAAGGGTAGAGAGTCGAAGCTGTCATGAGGAGCAAGAGTTTAAAGGCTTGTGAGCGGGAAATCCCTGCGTGCAGAAGGATAGCTCCGCCGTCCAGGAATTACGGAAGTAAGCCAATTCTTAGGAAACGCTCTTAAATGATTATAATAAAAGAATTATTAAGGTGAAAAGATGGACAGTCATCGTGCTGCACCATAAGTTCCGACTCTGACGTTAGTGCCGCTGCCTATTCCAATGCCGCTGATTTTGCGCCGACTGGCTGTTGCTGATATACGGTAAATTCCCTCTCATTCCTGAAGCCCTGAAGTTTAAATCTGTCCCTCAGTGTTTTATACTGCAGTGCGTATTCGTTGTCGAACCTCCTGCGGCATAATGTGCCTGTTATAAAACCAGTAACGACCATTGCCCCTACCTCTATCCCGCCGACCTTCGCAGCCAGTGCCTCCGTCAGTTCCTGCAGGCCAGATTCCTTGAATACCGGCGCTGCCAGAAGGACGCCCCTCGGCATGTCTATGTCGCCGACAAGAGCGTACTTGCTAAAGCCGTTTGGCAAATACCTGATTATGTCAAGGAGCAGGGCAGGCCTTGTCTTTGCGAATTCCGCCCCTGATATAATCTTTATCTGTATAAACGCAAAATACCTTATCGCTAGCGATTCCATATTTATTGTCACCCTCTTTATGACCCCTCTTTCAATAAGTTTGTGGTAGGTATACGCCGATGTACCCGCATGGAATCCGTATTTCAGGTCAATCTCCCCGAATCCGACGCTTGCATTCTTATTCAGCTCCCTAAGGACTATCAACTCCCGCTCCAGCAGGTTCCAGCTAAGTGGCCGCGGGGTTTCCTTTGATCTCACCCAGACATTTGATTTAAGCTCCTCAAAGAATTCGTCCCTTAAGGGGATAAAATTGTAAGTAAGCCTGTTAGGGCTTGCATACCATTCTGCCCTATACATGCGTAATGCAGATGTATTGCCGAATTCGGCCATGTAGAATGTCAATTCATCATTGCCCCTTTCGAGGACATATAAGACAAGGTCGTATTCCCCTTTAGTTAGTACGGCCAACTGTATCTTGGGCTCTTTGGTTATCGCATCCCTCAATATGCGCTCTGTTGGCTTTTCTTTTCTGAATTTTACAAAGACCACGTAACTAAGATATCCAAGTTTTATCATATCCGGTTCTATCGTATATCTAATCCCCAGGTTCTTTTCCAGTTTCCTCACTCTGCTGTCAACCGCCGATATGCTCAAGTGCGTGCGCTCCGAGATAAAGGGCAGGCCGGCCCTTCCGTTCATGCTCAGTATTGTAAGGATCTTAGAGGTTATCTCGTCAGGAGTGAAGGCCTCTTTCTGTTCTCCAGCCTCCGTCTTTCCAGGAAAGAAGACCTTCCCGCCGCGCGAAAGTATCACTGCCTCGGCATTATCCAGTTCGTCATCCTTTGATAGCGCCCTCTTTATGAAGGCGCCTTCCTCGGTTATCTTCCCGAGATATTCAGAGGTGTTATGCCTCCTCTTTTTTTCCGCATCAAAAGATACAATATCCTTATAGGCGTAGTATCTGCCCTGTATCCTTCTTACTACGATATAAGGCGGAGGAGGAGACTCCCGTCGCAGTTTCTCCAAGGCCTCATAGACTTTCTTAGGCAGCTTGTTCATATAATATCCTTTATAATAATACATTATATAGACTTTATGTTATCGGATAGGTTGCAGAATATATAATAAAATACAGAATATAGTAAAATGATTGTTATATTTCAAAAGCGCCAAGATATTTCATGCGCATCGTACAGCACAACAAGCTCGTTTTTATATAGAAGCTTAACCATAGTACTACCGTGGGACAGGGGAGTGATGGGTTGAGCGAAGAACACTGTACGTCTTTTTTCTCGTGCATATACCGACACCCCAACGTCGTAGATGCGAATCTGTCGCCTCTGTTCTGCAATTATATATGGGGCTCGCGCCTGTGAATCGGTGGAATCGATGGGAATAAGGAACATGCTATTCGGGAAGAGAAGGGTGGAGATATACAGCACGCCTGACGACAAGAGGCCGGTGAAGCTGGTGCCTGACGGCCCAGACTCCTGGAGGGTCGTCTACGACGACTGAGCTCTCTGCGTCTTTGCTTCGGATACGCAGTGCCTGCGCACGCCGTCTGCCGCGCAGGAGGGACGGTGGGCAATAATGGCAAAACTGGTAAGCGTATCGAACAGGATTGCGGAATACTTCTTCAAGGAGATAGAGAAGAATATAACAGAGGCAGAAAGGTGCTGGAATGCCGGCGACGCAAGTTATGCGACGTACATGCATAACGTCCGCAAGCTCCTTGACGAGTTCCACAGCATGTTTAACGACTGACTACTGACTGCTGTCTGCAACTGACTCATACTGGTGGGAAAAATGGATAAAATTGCCAAGAATAGCAGAGCGTACAGCCTCTTCTTCGTGAGGCCACAGAGGCAGGGGAACCTGCACGATAGCGCGAAGAGGCTCATGGGAATCAAGAGGGTGAGGCAGGTCCTCGTAACCGAGGGCGAATACGGCTTCGTGGTGATGGCCGACTCGCTCCTTGAGGACAGCGTGCCCGTATCTGACAGCATCTCGAGGGCGGTAGGTGGAAGGTCCAGCGCCGCGGTGTGCCACTGCCACTACAGAAGGCACTGATCCTGAAGAGGATATTCATAGAGGACAAAATGTCACCGGAGCAGCACGACACAGGATTGCGCCAAAACAGATATAAGACTTGACTGAGAAATAATGCCATGGCACCTCTGTCATCAAGGCAACGCAGGTCCCAGAATACGGTTCCTGTCCTATATACCCGGAATCCAGGATTTGCATTGCAGAGGCAGAAGGCGCTGCGGGATGCACATGGGGACCTTAAGACCTCCGACGAAGAGCTGATAAAAAGCATACTGAGGGATAAGAGGATAGTCGCATGCTATGAGGCAGATGCCCTGCCTGTAGGCGACAAGATACATGCCTTCAGGCCGGACTTCTTCCTTGAGGGCGTCAGGCAGGGCAAGAACACAATGCAGCAGATAAGTATGGGTGGCAGGCAGATACTCCTCGAAGTGCACCACAATTGCAGCCCGGAATACATGCGCAAGGTAAGCCTGCTGCTGAAGAGTCGCGGAGACGAGTTCCATGTTATAATGGCATCCGACATGCCTGCGCTAAGCGTGATGGGAAACGGCACAACTATGAACAGGGCAGCATATGTGAGCGAGTACTGGCACCTCCCACAGCTGACTTCCTCCGGAGGCGACCGCGAGCCAGTGGAAAAGGAACTTGAAGCACGGATATCGGACCTGCTTAGAAAAGCCGACTTCGCCATGGTAGAGGTTAATCCTACAAGCTGGACAGAACAAATGCGCAGGGCTTCCTGACTGCGCTTGCGGCGCCATTAACCTATAATGGGTGCTTACCATTACTTAAGGCTTGTCTGCAGTTATCCTTGGTCCAGCCGCATTTAAATATGATGAGAAGAAAAGTTGATAGCGGAGGGGAATCCATGCTGGCCGAAAGACCGGTAAGGGCATCGGCAGATCCCCTTGTTGCCATACTGCGCCGCCAAGAGGCCGATTATCCTGCAACAAACCCGGCCGGGGAGGAAGAGAGGAATACAGGGGCGCCTGCCAGTGCAGGCGGCAACATTCGCTGCGCCCTGCTCAAAGACGCCATAAGGTCTGACGACGGCGAGATGTTCGGTTCTATGCTGCAGACCAACTTGCGGATAACTATCACGAAACTCACGGTAGATGGGATTGGAGAGGTGCAGCCTGGACCCTCCACGGCCGTGATCCAGTTTTCTGGCATAAAGCGCGCGGAGGGCAGGTCCTCCACGGTCACCGCAGTCTTTGGCGAGTCTGGAGGCTTCGCAATGGCCGATGCAAGGGAGAAAAATGCAGAGAGCGGATAATCACGCAACCTTCCTGAAGAGGTGCTCGCCCTTTGTTATCCTTCCCCTGAACTCCCCGAACCTGCAGTCCTCCAGCATTCCTGCACCGACACCGAGCTGGCTGTTTATTTTCGCAGAGGTGTCGGGCATGAACGGCGAGATGAGTATGGAAATTATCCTGCATGCCTCGGCGAGATTGTAGAGCGCGTTTGCAAGCTCGCTCCCCTGGAGCCTCCACGGCGCCTTGTCATTGACGTACTTGTTCGTCGACCTTATGAAGGACCATATCTCTTCAAGAGCTCCGAAAGGATCAAACCTGGCCATAAGCCCGTTAATCCTCTCAAGCCTCAGGTAGCTTTCAAGTTCCGGCTTCCCTGATATAGGGCCATTGAATCTGCTTGCCAGCGTTACCGTTCTTGAGACCAGGTTCCCGAGGTCGTCAACCAGCTCCCCGTTTATCCTCGTAACCATTGCCTTATCAGAGAAGTCCCCGTCCTCGCTTAGCGGCTTCTCCCTTATCAGGAAGTACCTGAAAGGATCGGCAGAGTACTTCTTCACCATCCCCACAGGGTCAACGATATTCCCAATGGACTTCGACATCTTCTTTCCATCGACCGTCCACCAGCCATGGGCAAAGATCCTTTTCGGGACCGGAAGTCCAGCGGACATAAGCATGGCAGGCCAGATCACCGAATGGAACCAGTTTATCTCCTTGCCTACAAGATGCGTATCAGCCGGCCAGATCGACCCTGAGTCGCCATTAGGCCATCCTATTCCGGAGAGGTATCCGACGAGAGCTTCGACCCATACATAGACGGTCCTGCTCCTGTCCAGAGGGAACGGAACGCCCCACTTTATCGAGGCTCTCGTTATTGAGAGATCCCTGAGCCCCGCCTTGACCCTGTTCTTTATCTCACCGGACCGCAGCTCCGGGGAGAGGAATTCCGGATTATCGGAGTAATGGTCAAGGAGCCTCTGCTGGTATCTGCTCAGCCTGAAGAAGTAACTCTCCTCCTTCACCTTCTTGACCTCCCTTCCGCAGTCCGGGCACTTGCCGCCGGCAAGCTGGAAATCCGTGAAGAAGGTCTCGTCAGGCACGCAGTACCATCCTTCATACTCGCCCTTGTATATATCGCCGCTCTTGTTCATCATTTCGATGAACTTCGCCGCGGCAGCCTCGTGCGACGGGCTTGAGGTCCTTATGAACGCGTCATAGGAGATATTGAGGCACTTCCATACATCCTTGTAGGTGTTGGCAAGTCCGTCAACGTACTGCTGCGGGGTAAGCCCGTTGGTCTCTGCCGCCTTCTGGTTTTTCTCCCCATGCTCGTCTGTGCCTGTAAGGAAGAAGACCTTTTCGCCATTGAGCCTATGCCACCTCGCCATGACGTCGGCAGCTACGGTGGTGAATGCATGGCCTACGTGGGGCTTGTCGTTTACGTAGTACAACGGTGTCGTTATGTAGAATTTTCTCACTGCCTATCCCCTCCCCTTCCCCGAGATGCTGCGCACAGCCTTCTCGCACATAGCCACTACCCTGCCTGCAGAACCTTCAAGTGCATTATACTGTTTCTCGAAGTTGGCAAACTCATCGCCTGATTCGAACATATATCCTGCCACCGAGCGCAACTCCAACAGTTTGTTGAAGGTTCCTATGGTCTCAGTGAGCGATGACGAGAATTCCAATGGCACCCTCCCGTTTTCCTTGACCACCTTGGCAAATGCGTCCCCGATCGCGTGTATCTTTGGGGTTTCTACTCCGATCGAAAGCATGACGGCCTTAAGTGCGATCTCCACCGACATCTCTAGTCCATAGATTGCAACGTCGTAATTGCCGTCCTTTGCAGTTGCCTGCGACGACTCCAGCCACCTCCTAGCGCTTAGGATGGCTTCACCGGCTATCTCTTTATTCTCCATCTAACCATCACCGAATCACCAACTATGGCCTTCTCATAGTCGACACTCCCCCTGATATCGTTAAGGAAGTTTGTGAGGACGTCGTTCCTCTCGAAAAGAACCACGCCGTCCTCAAGGAAGTCTATGTAGATTGGCCTGAACGAGCCAAGGCTCTTCTTAGACAGTATAATCGGCATTATGCGCAGTATCTTCCCAGACTCTCTAAGCGGGACCCTGAACTTCTCAGCGTGCTCTATAATGTCGTGAACAGCATCGAAATAGTCCATGGCTGCACCGTCCACAACGACCAAAATGTCTATGTCGCTGTTCGGCCCGAAAGTTCCCCTCGCCACGGATCCAAAGAGGAGAAGGCCCAGGACACGGCTGTTTGCGGCCGCCGTGCTCGTAAATGCGTTCATGTACGCCCTCATCTTCTCATCGAGCCTGAGAAGGCGCAGCCTCCTTCCAAGGAACTCGTCTATCACCTCCTTCGAGTTGAGCTTCCTTCCGCTCAGCCTGTAAATGATCTCCTTGGCCTCCTTTATCTCGGCGTGGGTCTCGCTGTCGATGAGCATCTGTTTGTACTGCCTTTCCATGATAATATGTATATTAAAGATATATATAAATATTATGTATAAATCTTCTCCAACAAGACTCGCAAAAGGCGCCAGGTCAGAGTACGAGGGGCTGCTGAACCATCCTGATGAGACAGTGCGTGCAAACGCGGAGTCCGTACTGAAAAGGATGCTAAGCCAAGGCAGCCTGGACTATGACGTGAATCCGCTTCCCCTCCTTCGCCAGGCGTGATGGCCAACCCTCCTTACAGAGGCCTTTATAACTTCCTTTCAGGAACCGGTGCAGTTCCACTATTCCCCTGACATATCCCCCTTTTTATTCCTTTATGTGCCATTTCCTAGAGCCTGAGACGAGGGAGCCGCATGGAAGGGAAAGATGAAGGTGACAGCACAGTAGAGGGAAAGGTGGTGGAGGACAGGTTCATCGACTTCTACCATACATATTATCCGGCCCAGCTCGACGAGCTTTATGTAAGCTACCCTAAGAAGAGGAGCCTTGACCTTGATGTAAAGAACCTGGAGCGCTTCGACATCGAGCTGGCAAACGAGCTCATAGAGAAGCCAGACACTGTCATACCTAAGGCTAACGCTGCCCTCGCGAGGCTGAATCCCGACCCGAACCCAAAGCACCCGATACATGCAAGGTTCTTTGGGATAGACCTCCAGATGCCTATGATACAGGACGTGGGGTCGGAGTACATAGGAAAGCTCCTGACGCTGGACTGCCTTGTGGTGAAGCGGGCCGAGATAACGCCAAAGGTCGACATCGGGGTCTTCAAGTGCTCATTCTGCGCCACCGTCACAAAGGTCAAGCTCGACAACGAGATGCCGCCTGACATCTGTCCGCAGTGCAAAAGGAGGTCGCTCAAGCAGGTGAACAGCGAATCCGGATTCATAAACCTACAGAGGGTGGCTGTGCAGGACCCGCTGGAGAAACTCAAGGGCAGCACGCCAACCTGGCAGCTCGAGGTCTGGCTTGAGGACGACATGGTCAACACCGTGATTCCGGGGGACCGGGTGGACATAACCGGCATACTGAGGATCAGGCCAAGGAAGAGCTTCAAGGGCAAGGAGGAGCAGAAGGTGCTCTTTACAATGTTCTTCGATGCAATTTCAATACAGCAGAAGCAGAAGGAGTTTGCCGAGCTCGACATAAACTCCGAGGAGGAGAAGCAGATAAGGGAGATTGCCACTGACCCCCATGTCTTCGACAAGATATCGAAGTCCATCGCTCCGTCTATATACGGATACGATGAGATCAAGCAGGCTCTTGCCCTGCAGCTATTCGGAGGTACGCCTGGCAAGATGCTTGTCGACGGAGGAATGATAAGGAACGACATGCACGTGCTTCTTATCGGGGATCCGGGAAGCGCGAAGACGAGGCTCCTGCAGGCCGTTGCGGCGATAGTGCCGAAGGGCATCTATGTAAGCGGAAAGTCCACCACCGCCGCCGGCCTTACGGCCACAGCGGAGCGCGACGACTTCGCCGAGGGGGGCTGGACGCTCAAGGCCGGTGCGCTGGTGCTGGGATCCGGAGGAATGGTTTCCATAGATGAATTCGACAAGATAAGCGAGGAGGATAAGTCCTCGCTTCTCGAAGCCCTGGAGTCGCAGACGATAAGCGTGGCCAAGGCCGGGATAGTCGCAAAGTTCAGTGCAAAGACGTCGATTCTCGCCGCGGCAAACCCGAAGTTCGGGAGGTTCGACAGGACCATGCTGCTGGCAGAGCAGTTCGAGATACCTCCTGCGCTTCTCTCAAGGTTTGACCTCATCTTCCCTATTACCGACGTCATAGACGAGGAGCGCGACAAGCAGATAGCGCAGCACATCCTTATACAGCACAGTGCCGCCGGAGCCAAGCTCTCCCAGATGGTCGACTATCAGCAGGTAAGTGCGTCTCCGATAGAGTCGTCGCTGCTCAGGAAGTATGTTGCATATGCAAGGAAGAACGTAAAGCCAAGGCTCACCACAGAGTCAGCAAAGAGGATAGAGAGCTACTATCTGGAGCTCAGGAGGATAGGGATGAAGCAGGGCGCGACGCCGATAACGCCAAGGCAGATAGAGGGCCTGATAAGGCTCGCGGAGGCGAGCGCGAAGACGAGGCTGTCCGCAACCATCGAGACAAGGGACGCGGAGCTGGGCATCTCGCTCTTCGAGTACATGCTTACAACGCTCGGGGTCGACAAGGCCGGCAGGAAGGACATAGACATACTCACCACGGGCATATCGCGCGAGAAGGTCGACAAGATAACCAAGCTGCTCGGGATAATAACGAGGCTTGAGCAGGAGGAGGGAGGCGCGAAGATCGTAAGGATATTCCAGGAGGCGGAGAAGGAGGGCATAGACAGCACCACGGCAAAGCGTTACATAGACGAGCTCGACAAGAGGGGAGAGCTATACCATCCCCGCCCTGGCGTATACGAGAGGGTAAAGAGGGAGGAGGGATAGCGGGCAATCCCGGCAGTAGTCGGATAGAGCAGCATTCCCATACGGGCAGAAGCCACTTATTCCGCGCCGTTTTATAAATGTGGGCGTAAAACCCACTCCCTACAGGAGTGGGATATAAGTCCACTGCAAAGTATATAGATTTGAATGGTGTAACAAACGTGGTCGTCATGAAAACTGCATATAAGTACAGAGCGTATCCTTCAAAGGAACAGCAAGAAATGCTTAATCGGCAGATGTTCCTCGCAAAGGAACTTTACAACATGCTCCTTGAAAAGTCAAAGACATACCATAAAGAGACAGGAAAGACGCTAATAGAATACAGGATGAATATACGGCTCACGCAGCTTAAGAAGGAAAGACCGGAATTTGCAGAACTGCACTCGCAGGTTCTCCAGAACGTTTCGAAAAGGGTATCGGATGCTTACAGGCACTTCTTCAGAAGGTGCAAAGAGAAGAAACAGGGAAAGAAAGTAAAGGCCGGATTTCCACGGTACAAGAAGTTCGTGCGATCCTTAACCTATCCTCAACCGAGTGGTTTCAAGATTGAAAAGAAGAGAGTAGAACTTTCAAAAATAGGAAGAATAAACTTCACAAACCACAGGGAGATGGAGGGAATTGTCGAGATTAGGTGATGGTTTGGAGAGGAGGATAGAAAAGAGGCAGCTGGCGAACATAGTCGCGCTCTTCCTCATAGTGCAGTTCGGGGGTCTCCTCATAGCCGCATTCAGCTTTCCCCCATCGCAGCTGGTCCTGCTCAGGTCCTACCAGACGCTCGGATCCGGCGGCGGAGCGTACGTCTTGTATCTCGTCCTATTCATAATAGCTGCGGCAGCGGCGATGATGGTGGTGTTCAGGCTATACAAGGGCATGCTTCTCTTCAGGGCCTTTGAGGCCTATGCGATCGGCCTGCCATCGCTCTTCCTCTTCCTCCTGCTCATATCGGACTTCTTCCCGGAGCTGAATCAGCTCAGCGCACTGGCGGTCTCGGCACTCCTGGCCGCGTTTCTTGTCATAGCCAAGAACAGGAAGCCAGGTCTCAGGAACACCGCGACTGTCATCTCAAGCATAGGGATCGGCGTGATCATAGGCCTGCAGGGGTTCTATCTAGCGTATCTGATAATGGCAGTAATAGCCCTGTACGACTATATCGCCGTATTCGTGACAAAGCACATGCAGGTAATGGCAAAGGCAATGGCGGAGAGAAACCTTGCATTTCTGATAGGCTCGTCGGATACGGAGATGGTCCCTGGAAGCAGCCTCACAGCAAAGGAGAGGGCCGCGATAGCCAAGAACATAAAGCCCGCAGCGGTCAGGAACCCCGAGGTCAGGGCAATGATGAAGAAAGGCGCGTATCCGACGGTCTCGCAGGTCGCTCTTGGTGCAGGGGATCTTGCCCTGCCGCTCATGCTCGTGGTCGGCGCCTACATAAGCTTTGCAGGATTCTTCATACCGGTAATGGCTGCGGTAGGCGCAGCATTCGGCCTCCTGCTCACGATGAGGCTCCTGCAGAGGTACATGGCTCCGCTTCCCGCAATCCCGCCGCTCTTCGCATCAATGAGCCTGTTCATAGGCGCGGCCCTGATCCTCAGCGGACTGGTTGCCGCGATTACCGGGCTCGAATTCGCGGCGCTTTTTGCATTTATAATGCTGGCGCTTATACTGACCCTGAAGAGAAACGCAGTCAAGGCGCGCCAAGCGCCATGACCGCCCTCAGCGCGCCCTCAATTGAGAGGCTATCCTTCCTTACCAGCGATGCCATTATCTCATCCCTCTGTACGCCCGGAGAGGTCAAATTTCCCCTAAGCGCCTCTTCTATGCTAAAGCCCCTGACAGCGAAGCCGACTACCGCGAGCATTCCTGGCACGCGTCTCAGCGGAACGTCCCGCAGCGCCGCAAGCTGCTCTACGTTGGCCGGCCCGCGGGGGCTTGCGGAGTTCCAGGCAGCTGTCGCAGCAGCCTCAAACAGGATGTCAAGACCCTCCCTCTTTATGCGCCTCCTGCCCCTGTCCAGCTTTTTGAATTCGTTTACGAATGCCTTTATCTCTTCAGGGTCTGCCCTGAGCCTCTCAAGTATGTGCCTCTCCCTGGCATATCCCGTACCCTCATTTCCTCCTGCCATGCCAAGCGAGGCATATGCCTCGGCAAAGAAGGCGGCGTTTCCCTCAAGCAGCGCCCTTCTGCTCTCGCCGTTCCTGAATCTCCTAACATGACTGCAGCGGAGCAGCATCCTAGATGCTGCCGCCCCTGCGTTCTGGTATGCCTTCCCAGCCCTTGCCCACCATTCTTCCTTGCGCCTTTGCCAATCATGCATGACGAGGTGCGCCACGTCACGCCTTAGCTGCTCCGGCCCAAGACCGGCAGGAACAGCAGCGACGGTGGAAAAGCCGAGGACTCCTTTCAGCACCTCGATGTGCCTGCCAGTGTAAGTACCGACTTCAATTTCAGGGGCGCATATGCGGCAGCCTCCAATTCCGTGCAGCCAGTCCATTCCAAAACTGCTGGCGTAATCTATGCAGAAAGGCTCTGGATCAGGGGACGTTATACGGCTCAAATACAGCGAGCTGCCCCTAACCTCCCTCTTTATGCCCTCCCTGTACCATGCGAGGCCGTCGGTGTTCCAAAGGCCTTCACGGCCGCTCCCTGCGGTGCGTATCGAATCCACATCTCCCCTGCGCCTGCATCTCCTTTGCACATTGATCGGCCTCAAATCCGGCGAACCGGGTTATGTATACTTGGCGTTTATCGACGCAATCTGCTGTATCTGCGGAACCCCGTATCCCGGAGAAGTATAATTGAGCCAGATGTATCCTGTAAATGAGCTTCCGAGCTGGCCGGTGGCGACGATGCCGCCGGGCCCGTAGCACGGAACCTCAAACTGCATCTGCATGCCGCTGTACATGCTGTTCTTTGAGAAGACCATTCCCGGGTAATACAGTGAATTCGCCGTTACGTAGATATTCCCCTCGCCGGGCGTGTCTCCGATGGAGTTTGCATCTGCGGCACACGCAATCCCGTTGATCTCTATCTGCGCCCCGGTATCCTGGGCGAGGGAGAGGCTGAGTATCCCGCTGACCGAGTTTATCGAAAAGGAGCCGCATGAGAATTCCGCCGTGGGGTTGCAATACGGCATTGCCGTGTACGAGTTATTCAATCCTATCTTGTAGAGGGCGATGATCGCTATGCCTATCGCCAGAATGGCCACTCCGTAAGAGATGAGGAAGTCAAGCGCCGCCTGCCCCCTCGAGCTTCTACCAACGCGGCAGTCTTCCAATTAGTTCGCCTTCATCTCCAATTTTGCCTCGAAGTCGGAGATCTTGTAGTTGAACTCCTCAGTGCTCTTTATTAACCCTTTCTCCCTGAGGAACTCCCTCGCAAGCAGGTAGTATATCAGCGCAAGCGACCGCCTTCCCTTGTTGTTGCACGGGATTATCAGGTCGACGTACTTGATGATGTTGTCGGTGTCGCAGAGTGCGATTGTGGGAATGCTGGTCTTGCTCGCCTCCTTTATCGCCTGCCTCTCGTTTCTCGTGTCGCTTACCAGCATGATTCCAGGCTCAGAATAATCATCCCTTCTCGGGTTCGTGAAGCTGCCCGGCATGATCCTGCCCGGCATGGGCCTCGTTCCGGTTATCTCGGCGAATTTCGATGCGGCAGAGATTGCGTATATCCTTGAGGCAGTTACGACGATGTCCTTGGGCTCGAACCTCGCCAGCAGCTTCGCGGCAAGGCCTATCCTCTCGTTTATCGTGGAGAGATTGAGCAGGAAGAGCCCGTCCTCCCGTATCTTGTATACGAAGCGCCGCATGCCTGGCGTGGTGACCTTCGTGCCTATATGCACCCCCGCCTCCAGGAACGCCGCCTGGTCGAGCAGCAGCTGTTCAGTTTCCGATGCCATTGTTTCACCATTTGATTTCGGGGTCGCCGAGACTTTCATAGGCTAAAGGAGCCTAATTTGAATTCCCGAAACGGATTCTCGGGTCATATGCTCCCTAAGCACATAGCCTTACCAAGCTAGCAGACGACCCCGCACTTTATTGCTTGGTAGAGGTTCTTTTTATACCTTTACCTGCGGCCATAACTTATTATATTATCTATGAGCTCGACATTGCCGATGAACATCCTGCGGCAGCAGTACCTCTTAATGCCCATCGAGTCAAGAACCTTTCCCGGTTCTTCCTTGTCGACGTTTACGCGCTTTGCATACTCCTCCCACCTGTCCGCCACTACCTGGCCGCAGGAAAAACACCTTACCGGAATCATCATAGCAATCTACCAAATGCAACTATCTGTACGATTTCTGGAATCTCGCGCGGGCCTTGGTGCCTAAGAACTTCTTCGGCTCAACCCTCCTGTAATCGTCGACTATCAGCGTCCTGTCATAGGCCATATAAGCCTGCCTGAGGGCCGGCGTGCCCGCTGCGGCGGAGAGCGCCTTTGCTATGGCACTCCTCACGGCCTGCGCCTGCCCGCTCCTTCCGCCACCGTACACGTTTACCGAGATGTCTGAATTATTCATTATCGAAGCCGCCTGCTGCGAGATCCTGGCTGGCTCCAGCATGAGCTCCCTCAGTATGTCAGGCATGATCTTGTTCACGTCCACGCCGTTGATGAGCACAATACCGCTACCCTGCGTAAGAGAGGCCCTCGCCACAGCCCTCTTCCTCTTGCCCTTGGTCATTATCGCCTCCTTCTTAGCCTGCGCACGGCGGACTCCGGCAGCCTTCGACCCGGAGACCCTGACCCTCTTCTGCTTCTGCACTGCCTTCGGCTGATAGAGCGCCTCGAGCTCCTTGTCGAGATTTCCTGTTCCCTTTGAGTCAGCAGCCATACAATCATCCTCTGTATCCGAGTTTCCTTGAAAGTTCGCCCACCGTCATCACCGCCTGGTAAATCTCCGAGGGCCGCTTCGATTCCACCACCGCGAGCTGCGCATTCTTGAATTCCTCAGGAACGCCTATGTAGACCCTGAGGTTCTTGAAGGCCGCCTTGCCCCGCGGCATCTTGTACGGCAGCATGCCTCGTATCACCCTCTTGACGAAGAGGTCCGGCCGCCTGGACCAGTAAGGCGAATGCTCCGGATTCGCCTTGTCCTTGAGCTCGACCAGGCGCTTGTACTTCGCGATCAGCCCGGCCTGGCTTCCGCTTATCGAGATCCTCTCGGCGTTAAGCAGCACGACGCTCTTTCCGTCGAGCAGCTGCTTTGCCACATGGCTGCCAATCCTGCCAAGCACCCTGTCGCTTCCGTCTATCACATAATCTGCCATAAAAATAACCTATATGATTACCCGTACCCCGTCCCGTTTCATCATCTCTTCAAGGCCAAGCACCTTGCCATTCGCGCCGATTATCTTCTCCCTTGCTCCGGCGGAGTATTCCACTGCAGCTATGTTCAGCCCTTTCCTTATGGCTCCGCCGCCGAGGACCTTCCCCGGAACGATGATGTTCTCCCCCTCTTTTCCAAACCGGTCGAGATCGGACAGGTTTACCTTTATCCTGCTTCTTCTGGGCCGCGAGGCCAGCGAGTGAACGTACTTCCAGAGCCCCGCATTCTTTCCGTCCGGTCCCGCCCTGCTCAGCTCCTCGATCCAGCGCCCCGTGCTGCTCTTCTCGACTTCTCGTTGCATACCTTTCACCATCATGCAGGGGGAGAGATTTGAACTCTCGCAAACACAAAGTTACTGACCCCTCAAGCCAGCGCATTTGACCAAGCTCTGCCACCCCTGCGTCATTTAAGCTCCTTGTATACCTCTTTGAGGCTGTCGCTTATAATACCCAGCGCCTTAGCCAGTATCTCTGCAGGCGGCATCTGTCCAAACGTCTCTATATAGAACTCAAATTCGCTGTCGGAAATTCCTTTGTAGGTTATAAGCCCGGGCTGGAACTTGGAGCTCCGTGCCCCGCTGCCCATCACGGCCTTGCCGTCAAGCCTGAGGGACTGGCCCGCGGCAAGCTTCATGAGCGGAATGCGCTCGTTTGCGACCTTTACCGACTTGTCATCGCTCTTGAGGTCCTTTGAGTATACGGTCGCAGGTCCTTCGGCACCGAGCGTGAAGAGGATCTCGTCCTTCTCGTCGTATCCCTTTGCAGGGGTCGTAAGCGGCACCAATCCTATTCTGTGCGCTATGTATTCGTCGAACATCGAGGTCGTGTTCTCGTAAAAGGTTACGCTATCCACTGCAAACGAGCTTACGCTGCCTGATGCCGCCCTCCTGATCGTGTTAGCCACACTGTAGTTCGCGCCGCTAAGCCTGAAGCGCAAATGTGACGGCGTGCTCTCTATAACCTCCAACTTCACGGAATCAGCCAAAATCAGCACTTAACGGGCTAATAGCAATAGAGATATGCCATGATAAGATATTTAAACCTGATATCGGGTCAGTCGCGTTCCACTATTCGGAAGCCGTAGCGACACACAAAGCTCAAATACGTTACCGAAGTATAAATACAGGTATAATGGGCAATCTATTGGATGCGTATCTGAAAGAGGCTTCAAAACCACAGTTCGGCAGCTCAAGGCTCGTGCTCAGCACGGGAAAGAGGCAGCATGCCTCCATCGCCATGGTAGAAGACAGGAGCCGCGAACTTGCGGAGAACCAGGCCATCAGCCAGGTATGCACGGAATCCTGCAGATATGTCCTTGCCAGAAACATAACATACGACTTCATAGTATCGGTCTACGACATCAGCAGCACTGCCGCCGTCATTGCCAGGCCGTCTATGTTGCTGAATGCTGCGGCAATAGCAAGGTTGCTGGCGCACCAGCCTGCTGGAATCTCCAGGAGCGTAGAAATAAGGATAATAGGCATGCAAAACGGCGCTACGGAACTTGCAGCTACGGCAACAGAAATACAGAAGAGGGCGCGAGGACTGCTTGCCGAGGTGGACTTATTCGGCAACGAGACAAGGAACATCGCGATAGACCTGAAGACCGGGACGAGCTACGACCTTCTCCTTAACAGCAGGATATACGGGCCTGCCGAGCTGATAAACAAACAGAGCCGGGCGGAGTTCGACGCTACTAGGTCAGAGCTCGCTTTTGTGTAGCTCCTCGTAGACCGAGCCATTAGGCGTCAGCGTGCTCGTCTTCAGCACGATGCTTCCTACCTCGAAGGAGCCGAAGTCGTAGTCCTCGTACTCGCTGGCGATCTCAAGGAACGCCTTCCTGTCCTGCATTCCCCTAATCCTGCCTATCGTTGCATGGGGAACGAAGCGCTCCGGATCTCCTATACCAAGCTTTCCAAGCAGTGCGTCGTGCACTTCCGTTATCCTCCCGGCGCCGTCAGAGATGCCGGCGTATATGACGCGTATGCGCCTCGGCTTGAAGTAGGAGATGCCGTGCACGCGCGCCTCGAACGAACTGCAGTGTATTCCGTCCATCGCCTTCGCTATCTCCGCCGCCATGCGCTCGCCAACCTCTCCGAAGAAGCCAAGCGTTATGTGGAGTGCCTCCCTCTTTACGAGCGTGACTCCCCTGAAGCTGAAGTATCTCGATGCGTCGATAATCCTGTCCTTGACGGCGTCGGGGATATCAATCGCAGCGAAGGCCCGCATATTATATAATCCTGCGTTTAATCTTTAAAGGATAACCATGGCTACGTATGACGACTTCGCAAAGCTCGATATCCGCGTAGGTAGAATAACAGACGTCGAGGACCACGACAAGGCGAAGAAGCCGATGTACAAGGTCACGCTGTATTTAGGCCCTGAGCTTGGCACGAGAACGGTGGTGGCGGGAATAAAGGCCCGGTATACCAGGGAAGAGTTGATAAACAAGAAGGTTGCCTGTATAGTAAACCTTGACCCGAAGACGATTGTAGGGGTTGAATCTCACGGCATGCTGCTGGCTGCCGGGGACGGCGCGCTTGCCCTTTCGCTGCTAACAGTCGACAGGGATGTAGCAGAAGGGAGCAGGATAAGTTAGGTGTGGAGATGATACTGGTTATCGTGGGTCTTCCAGGTTCCGGCAAGAGCACCGCCGTGCAGCTTCTTAAGGAGAATGGCTTTGAGGTAATAGAGCTCGGCGACATATGGAGGGAACTACTAAGGAAGCATAATATCCCGCGCAGCGATCCCAAGAAGACCCGCGAGTTTACTAAGCAGATAAGGGAGAGATACGGCAAGGACATCTATGCAAGATATGCCTACAGAAAGGTAAGGAATTCCACAAAGCGGCTAGTCATAATGGGCGTCAGGAGCACATACGAGATGGACTATCTAAGGAAGCATATAAAGGGGATCAAGGTCATAGCGATTACCTCTCCGTTTAGCTTGCGTTTCAGGAGGATCAGATCCAGGGCAAAGCCTGAGGATCCCAGGAACATCAAGGACTTCCGCTGGCTGGAAAATAGGGAGAAGCGTGGCTTCCTTACTGAGAAGAGCGAGGAGAAGCACGGCGTCATGGTGCTGATAAACGATGCCGACTATGTGATTGCAAATACATCAAGCGTAGGCAGGCTCGAGCAGGATATGGAAAGCCTGATAAAGAAGATCCAGGCAAGCAGGTAAAGTCCAGGCATGCCCAAGGAACAAGGAACATCGGCGAAGGAAACCGTTCCAATGCGGGTGGACTGGCAGCTCTTGCACGATGAGCGGGCAGGCATCTGGCTTGTAGCTCCGTATGCCTGCCCGAATGCCCGTTCTGACAACTGTTTACAGATACATCTCCACCACCCGCGGACACCCCCAAGGTCCAAACATAATATGAGGAAGGCCGGGATAAGCATGGCTGCAGCGCCCGTAACCCACCCAACACCGCGGGCAGCCGCAGTCATACGCTTATCTGGGCCACTCCCCTCATCACATACTGACCTGCCCCGGCGTTCCTCGCGCCTCTCCTTAGCACGTTTATCCCATCTTCTGTAAGCGTCAGCGGCCTGCTGCTCTCACCTTTCTCGGTGAAGTCAAGCAGCCCCTTCCCCTTGAGCTTCTTGAGCGTATACCAGATGCCGCTCTGCGAGGCGCCGTATGCCTCAGCTATGTATTCTACAAATTCAGTAGCTGTAGGAATCTGATCAAGGCCAATCTCGGAAAGGAGCACCGCCTCCTTCTCACTGACCCTTGGGTATTTCTTCCCAGCATCCTCGCTATATTCATATTTGACCACTTGCATAAAGCACCACCAACCTGGAAAAAATCGCAGGACTTTATGCAGCAGCCATATAGCAATATACTGTATTGCATATGTCTATGGCTGTAAACCTTGACACTACCAATGCCGGCATTCCTGCCCACATATGTACACCCCGCATCTGGTAAGTCATCTTCACAGCCCTTAAATTCTCTTCATCACTCTACCTCAGGTCAAGTATTTAAATCTTTTGTACAAAGAACAGCATGTACATAATGAAAAACTGCCGGTCCATAAATGGCGTGGGCCACCTTGTCAGGATTAGATAACATGCTGCTTGCCGATCTGCTCCGTATCTTAATCCTCGTCATCATAACGCTGGCGTACGCGCTCTTCGACATATTCAATAAGAGGAACGTGCCTAATTTATTCGCATACGCAACCATCGCCGTAGGCGTGCTGGTAGCCCTCACATACGGGGCAGGCACGGCCGCGTATGGCTTCCTAATTGCAATAATAGCTGCCGCGCTCGGATATCTGGCGTACAGGGCCGGGTTTCTCGGCGGCGGCGATGTCTTCGAATTCGCATTCATCGGGCTCGTACTTCCAATGCAAGCCATGCCCCTGCTTGCCAGCATCCCACAGTTCGGCCTTCCGTTCCTGCTCTCTGTTTTCATAGCAACGGGATATGCGACGATAATCTTTACCCCGCTGTATTACATAATTAAAGGAAAGAGGAAGCTCGGGCACAAAAAGCTTGAGGCAGACCGTAACAAGGCAATAGCTGGGTTTGTAATTCTGGCGATATACGCGGGTATGATACTGTTTACCAACTATAAGATACATTACAGCCTGCTGGGCATGGCTATCCTGCTCCTTGCGGCAGTACCGTCTGCGGCAATACTTATTTACGAGAAGTACATATACGAGGGAATGATCCTCAGCGTATACCCGTCAAAGCTTGAGGAGGGAGACATGATTGCAACGAACCTGATGAGCAAGGACGATATTGCATACTTCAGGGAAAGGTCAAGGCACTTCGGCAGGCTGGTGGACAAGAAGGTTCTTGCAAAGATAAAGGGCGCAAGAAGGAAACTTCCGGTGTACAAGAATGCGATACCACTGGCCCTCTTCGTCTTTATAGGGGTGGCAGTCTCGCTTGCAGTAGGAAATATCCTCCTCCTGGTCTTCTTCTGAAGCGGCTTTGGGATGCGGATCAAATGCAGCAACGCAGTGCAATCAGCCAACGCACACGAAACCTGTCCTTTCTGCCGTGGCATTTCCCGAAGAAGAGCGGGATTATCCGACGCCAGCTCTTTGCAATGCCTCTAGATACCCACCAATCTCGCCATGATTCCGTATATACACCTTCTCGTCGACTATCGACTCTGTGCTCTCCTTAAATACAAAGGCCGGCGACTCGCCTTTGAAGACAGCATAATGTGGTAGCCCAGGCGGCACAACCAGCACGTCTCCCTTGTCTACTATGGTCTTCTGCATCTTCCCATTGCGTGGGTAAAACATCGAAAGCTTGCCTTTTATTGGGATAAATATCTCATAAAGCCAATTATGGTAGTGGAAGTCCTGCCTGGAGTTTGAGTTCGAGGCTGATATAAACTGGTTCTCTGGGCCGAGAATGACACTTTTGCCACGGCTGATCGAGGGCAACATGCCCCCTCCCTCTGTTATAACGCGTTCTCCCCGCGTATTTTTCGGTATCATCATCAGCATGGGGTCCTCACCTGCCAAATGCGTGCTTATGTCCTCTAAAGTAAAACCAACCGGAGAGGCAACCGACATCTTTCCATGCCTGGCGTCATATTTCATCTTCAGTACATATATCCTGGAGCTAGATCCTGCCTGGTCTACCGTAACGGTGGTATTAGGTGGCACAATCGCGCCATTTACCGAGTCTATGGATCCCTTGCCTCTTCCAACGGCGCTATAAGAGATATTGACCCTGCGGTCAGTAAGTATCGTGGCACTGGTATTCCCTTCCGTCTCCATGCGTACAGGTTCGGCAGTCCTGTAAAAGACGCTCAAGTCAATGCCATGCAATGCGAAATGCCTGCAATCACCCTCCTCCCTTCTCAGCTTCTCCAGAAGTATCGGCTCAATCCCAGTGCCCCCTGTGTTGCCATTCATTCCCTCCGTTAGGGCGTACTTAATAACCCGCCCCCTTACTATGGGTATAGGCATTGTAGCATCAAGCAGGCATCTGCATCAGAACATACCCATCAATCCTATAAATACATTTGCTTATGCACCTGCCGTCCGCCATCTGTAACTTCGCTGCAAGCCAATGCGACGGCTTATGCCTTCAGCGGCAGTAATTCCATTTCAGTCGGCCTCCTGGCTATTCATCACGACTGCCATCCTTTCCCTTGCACGCCTGCTGATAAGCTCGCGGAACAGGGCCAACTCCCTCCTAGCGGTCTCGTCCCAGCTAAATGACCTTGCATTATCTATCGCATTTCTTGATAGCATTGACCATGTCCTCCTGTCAGTAATAACCCTCATGATCGCTTTCTCTATCTGTTTCCTGTCAGTGGGTTCTATGAGCAGCCCGTTGACATTATCCTTTATTATCTCCCCGGGGCCGCCGTGCCTGGTCGCTATTACCGGCAGTCCGCAAGCGCTCGCCTCAAGCACTGTAAGTCCGAATGGCTCTATAAGCGCCGGGTTTACAAAGACACCACGGCTTTCGGCAGCAAGGCGATACAGGGCGCCCAGTCCTTCCTTGGAGTCTATAAACCTGACAAATGACACCGAACCGGCAGAGCGTGTCGCCTCGACAGTCCTTTTCAAGCCTTCATATACTGCCCTCTGGCCCTCATCCTGCTTATTCCTCATACCGGTAACGATAACCAGATTCGCCGCCTTCTTAAGCCCCGGGCTCCTGCAGAACGCGTCTGCCAGCGCGCCCAGGTTCTTTCCCTTCTCCAGCCTTGATACGGCAAGGATAATTGGCTTTCCTACCTCGTTTAGCCCCTTTGATATGGTCTTCAGCACATCTGTATGCGCGGGCTCATGCGCGCCTGGCGGATGGAATATGCGAAGGTCTATGCCTGGAGGTATCACGTGGAATTTCCTCCTGTCTATTGCGTATCCTGAGTATTGGTTCTCCAGCTCATCATGCGTGCTGACTATTACGGCATCGGCCTTGTCGATCGCCGACTGTTCTGCGGCAATCCTCCTTGAAAAATTAAACTTCCTGTCCATATCGGAATAGGTATCCCTGTCGACGCCTAGCCTTTGCATCTTCGGTATCCCAAGGGAATGGCCCGTAAAGGTCAGCACCGCGTCTGTCCTCTCAGAGAGGACCACTCCGGCAAGCCCCGCGTCAGCATAATTTGCATGTATTATATCAGGCGGCATCCCCTCGGTATTGATATATTCCATGACATTCTCTACATACTCGCCAATGTAAGGCCACAACCTCGTCTTTTTAATGTACCCCCTGCCTCCGCAGTTTATCCTCACTATCTTAAACTTCCTGTTGATATACTCCATGTACTTCCCATAAACGGGGTACATGGGATCCCTAATCCTGCGCGTTATCAAGTCCACCTGCACCACCCCCGGAAGCCTGGAAAGCGCCTTGGCAAGCTCGACCACATATACGACCTGTCCTCCGGTATCCTCATCCCTTCCAAGATCCGTATACTTCCCGTCAACAAGCCCGTGCATAGAATGTATCTGTATTACCAGTCCTGTGTTCTTATTCTTGGAGAAGATCCTAAAATGCAGTGCGCCTTCAAGCACCCCGCATACATCGTTTCCGCTGCAGCATCCATACCTGCCTTTTGAGAGATAAAGGGTAGGAAACGTGGACTTCTTCCTTGTCTTTCTTAAGATCGTGTGCTTAAGCTGGCTCTCTGCGTTGTTCACCACTATGGTATTTATATTGCTTGTAAGCATGTCGATGTCGTTTCCGCTGTCTCCTGCAAATATCGTATCATGGCTCCTTATCCCAAGCCTCTTTCTAAGCGTCTCCACGGCCCTTCTCTTCGACGCGCCCCTCGGGAGTATGTCCATCAGCATACGGTCTTCCTTCCCTTTGCTTAGGATAACGGTGTACCGGACTTTCATCTTGTCTAGTCTGTGATGGAGCTCCTCAAGGGCCTGCCCCTTTCGCGATACAGAGAGGTAGAAACTGCATTTGAATTCGGACTGTACGCCTTCCCCCTGCTTCTTCACCCCCCTTATCGCGCTCACGGATCTTAATAGGGCATCAGAGGTCCCTGAAGGCCAGATATTCCTGAGGAACGCATGCAGCGTCCTGTCTTCCGCCCACCTTCCCCCTCTGCCCCTAGAGTATATCTTTGTTCCAACATCTGTTATCAGGTAGTCGGGTTCGGGCAGCTGATAATCCCTGATGGCTTCCAGCGTCAGTTCAAGGTTCCTTCCGGTGACGTAGCAGCTCCGCACCCATTGGCTCTTCTTAAGCAAGTCTTTCAGGTGCCCGAGGCACTTCCGGTCCGGCATGCCGTAAAATGGAAACATCGTGCCGTCGAGGTCCGAGCAGAACAGCCTGTAGCTATTACTGCCATAGTTTCCCATCCGATCCCCGCTACTATTCTCTGCAAAAGTATATTATTCCTTTCGGAGGAAATAAAGGCGCCACCCTGCACATGCTGCCGCCGAACTGGACAAAAGGCTATTAAGCCTGCGCCATGCATGACCTCATCATGAACGGAAAACTGTGCGCAGCCATAGTGTCAAGCAATCCGGAGTCAATGATACAGTCTGCAAGGGAGGCGCTCTCCCTCGGCGCCGACCTGGTGGAGTTCAGGCTGGACCATCTTGACAAGATCAACGGCAGCCTGCCTTCAATGCTTCGGGAGTTCTCCGACAAGTGCATAATTACGATAAGAGAAAAGAACCAGGGCGGCGCATTCAAGGGATCAGAGCAGGAGCGCCTTGCACTGCTCAGGTCATTCTCGCTGATACACCCTCTTTATATAGACATTGAGCTTGATGCTGCAGAGCAAAACCCCGAGGTTGTCAGGGAGCTCTCGAAAGGGGCGCAGAATGTAATTGTCTCGTACCACGACTTCAGCTCAACGCCAGATCTAGACATGCTGATAAGCATCTATAACAGGCAATCGGCCATAGGAGGCATATCAAAGCTGATTACCACCGCAAAATCGGCGCAGGACAACATAAACATACTCTCGCTCTACAAGAAGGTCAAGCCAAACGGCAAATTAATATCGTTCGCCATGGGCGACCTCGGCGTCCTTACAAGGATACTCTGCCTTTATGCAGGGAGTCCTGTTAGTTATGTCTCATTCGGCAAGAGGGCATCGGCACCGGGCCAGATCCCTCTTGAAGTCATGAAGAATCTGATCGCAGACCCGCAGTGAGCGATAAATAAGTGCGCAAATGACCAGAGAGAAAGGATAAAGCGATAAAATCCGTGTAAATATGATGAAGGTTTCCGAAACCGGCAATGTAAAATCTTTGGCTGCGGAGATAGCCCGCCTTGAAAATGTGGGTAAGATATCCCAAAATACAGGGCTTTGCATACTCCTTGTAGGGCTCGACAAGGCATCCCCGCTTAGCCCCACCATGCACAACGCCGCTTATGGGGGCATGGGAGAGGACATCCTATACATACGCGCCGCTACAGATGACCTAAAAGGGAGGGTCGGAGAGATGCGCAGCCTCGGTGCAAGGTTCAGGGGTGCGAGTGTCGGGATACCTTACAAACAGGATATAATGCAATATCTCGATTCTGTAGATGAGACGTCAAGAGCCATAGGGGCGGTTAACACCGTAGTGAACAGGAACGGAAAGCTATACGGCTACAACTCCGACTGGACAGGCGCAGAGAAGGCAATAGGGGAAAAAGCCAAGTGGGACGATATAAAAAGCGCGACTCTCGTAGGGGCAGGCGGGGCGGGAATGGCGATTGCGTACATGCTCAGGAGGAGGGGGATAAGGGTCACGGTCTACAACAGGACTCCTGACAGGGCTGAGAAGGTTGCAGCTGCCCTCGGGGTTGCAAATGGCGGAGGACTGGCAGGGCTGGAGAAGGCAAAACCCTCCGATCTCATCGTAAATGCAACATCAGTAGGGTCTAAGCTTGGCGGCCATGTTGGCGAATCCCTGGTGCCTGAAGAAGTGCTGAGGAAGAGCAAGGCTGCATTCGATGCGGTATACCTGCCGCGCGATACGAAATTCCTAGAGCAGGCCAAGGCCGCAGGATTGACGGTAGTCCATGGGGACCGCATGCTCCTATTCCAGGCAGTGACGCAGGTCGAGCTGTTCACCGGAAGAAAAGCGCCTGTAGACACTATGGAGAAGGCGCTAAACGACTATCTGCGGTCGATAAGCTAACAGGCTTGCACCGCCGCCTACCCAGAGCTGCTCATGTCCGCCGCAAACCTCTCTACTTCATCAAGAGCTCTATGGTCTACGCGGAGCCCGCTACCAATGTATTTTGAGTAGATATCGATCAATTTGCTTCCTACTATAATCCCATCGGCTCCGGCACCGGCAAACTGCCTTGCATGTTCCGCACTTGAAACCCCGAATCCAACGCACAGCGTCCTGTCTTTTCCTGCCAGGTTCCTGATCCTCCTGACAAAAGACAGGCTGGAGCTGCTTATCCTTTTCACCGCACCAGTAGTTCCGGCCGCAGACACCAGATATGTAAACAGGTGGTTTCCCTTGTTAGAGTCATTCAGTATCTTTACCGCCCGTTTGCTGCTCGTATTCGGCGCAATTAAATTGACTATGGAAATCCCGTGCCTTCTGGCCATTCTCTCGAATCTTATATCCTCATTAAACGGCAGGTCAGGGACGATTATCCCCTGAATCCCGACCTCTTTCATCTTTTTCAGGAAATTTTCCCGGCCGTAGGCATATGCAGTATTGTAGTATGCCATGAAGACAAACGGAACGCGGATGCCCTCCCTGCGCAGCCGCCCTGCCATTGAGAATATCTTGTCAACATTTGCGCCGTTTCTCAATGCCCTGTTTGCTGCGGCCTGGATCGTTTTTCCGTCCGCTATCGGATCCGAAAAGGGGATTCCCAATTCGATCATGCTGGAGTATGGGGCCAGCTTCTTGACCATCGCACGCGTGAACTTCATGTCAGGGTCTCCGCAGCAAACGTATGGTATAAACATCATGCCAGCTCCCCCTCGATCCTGGCCACGTACTCAACATCCTTATCCCCTCTTCCGGAGAGGTTCACGATTATCACGGCGTCTTTCCGGCATTTCTTGACCAGCGTTGGAAGATATGCCACCGCATGCGACGACTCCAGGGCCGGAATGATTCCCTCGACCTGCGAGAGCATATGAAAGCCGCGTAGCGCCTCCGAATCCCTTACAGAGACGTAGTTCACCCGTCTCTGTTCGTGCAGGTATGCGTGCTCAGGGCCTACCGCAGGATAATCAAGGCCCGCAGAGACAGAATGCGTCTCCCTAATCTGCCCGTATTTGTCCTGCAGCACGTAAGAGAAGGACCCGTGCAATACGCCCTTCCTGCCGTCCCCGCTCAGGCGTGCCGCATGTTTTCCGCTCCTGATTCCCCGGCCTCCGGCCTCGACGCCTATCATCCTTACTCCCTTGTCTTTCAGGAATGCAGAGAATATCCCAATCGCATTGCTCCCTCCGCCGACGCAAGCCACAATATAATCGGGAAGCCTGCCCTCCGCCTTCAATATCTGCTGCCTTGCCTCTTTTCCTATGACTGACTGAAAGTGCTTTACTATTGTGGGATATGGGTGCGGCCCCAGCGCGGATCCTATGACGTAGTGCGTGTCCTTAAAGCTCGTGGCGTAGTCCCGAAGGGCCTCGTTTATCGCATCCTTCAGGGTGCGCGACCCGGAATCGACGATATTGACCTTAGCGCCAAGCAATTTCATCCTGTAGACGTTAAGGCTTTGGCGCTTTGCGTCCTCGGCCCCCATATAAATTTCGCATTTCAGCCCGAACAGCGCTGCGGCTGTTGCAGTTGCGACCCCATGCTGTCCAGCCCCCGTTTCGGCAATTACCCTGCTCTTGCCAATGTATCTTGCCAGGAGCAGCTGTCCGATCGTGTTGTTTATCTTATGGGCCCCCGTGTGCAGAAGGTCCTCTCTTTTTAGGTAGATCCTTGCGCCTCCAAGCTTCTTGCTGAGCCTCTCCGCAAAATAGAGCGCCGTAGGCCTTCCGGCATACTCAAAGAGGTAGTAGTGCAGCTCTGAATTGAACTTCGGATCCCGTCTTGCCCTCTTAAAAGAGGACTCCAGTTCCTGCAGCACAGGCACTAGCAATTCCGAAATGTATGTGCCTCCAAACTCCCCAAATCTAGTATTCATGTCAATCCTTCAAGCTGAGTTCACTGATCTTCGCGCGCTGATCAGCAGCGAGCCACAGGGCAGTGCCCACCAGTATGCCCTTTATTCCGCACTTTCTCACAAAATCCACATCTTTTCTGGACTTTATCCCGCTCTCGCTGATGACCGGCTTGCCGGAATTGGCTGGAGCCCTCTGCATTATGCTTGACGTTCTCGTAAGATCCACATGCAGGGTCTTTAAGTCCCTGTTGTTTATTCCCAGTATGTCTGCCTTTGTAAGCGCCGCCCTCCTCATCTCCTCCTCATCATAGCACTCAAGCAGGACTTCCAATCCCAGGGAATGCGCCTCATCTATCAGTGCGTCAAGGTCGAGGTCCATCCTGTCGGCCACCTTTACGATCAGCAGCACGCAGTCCGCGCCAAAGTATGATGCTGCATGTATCTGCGCTTTGCATATGACAAAGTCCTTGAAGAGCACCGGCAGCCCGGTTCTGGCCGCGATCGGTATGTTGTCAAGGCTGCCCTTGAAGATCTTTGGCTCCACCACAACGGAAATCGCATCAGCTCCGCCTTCCTTGAATACCGAAGAGGTCTTTTCCACGTCAATCCCGCTAAAAGAGTAATCGCCGGCAGGCGAGGCATGCTTTATCTCGGCAATCAGGGTGAAGCTGTTGTCTGCTAGCCTCCGCCTTAAAGAGACCGGCGTCTTCCTCGTAGGTGCCCTCCCCGGCAGTACGTAATACCCGCTTTTTACGTTCTCCCGGGCCTGCTCTATGAACTTATCAAGAATGTCCATCGTAATCCCTGAATAAATACAGCTTTTCCAAAGCGCGCCCAGAATCGATCGACTCCGCAGCCGCACTGACTCCGTCCCCGATGCTCTTTGCCAGCCCGCTTGCATAAATGGCGGCCCCTGCATTTAAAACAGTAACGTCTCCTGCTGCCCCACCCTCCCCCCTGAGAACTCTTAGTATCATCCTTGCGCTCTCCCGGCGTCCGTCCGCCCGTATCTTCGCGATCGGGCTGCGTTTAAGCCCAAAGTCTTCCGGGGAGATCGAATAGTTATCCACCGTGTTTCCCGAGACCTCATACACCTCGGTTTCGCCAGATATGGAGATTTCGTCAAGGTCGCTGCCTACTACAAGGGATCGCTCGGTGCCCAATACCATCAGCGCCTCCGCCATCTTCCCCAGAAATGCCTTGTCATAAACGCCAATGAGCTGCCTCTTCGCGTTTGCAGGGTTTGTCAGTGGGCCCAAAAGATTGAAGATCGTCTTAAACCCGAGTTCCTTTCTCACTGGCGCAACATGCCTCATGGCGGGACTGAAAGAAGGTGCAAACAGAAAGGTAATCCCTATCTCTTCCAGCTGCTGCTGGGCAGCCTTCGGATCGGTAATGAGCGATGCCCCAAGTTCTTCCAGCACGTCAGCACTGCCGCTCTTGCTTGATGCCGCTCTGTTTCCGTGCTTTGCCATGCTTGCACCGGCCCCCGCCGCGACAAATGCCGCACAGGTGGATATGTTAAATGTCCCCATTCCGTCCCCGCCGGTCCCTGCCGTATCGACAAGATTGTTTACTCTCGGAGATATCTTTATCCCGTTCCTATTCATCGTCCTGGCAAACGCAACAAGCTCTCCCACACTCTCCACCTTTGTTTTCAGCGATGCGAGTAGCGCGGCGATCCTGACGCTGCTTACCTTCCCTTCCATTATCTCCTGCAGCGCGAATCCGGCCTCGCTCTCCTCAAGGTCTTTGCGCTCAGTCAATTTCTTAAGTATCTCGGAAAAGTCGTTCATGCGGACACATCAACATGCAGGAAATTCTTAAGGATCCTGCTTCCTTCGTCAGTCAGGATAGATTCCGGATGGAACTGGATCCCAAAGATCGGAAGTGCAACGTGCTGGACCGCCATTATCTCCCCGTCATCCTCGCTCCTTGCGGTTATTCTGAGGCAATCCGGGAGCGATTTCTCCTCTGCTACAAGGGAATGGTACCTCATGGCCTTTGTAGGGTTTCCAATCCCTGCAAATATCCGCATCCCGTCATGTTTTATCATGCTCATCTTTCCATGCATCGGCGTCTTCGCGCGTATTATCCTGCCTCCGAATGCGCTCACAATGCCCTGATGGCCTAGGCAGATGCCCAGTATCGGAGTCCTGCAGCCCAGCTTGGCAATAACCTGACTGCAGACTCCAAAATCTCTCTTAATGCCGGGATTGCCGGGGCCCGGAGAGATGACAATCTTGTCATAACCCCCCTTTTTTATTCCATCTACTGTTATTGCATTATTCCTGGCAACAACCACGTCAGCGCCAAGGCTGCCAAGAGCCTGATAGATGTTGTAGACAAAAGAGTCAAAATTATCTATTAACAGTATTTTCATTACTAACCACGCTTATTGCCTCAAGCAGCCCCCTTGCCTTATGTTCCGTTTCCTGAAACTCGTTCTCCGGAACGCTGTCATAGACTATGCCACCTCCTGATTGTATATATGCCTTGCCCTTGTTTGCGAACAGCGTCCTCAACCCAATTGCAAAATCAGAATTGCCATTGGAAGAGAAATATCCGACTGCGCCTGCATACGGCCCCCTCCTGGAGTTCTCAAGCCTGTCGATTATCTCTATCGCCCTTATTTTTGGGGCGCCCGACACCGTGCCGGCAGGAAAGATGGCGTTAAATGCGTCAAATGCATCCTTGCCTCTATCCAGCCTCGCCGTAACCAGCGATGAGATGTGCTGGACATGCGAAAACTTGACTATGCGCATAAGCTCAGGAACCTTTACGGTGCCTATTTCTGCAACCTTTCCTACGTCATTTCTCGTCAGGTCGACAAGCATTATGTGTTCTGCACGCTCCTTCTCGTCGCCCAGCAGGTCCTTCTCCAGCTTCCTGTCCTCTTTCAGGGTCTTGCCCCTGGGCCTGGTCCCTGCAATTGTTGCGTAACTTGTAATCTTCCTGCCATTTATGCGGATTAAGTTCTCCGGACTTGAGCCGACAATCTGCCTCTCCCTAAATTTCAGGTAATACATGTACGGAGATGGATTTATTGTCTTTAACCTGTTGTAAAACGGGAGCATGCTCCCGGAAAAATCCGTTTCGTAGCGCTTTGACAGCACCGTCTGGAATACCTCCCCTGCCCTTATGTACTCTTTTACCGCTTCCACGTTCCTGCAGTACTTCTCCCTTGACACATTGCATTTCATGCCAGACGCACGGAAGGGCGCGCCTGACGGCCCTGCATCTTTCACAAACGCAAGTATATCGCCGAGCCGGTTTTCCCGATGATAAATATAATTTATGCTGCCTGACTTATGATCAAATACCACTGCATCGTCAAAAATGCCAAATTCAAAGTCTGGGAAGTGCACCTCATCCTTGATCTCCCTGAGCCTTTCTATGTACCTAAAATAATCAAAGGAAAAGTATCCTACCGCCCCTCCGGTAAATCCCTCCGACTTCGCATTGCTCCTGGAGATCTCGTGTTTCAGCATCTTGATAGGGTCTCCCGCGTCGAGCTGATCACCATCCACATCCAGCACCCCGTCCTTGAGCGCGATCCTCCTTGCCGGTGAGAATCCCAGGAAGGAGTACCGTGCCAGTTTCTCCTGGCCTTCCGTGCTTTCAAGCAGGAATGCAGTATCGCAATGTTCCAAGATCGCCGAGAACAGCCCTGCCGGCGAGAGCTTCAGTCCTACAGGCATGACCTTAGACGCAACTACATTTCTGCCGCAATCAGCTCTCATTTGGACCTCGCCTATCCTTGAGAGTATATCTTATGATATTGTATATATTTAAACCTTTATGTACATAAATATACATATGTTAAAGCCATTCGCCAGCGTCTTCGGCAACGCAAGGGGAAGAAGGATAGTTGCAACTGAATTCCTGCGCCTGGGGCTGAGAATAGACGGGAACGGAAAGATATACGTTGGAAATATAGAAGTGTCGCCTGCAAAGGTTGGGAGAGCGCTGAATGTGGACAGGAGGGTCGTAATAGAGACTGCAAAGGCGATTGCAAACGACGACAGACTGCTGCAGGTCTTTTACAGGCTGGAGTCCCGCGCTTTTATCGGGAACGCCGCAAGGGAGCTCGGATTCGATACGGTAGAGATAAGGGCCGATCCAAGAAAAAAGGGAATAGTCGCGTCTGTGACCAGAGTCCTTGCTGAAAACGGCATCGTTATAAGACAGATAATAAGCGACGATCCGGACATATTTCCGGATCCGGTGCTTACGATTATAATAAACGGGAAGCTTGATGCGGGCGTTATCAAGAAATTAAAGGAACTCAGGTTCGCCACACAAATACTGATAAAATAGCGCATCGCATGCAGCGCAGTGGCATAAGTTTTTAACGATGAATGGTAAAGGGTAAGATCATGGGCAATGCCGTCACGGCGTCAAGGGTCAAGATAGGGAAAAAGAGCAACATAGCCCTAATAGGCTTCATGTGCGCAGGCAAGACCTCTGTTGGAAGGCTCCTTGCAGCTTCCCTTGGAAAGAAGTTCATAGACACCGACAATGTGATAGAGAAGACGGCATACAAGACGATCAGTGAAATATTCGATAGCGAAGGGGAGATCGGGTTCAGGGCAAAAGAGATTGAAGCAGTGAAAAAGGCATCAGAGGCCCGCGATGCCGTGATATCCTGCGGTGGCGGGGTTGTCTATAACAAAATCAACACTGACAGGCTCAAAACGTCATCGTACATAGTATTCCTGAAGGTCTCGCCGAAGGCGGTGCTTGAGAGGGCTGAAAGAGACGGCATTGACAGGCCTTTACTTAGGGGGAAGGGCAAGATGGCTGCGATAAAAAAGCTTATCGCGTTGAGGGAGCCGCTTTACACCGCATACTCCGACCTGACTGTAGATACTACGAATGCGGGCATAGGCGAGGCTGCAAAGGCGGTAATCTCAAAAATCAAGAATCAGGTGACAAGATGATAGTCAGCGTAACTGGCAGCAGCATATCCGGAAGGGCCGATGCGCCCCCTTCAAAGAGTTTCACACATCGCGCAGTAGTCACTGCCGCGCTGGCATACGGAACCAGCACGATAGTCAATCCTCTCATGTCCGATGATACAGACGCAACAATAGCCGTTTTCAAGTCCATCGGCGTTGAAACCGAAAGGAAAGGAAGTGAATGGAAGGTGTTTGGGGGAGAGCTGACTGCGCCTAAAGCGGATCTGTTTTGCAATGAGTCGGGCACGACCCTCAGGCTTGCAACTGCGGTATGCTCCCTTGTAGAAGGCCGCTGCAGGATAACAGGGGCGCCGTCCTTGCTAAAAAGGCCGATAGGCGAGCTGGTAGGCGCACTAAAGCAGCTTGGGGCAAAATGCTCATGCAACGGAGGGTTCCCGCCAGTTGTAACGGAAAATTCTTTTCTGGGAGGAACAGCAAGCCTGCGTGGCGATGTAAGCTCGGTATTCGTATCGGCCCTGCTGCTCATTGCACCGCTAGGCAAGAAAGAGGTTGTAATAAACCTGAGCACAAGGCTTGAGTCATATCCATATGTCCTTATGACGCTATCGTCGCAGAAGTCGTTCGGGGTCAGTGTAGAAGCATCAAAAGACATGAGAAGATTCGAGATAAAGAGCCAAAAATACAGGGCGTCATCCTATAAAGTCGAGGGTGACTGGTCGTCAGCCGCATTCCTCCTTGCCGCTGCCGCGCTTTCAGGGAGGGTCAAGGTCGCAAACCTGAATATTCAGAGCAGCCAGGCAGATAGGAGCATAATCGATATACTAAATGCGATGGGCGCATACGTAAAGACAGAGGGGGACACCGTCACTGTAGAAAAGTCGGCACTGAAGGCAATAAATTTTGATGTATCGAACTGCCCTGATGTTTTTCCGGCGCTCTGCGTGCTGTGCTCCGCTGCAACCGGCATAAGCAGAATTACCGGAATAGAGAGGCTGAAAATAAAGGAGTCTGACAGGATAACGGAGATGGAAAGAGGGTTGACCGGAATGGGTATAGCATTCAGGCGGATCGGAGGGGCAGTGGAGATAAAGGGGGGCAATGCCCAAGGGGGAATTATAAATTCACAAGACCATAGAATTGCCATGGCATTCGGCGTTTTGGGAACCGCTGCAAAAGGCAGGACCATTATAAGAAATGCGGAGTGCGTTTCAAAGTCGTTCCCGGATTTCTGGGAATGCATGAAGAAGCTAAATGCAGAGATTGAGACGGTTTGATGAGCGCAAATAGCATAGGCAGCATTTTCAAGGTAATGAGCTTTGGAGAGAGCCACGGCAGATGCGTAGGCGTTGTCATAGACGGATGCCCCGCCGGACTTAAGCTCGACATGGTGCTTATACAAAAAGACCTTGACAGAAGGAGGACAGGGCAGAACCCCGAACTCTCATCGGTGAGGAAGGAAGAGGACAAGGTGGAGATCCTGTCAGGGGTCTTCAATGGAGTTACCACAGGAGCCCCCGTGTGCATGCTTGTATGGAACAAAGATACTATCTCAGAAGCATATGAGCAGAGGAGGTACACTCCAAGGCCGGGCCATGCCGACTTCACCGGCTTTGTCAAGTATGGCGGTTTTGAGGACTATCGCGGCGGGGGAAGATTCTCTGCAAGAAACACGGCCGGTTTTGTCATAGCTGGAACGATTGCAAAACAGCTGCTGGAGCGGTTGAATATAGAAGTGCTCGCGCATACGACAAGCATAGGGAAGGTAAGCGCCGGCAAGGCCAGCATCGAGGACATACGTGCAAACGTTCCCAAGAACGGGGTGGGATGCGCGGATCCTGATGCCGCAGACAAGATGGCCGAGGCAATATCCAAGGCCAAGAAGGGCGGCGACAGCCTGGGGGGCACGATAGAAGGGATCGCAATAAACCTTCCGGTCGGGTTGGGTGAGCCTATATTCGAAAACCTTGACGGAGAGCTCTCAAAAGCGCTCTTTGCCATCCCGGCAGTCAAGGCAGTGGAATTCGGGTCCGGATTCAAAGGATCAACGGCATTCGGCTCAGAGAACAACGACGAATTCATGCTCAATGGCGGGAAGGTGGTCACAAGGACAAACAACTCCGGAGGCATACTTGGCGGAATATCGGACGGCATGCCAATCGTAGTAAAAATAGGGTTCAAACCGATAGCCTCGATACCAAAAAAGCAGACGACTGTCAACCTGAAGGATATGAAAGAGGTGGAGATATCATCCATGGGCAGATTTGATCCGTGCCCGATTCCAAGGGCAATTCCAATAGTAGAGGGAATGATGGCAATCGTACTCTGCGACTTTGCACTCAGGTCGCATCTCATTCCTCCGGTGTTAAAATGAACGACCCCAAGAAAACATTAGAAGACAGCAGAAAGAGCATAGACGCGATAACGCGCGAAATGGTTAGGCTTATCCGCAAAAGGGATCTTGTAGTAAGGAAGGTAATCGAGGCAAAGCGCCAGTTGGGCATCCCGGCCCTAAATGCAGTGAGAGAGAAGGCGCTCATACGCAAAGCGCGAGATATGGCAGAAAAGGCAGGAGTAGACCCGCTACTCATGGAAAAGATAACAAGACTCATAATAGATAACAGCAGGAAATACGAGGAATCCTCACTAAAAAAGGCAAGATAGCAGATGTTCCCATCGGGATGTAACATTCAAGTTAAATGCCCACCATGTACCGCCATACTTGCTTAGAATCTACAGCTTGAACACTCTTTTTTGACCAGTTTTATCCTGGGATATGTGCCTTTGTTGTTATTTGCTCTATGTTTCTCATGTTATAACTATTTTTTGATCTGCTCGGTCTCAAGAAGCCATCTCCAGGCAGGTTTTACTTCTATTTTCTTGCCATCGTATTGCAATTCTTGCTCTTGCTCTAACGTAATTATAAAATACTCCTTTGCCTTTATTCTTTCTACAGCCTTAAGCAAACCTCCTGCTTCTCTCTCTGTATTCCCTGCGTTTAATTCATAGCACACCTGAATCACGGTCTTATCATGGGGGATTACAAAATCTGCTTCGCGACCATTTTCATCCTTGTAGTAATAAAACTCTTTTCCAAGTCTTTTCAGATGTACTGCGATTGTGTTCTCTAGAATTGCCCCTTTATGTTCAAGTACAGAAGGGGAGTTTTTAACTAATATTCCGCTGTCTATGCAGTATACTTTCCTAGGATTCTTATCTATCATCTTTAGCTTTCGTTCGAATTTCCTGATTTCAAATAATAGGTACGTCTCTGCTACATAGGACATGTACTTCTCCACAGTTACAGAACTCTTTATCCCGAAGTTTCCAGCAACTGAACGGTAAGTTATCATATTTGATGCATTTGCAATAAGGAAACGTACGACAGATTTCAATTCGATTGGCTTTCTTATGCTATACCTCGTAAGTATGTCCTTTCTTACGATGTCATCGACAATTTCTGTCAAGATGCGCTCATTTGACAACACTACAGATTCAGGCATTCCTCCCTTCAGAAGATATTCTTTGAAAAGTCCAGACAACAAAGCGACCTGGGTGGTCGAATATAAACCCTTCTTTATCACTTCAGGATTCTTAGCTGACAAAAACTCCAAAAACGAGAAGGGGTATAGCTCAATATCCGTATGTCTGCCGGTCATATGAGTGCCAAGTTCTTTGCTTAGCAGGTTGGCATTTGAACCGGTAATAAATATCGCATACCCCTGCCGCATCAATCGGTTGACGAAGAGCTCCCAGCCTCTTACATTTTGGATCTCATCAAAGAATGCCTTTTTCTTGTCTCCAAGCATCTCTATTAAGGTTTCCATTACCGAACGAAGATCATCGGTTGTGAGATCCGAAAGTAGTTCGTCATCAAAGTTGAAGTATAAGAAATCGTCATTGAATTTGGTACGCATTAGCTGCATTAAGAGCGTGCTTTTGCCGCAGCGGCGGACACCTTTTATTACAAAAGCAGAGGAGCCGCTATAGCTAAGAACCTCATGAAAGACCGTTCTTGGGACAGTATGCTTAAGGTTCTTGATCTCTTTTAACTGGTCTTCTATGACACTGCGTAAAAGCGGCTTAGTTATCATTGCTGAGTATATGAACGGACATGTATTTAAATCATGTGTTTTATAATAAACAAAAACATCGATTATTGCTTATTATAATAAGCATTTGCTCCCATCGGGATTTGAACCCGAGTTGCGGGGTTGAAAGCCCCACGTCCTTGGCCGGACTAGACGATAGGAGCAACACCTTATTATTCTATGTCATGCTTTATTAATACTGTTTGCAAAATACCATTTGCATTTCTGGCTGAAGCATGCCCGGTATGATAATATCGATAACTGGAATAGACCTTGCAGGCAAGCATACGCAGTCAGAGCTTCTTGCTGGCAAGCTCCGCAAATACGGATACCGTGTGTCTTCCTATTCGTACCCTGACTACAATTCGGTGTACGGAAGAATAATCCGCGACTATCTTGAAAAGAAAATAACAATGGGCACAGGTGAGCTGTTTCTTGTCTTTCTTGCCGACATGATGAAGGACAAGGAAAGGATAGAACGCGAGATAAGCACTGGCAGCGTGATAATAACGGACAGGTATTTCGTCGATACGATTGCATATCAATCGGCAGGCGGGCTTGACTGCGCGATGCTTAAGGCTGTGGAAGACGCGATGGGCCTGCCAAAACCGGGGATGGTGATATATATCGACATACCGGCCTCAGTTGCCACGGAAAGGAAGGCCACGCATGGAGGCAGGCCCGATAAATACGAAGAAGATGCCGCATACCTGGAAAAGGCAAGGAGAGCGTATGAAGAGCTATTTGAGGAACGTTACACAGGGGCAGAATGGATAAAGATCGATGGGACTGATGGCATAGATAACATTCATCATAGGATATCAGAGCATGCAGTAAGGTTGCTGGAAGCAAAGAAGGTGCCGCAAGCGATTTAACAACGTGAGCGGGAAATCCCACACCCTCTTCAGAGGGTTCCCTTTAGACCGACATAATTGATTTCTCCTCCTAGCACCTGACGCCGCAACAAGTCAGATAATGTTGCGGCGTGATGTATAAACAGGTGCAAACATGGAAATAGCAATAGACCTCGGAAAGTGGAAGAGTTACGTTGTCATGGAAGACAACGGCAAGATTGTAAAAGAAGGATACACGGGGACGACAAAAGAGGAGTTCTTCGCATTCTTCGGACAAGTAAATAATCCGAAGATAATAGTTGAGGCCAGTAGTACTGTAAACAGGATTGCGAATATTTTTGAAGGATATGACCTTACCGTAGCCCATCCTGCAAAAGTCAAACTGATTGCACAGTTGGTAAAGAAGACAGACAAAGTTGATACGCATACGATAATGGATCTGTACAAAAAGGACTATCTTCCGAAGTCTTATCTGCCGTCAAAGGAGATAAGGGATATGAGAGACATCTGCAGAGAGAGGTCTTTTCTGGTAGGGCAGAGAACCGCAATCAAGAACAAGATACGTTACCAGTCATATTGCCTCGGAATAGAGTTCAAAACATGGACAAAAAGAAACATAAAAATGCTGAAGGAAGAACCAAAACTGAGGCTCCTGATGACACAACTTGAGTCTATTACTCATACAATAACCAAATATGAACGTATGATAAAAGACGCGGCAGTAGAAGACGCCAATGCAAGGCTGATAGACACAATACCTGGAATCGGAAAAGTAAGTGCATTGATCATTGCATCTGAAATAGGGGATGTAAATCGTTTCCCATCAGAGGAAAACATCTTCGCATACACGGGATTGGTGCCAAGAATATACCAGTCTGGCAATAAGGAATGGAAGGGCCACATTACAAAAGGCAATGGCTTCCTGAAGTGGACGTTAGTAGAATGTGTAGGGATACACATAATGAACTCTACAGATTCGCCTATAACTGCAGCCTATGAACGCATACGAGAAAGAAGAGGAAACAAAAAGGCAAAGATTGCAGCTGCAAGACATATGCTGCGGGCAATCTATTATATGCTCAAACGGAATCAGAATTTTGATTCCTATTTGGGAGGCAGGAGGATGCGTTGATCCCACCGTGTTGCGATGCAACGTGCTTTAGACTAACGCCCTCCTGCCCTAATGAAAGTCAGAATATCGCACTGCGATGAATAGTAGAGCATTATGAAAGTATTAAAAGATGAATGGTGATAAATGATTAACCGAGAATATTATTCTGGCCTTGCGGCTCTTGCCGCTAGGTCGGAGAAATCAATATAGTAGCGGTGGGAGGATGTCACATGCGTAAGCGCATACTAAAGTGGTAGAATGATACTGTCAGATAGGGACATCAGGGAGTACATCAAGAGGGGAGAGATTAAGATAGTGCCCTGCGACCTCAAGGAGCAGCTCCAGCCGATAGGCGTAGACCTAAGGCTCGGAAACACCTTCAAAATATTCAAGATAACCCACAAGTCTCATATCGACCTTGCCGCAAAGAACTACGAGCCCGACACGGAAACCATAGAAGTGGCAGACGGGAAGAGCTTTGTGCTGCATCCTGACGAGTTTGTCCTCGGAATAACAAAAGAGTATGTGGAGATCCCGAACGACATAATGGCGCACATAGACGGAAGGTCAAGCCTAGGAAGGCTCGGCATAGGCGTACATTCCACTGCCGGCCATGCTGATCCTGGCTGGAAGGGCAGGCTGACGCTTGAGATAAGCAACATAGGAAAGCTCCCGATCTCCATAATACCAGGGATGCGGTTCTGCTGCCTCATATTTGAGACCCTCTCCTCCCCTGTGGAAAAGGGCTACCGCGGAAAGTACTTCAGGACGACATCCCCAAGCACCTCGAAGATAAGCGAGGAGTTCAATGAAAGAAAGTAGATAAGCGGAAAAACGGCAGCGTTTGCCTGATAGCGCGTTGCGAGATGGGCAGCAAAAAACCCCAATCATCAAGATCGGCACAATCGACTTCTACTCTGGTGCCAGATGCTGCAACAAGTCCGTATATAAGAGAAAATGTCAAGTCTGTTTTTCCTTCTCCTTGGCGGCCACCCTGCCGTCCTGCCACTGCCCTCCGTACGGCCTGTGAATGTCACCGACTACCTGCTCGAATACTATGTTTACGAATCTTGCCCCGAGCTCCAGGGTGAACTGCCGCTTGCCGAGATTAGCGAGCACGAATGTCAATTCCCCATGATATCCGGGGTCTGTCTTTGTACCCCTGAAGTAGATCCCGGATCTCTGTAGGGTGCTCCTCGGGTGGGCGTTGGCCATCAGGTGCGTAGGAGCCTGCCCTTCGGCGACGGAGACCTTTCCTGCAGGCACGTTTACTGATTCTATGGTCTTTACCAGAACCAGCTCTCCAGGCCCTATCACGACCTTCTTGTCGCCTGCCTTGATATCCGCAATCTTCTTCGCTTCCGGAGTCTTCCTCTCAGTCTCACCTAAATAACCCTCCCCTTCAAGCGTATAAATCTCGCCAGCCCTCAGGTCTATCCCTACCCCTTCGGGGTTTGTCATCTCCCGATCAGAGAGGTTATGTATAAGGTCAAGCTCAAGCACCTTCTTCGCCGAAAGTATCATCAGATCACCCATGCACGCCGGTCTTCCCGTCCAGCTCGGCAAGCTTTCTGTCTATCCTCCTCTCGCTGTCGAGCCTTGCGAGAGCGTAGTCGTTCATATCTACCTGCATGAATTCGGCAAGCACGGGATGCACCTTCTCTATCATCCTCTTCATGTTCTGCGCTATCTTCCTATAGTCCGGGTGCCCCTGCTTCGTGGACCTTAGCTCAGCCAGGTGGTATACCTCCCTGAGATTCATCTTCATGTACCAGCGCATGTGGTAGGAGCGCGGGACTACGTACTGCGCCTCGATAGGCATTTCCACAGCAATCTCCCTGTGGACTTCGGCAACTTCCTCCATCAGCCTTGCGTATTCTCTGTCCAAGCCCAGCGCCACAAGCTCCTCTGGCACATCGTATCCAAGCGACGTCCCGAGCACCTGGCGCTCGAGTGTAAGCATCCTGTGCCTGTGCAAGTCCCTGAATATTCCGTAGTTGGCGCACAGCTCGAACGTGTAGTATGCGCTTTCAAGTGCCCTGCCAGGCTTGTCCCTCCTGTTCCTCCTGTTTGAGAGATAAGCTTTCACAAGCTCTTTCCTCTGTTCTGGCGCCATCGCCACGACTGCGCCCCGCAGGCTGTTCAAGTCAAGGTTTGAATAAGGGTACAGCATCGATGCCAGCACCTTCGCCTCCGCATCCCTGTCATAGTCAACAAGCTCAAGGTAAGGCCCCGCCCTGCCGCCAGCGCCCCCCTGCTTCATGTTCCGCGAGTAAAAGCCGCCCATTGTCTCCCTCGTCTTTGTTATGTATTCGGAGAGCTGGGATCTCTTGACAAAAGACGGGATTACCAGGGAGAGCTCCGCATGGAGCCTTCCGGCGAGGTCAACGCCCTCGGCAAGGTTGGACGAATAAAGCCGCGTCAGCAGGTACTCATACGCGCGCCCGTTGCCGAACAAGCCTATATTAGTGAGCCTCCCTGCGGTAAGCAGGTTCTTCAGCACGTCGCATGCCTTTGCGCGCATTGCATTCTCATAAGCCCTTTCGGTGGTATCGCCGCTTCTCGGGTTATTCTCCTTTGCATAGGAGATGACGACAGGCAGCCATCTGCTGTACTCGTCAAAAAGCAGGTCCATGGTCCTTTCATACGCATCCCCAAACCTTGATTCCATGAGCTTCGGGGACCTGAACCAGAGATACTTTCCGTCTACCTTCTTATCAAAAGGTATGTACCTTGCCGACTTCTCCAGGTACGAGAAGCCGATTCTCGAGTCGGTGATGAGGTCGGCTGCGAGGCTCGATATATTCTCGCAGGCCGCATGCGATCCTGCAAGTTCAGCAACTGAATCATCACCGTATCCGACGAGCACCCGCTGGTAAAAGTCCTCGGCCCGGCCTATTGCAAGGTTCGCCTCGATCCCCTTCGAGGGCATGTTGCCCTCAATCGCCTCCATTACCTCCTTATTGGGGATGAATTCATCAAGCAGGAGGCGGCGGGCGCTCTTCTCCGACCTGCTGTACCTCGAAAAGAGGGTGCCCTTTACGACTTCAGGCATGTTGATTAGGGCGAAGACATGCCTGTCCACATTTGTAAAAAAGGGTCTGACAAGTTCCTTCTCCCTCTCGTCAAGGCCTATCGGGAAGGTATAGCTGCCAGGCATAGGAAACAACAGCTATCCTTTCACTCAAAACATATAAATACCATTGCGGACCCGAGCGGAGAAAAAGTGCCGGATGGGCTTGCAGCCGCGCAAAACGACCCGGTATGCATGCAGCGCATTTGCCCAGGCAAGCGGGATAACCTCACACGGTGTTCCCATGGCTTGCCATAAACGCAACTAAACGCAATAGTGCCGCCTATGCGGGCAAGAATCCATCACGTTTACGTACACGGCATCACTGGCAGGGATGCCACACGGGCCTTATCGCGACAGGTCGTCAGCTTCCTCCCTGCTCGCCTCCTGGGCAGAAGGTGACGGTGAGGAGACAAGGACAACATCCCCAACATTTTTTACGTTCTTGTAAAGTATGCTCTTCTGCTTGAGGACAGACTTTGCATCGCCCTTTGCATTCTTCCAAGGTATCATAAGCAGCCTGCTTACCTCGCCCTTCTCCAAGTCCACTATTACGTCCTGTACCTCTCCGAGGTATTGGCCTCCGTCGCTGTATATATCCATGCGGTAGATTTCCGAAATCTTCATAAGATCGCCTGCAATCATCTCTGATATAAGATATAAAAAGCTTTGCAATAGCGGGGCTTTGTTAAATAACTACCATTTTGCCTGACTTCTTTAACTGTTTGCCCACTTTTTAAACAATTGGCGATCCACGGGATTGGGTTCATTACGAAAGGGAATATTCAAGAAGATTAGAAATCGCCCTTGTCAAGATAAGACCAATAATCGCGAAGTCGGCTTCGGAGTTGCTCAGAAACATAAAACACATCGGGAGGCCTGTTGAGATATCTATCGTAGATAAAGTGCTGATGTTGCTGATGAAGGACATATTCAGTCTCAGCAATAGAAGAACTGCAGGTTTTTATCCGTCTTGAAGCCGATTTCGAAGATAAAGACAACCTACAAAACGGTGGAAAGGCTCTACTCTGATCAGTAGTTTCTATCGTTATACACAACATGTTTACCATAATGATACGGAAGAAGGGACTGCGCGGCGAACATTATGCGAGGGCACGCCATAAGTACTTTAAGAAGGATATAGACTCATTACTTTTGGATGTTGGATTAAGTGCCTTAGATGCATAAGCTTTCATCTTGTCGTATTTATTGTCAAACCAGCTATAGATTGGTAATATACTATGCTATTTCCAGCGACGCTATAAGATACCCAAATAGTTCCTTCCACATTAGTTCCTTCCACATGGTTTTGAGGGTTGCTTTTCAAGGTTACTCTCACACCATTTGGATTACCAGGTTGTAATTCACCAATAGATGTTACATTGATGCCACTTGCAAAGGAAGCAGGGCATAAACATTGTTGAGAGTAGTTGTTGTCGTTTATCGAAACGAATGCAACTTTAACATTAGTCCAATTAACATTAGTCCAACTCGCTCCAAGATCTTGCATACCCCAATTTAGTGTTATGTCTCCTGTAGAAGCTGAATAACTTATATTTGAGCATACAAAACCAGCATTAGGAAGACATTGACTACTTACAGCGCTCGGCACACCAAGCAGATTAGATACAGATTTGGGAAGAGATAAATCTCCAAGGAATACCAATACTGCAAGAATAATAACCATAATTACTAAGATTGCACCTCCTATTACTCGCATGCCTACCATAAAATCTGCTAAACATATCTCCTGAGATATTTATTAAAGTGTTACTTCCTATACATAGTTATGACGGAGCAACAATCAACATCAAATAGTAACAAATTTTATATTCTGTTAATAGCAGGAGTGATTGTATTACTAATCGGTGTATTTGTAATGGGCTCAGATAGCTGCTTATTTACTGGTGAAAACCCGTTTTGTAATATTCTTGGCGTAGACCCAATCCAGCTTGGATTTGTAGTGGCGTTGATTGGAACACTTATATTTTTATTATCGATAGCCAAGATATGTCTTTCACTATACCAAAACTCACAGATTAAAAATCTGTATTATATTTTACTCACAAGCATAATAGCCTTAATAGTTGGTGAAACGTTGATACTAATGTCAGGTTTCTCTAATACAGAAAGTGATACCCAATTGCTTGTGGCTAATCTCTTTAATATAAATGCGATAACTTCATCTTTTGAAATATATGTAGAGGGCTACGCATTTATTATAATTGGTGTGTTAGGCTTCGTTGTATCTATCATCTCTGTTTTTCTATATAAGAGAGCTGGAAAAACTTAATAGGGTTTCACTTTTTAAACAAATTTTAGACTTTTTAAACAAAAGCCGCTTATTTAACAAAGCCCAATAGCGGCCATAATAGCGGAACTATGGCTGGAGCCAGTCAATCTCGTAATATTCCTGCCTGCTGTGCGGCAGCCTTATCTGCCTTATACGATAGTAAGTTACCGCCGTTTCCCTGTCCATTATGGCAAGGAGAAGGTCGAGTCTGCTCTCCCTCGCCCTCCTCAGCGCCCCTGCAAACTCCCTGCCCCCTATATACTCCTCCTCGCTGAGCGAGAGCATCGCGAAACGCGGAGGACCGCTATCAGGAGACTCCGCGTCTCCCCCCTTTCTATGGTACAGTATGTAGTCGAACCCAACATCGCGTTCGTCAGGGTCCCCAGGCACGGCAAGTATGAAGGTCTTCCGCACGGAATGCGCAACTCTTATCGCCCTGGCCCATTCGGATATCAGCAGCTTGGACTCCTTCGGGAAGACGTGTATGACGTGTTTCGAGTGGATCCAGCCTGTGCTCTCGCTCTTGAACGGCCTGGCTCCAGGGAAATAAACCCTGAAGTGGGTCCCAAACTTGAAGCCGGTCTTTATGACATAACCCTTCTCCCTCCAGTCCTTGTAGACCTGATAGAGCCTCGGGAAATCCCTCCTGCGCGCCGCAGCGTGTCTTTCAAGCTCCTTTACGGTTATGTTGTCCAGCACGAGCATTCCGTGGTCGATGAGAAACAAGGTTTCATAGACGTCGAGCTTGTTCAGCCTACCCCTCTCCGGGGCCTTGTAGGAGCCGTACTGCCCAAACCACAGCCTGTCATAGATGTCCCTGCCATGCTCGGCATCATCGATTATCGTAAGCAAGTCCGTCTTGAAGAAGACTCCGTGAAGCTTATAGTCGGGAAGCTTAAGCGAGGACACAGGGTACTCCTTTACCTGCATCCTGCCCGGCTCCGCATAGCTCGAGTCCGGGCTCTTTATAACCAGTCCGCGATCCCTCCAGTCCTTGTACGTAAAGTACCTCGACGTGAACTTTCCGGATTTCCAGAATGCCGATGCAATGTCGTTGAACGCTACCGGCTTCCCATTTGCAGTGCACTCGGCGTTCCTTACGTCCATGAGATAAAGCGCCTCCTCGATCCCCAGGTAGAGTATGCCGTCGACCATGTTCCCGATATGGCCGCCCTTGAGCTGGTCTATTGTGGACTGGTCGTCGGAAATGACCTCTTTTTTCGAGATAAGCTTCAGGTGCAGCATGCCATCATTTGCGCACATAGTGCATGTGTGAAAAAGAAGGGCTTCGCATGTTTAAATACGTTATTATTGTATCTACTTCCGAGAGCGAATGAAAATCAGTGCAGATCGGAAAATAACGGTTCAAAAAGCCGCGGCAGTCAATCCCAACATGCCTGGCAAGCTTGCAGAGAAGATGAGGAAGCAGGGATACCATTTCGTGGGCAGGCACTCGGCAACCAAGATATGCGCATATACGTCGTCCAGCCTGAAGAAGGATGGCACAGGGTGCTACAAAAGCAAGTTCTATGGGATAGCAAGCCACAGGTGCATACAGGCGACCCCCGCGATAGGCTGCAATCTGGCATGCTCCTTCTGCTGGAGGATAATCCCGGAGGAGGAAGGCTTCAAATGGAACGAGATAAACGCCATGGGCGAATGGGATGACCCTGGCAGGATAGCCGAAGGGCTGATAAACGAGCATAAGCGTATAATCACAGGATACAAAGGCAATGGAGGAGTCGACATTCTGAGGTGGCACGAATCCAACGACCCGGCGCATGTGGCGCTGAGCCTCACAGGCGAGCCCCTTTTCTATCCGAGGATGGGCGAGCTGCTCCAGGAATTTCACAGGAGGGGGATAAGCACTTTCCTTGTCACTAACGGCACGATGGCAGGCGCACTCAGGAAGCTCACGGTGATGCCGACGCAGCTCTATGTCTCTGTGCAGGCGCCTAACAGGGAAATCTACGAGCGGATTACAAGGCCGAAGACCCTCAATGCATGGGAGAGCTTCCAGGAGTTTCTCGGGGTGTTCTCAAGCATGCCTACGCGCAGGGTCTTCAGGCTCACCCTGATAAAGGGGATGAATATGCTTGACGCACAAGGCTATGCCGGACTCATAAGGAAGGGGAAGCCGCACTACGTGGAGCTTAAGGGATTTGTATTTGTCGGAGGAGCAAGAGGCGCCGGCCGCCACCTCTCATACTCGCAGATGCCGTCAATGGAGGAGATAATGGCGTTCGCAGAAGAGGTGGCAAGGGAATCTGGATACATTGTTGCCGACTATCATGCTCCAAGCAACGTGGCTCTCCTGTGCGCTGACGGCAACGCCTCTGCCGAGAGGATAATCAAATTCGCCAAATGACTGATCGCATGAGATGGAATAGACGAAGAAGGAAGGGTGCGGCAGGAAGAGGTGCACTGGGCATAAGCGGCATAAGCCGGATAAGAAAGGGGTCAGAATACCGGCGCAAGATGGAAAACATAAGGTTCATAATAATTGTGGTGCTTGCAGCAAGCTTTGCCGTTTTTGCTGCGATAGCCGCACTGGCAATATATAGCGAGGGCCTGGCGAAGTTCGTAGGGGGCATAGAGTCGATGAACCCGTACTACTTTCTTGCGGCGCTGGGAGTAATCTTCCTTGGCTATGTGATAAGGTTTCCAAAATGGGAGTTCTATCTGAGGAAGCTGAAGGTGAAGATTCCAAGAGCCAAGAACTTCCTCATCTATCTGTCAATGTACTCGATGGACATAACTCCGGGAAGATGGGGAAGGGCCATGGTGTCGTATACTATAAACAGGATATCAAAGGTGAGCTTCGCGCGCACCTTTCCTGCTGTGGTTGCCGATATCTTCACCGACTTCCTGGGCTTCGTGGTCGTACTGATAGTGTCAATGATATTCGTGCACAAGTTCTTTGGAATCTCGCTTATAATTACCATATTGCTAGTGATACCGTTCGTATTCGTATACATAAAGGGCCCATTCCTCTACGTAAAGAAGAGGTTCGGGCACATAAAGAGGCTTAGGAGCGTCTTTGACATAGGGAACCTCTATTTCAGGTATAATAAGATGCTGAAGGGGAGCGCCTATGCCTACTCAATGCTCTACACGATACCGGCAATGTTCTTGAACGGCCTGGCCCTCTATCTTGTCATACTCGCCTTCGGAGTCAACATGCCTCTATCGTCGCTGCCTACCGTGCTCTTCATTTTCTCATCATCACTGATACTAGGCATGATCTCTGGCCTTCCCGCAACGCTTGGGGTGACTGATGCGGCACTCATAGGATACCTGACGCTCTTCTTTCCCGCAACGATAGGCATCGGGCTGGCCTCAATCATAACCATCTTCTTCAGGATAGCAACGGTCTGGTTCGTCGAGGGATTTGGTTTCTCGGCACTGCTCTATACGATGAAGTACTGGAGCGTGGAGCAGTAATTGATCCCAGCAGCATCAGGCGGCGCCTGTTCCTGGATCGTAAAAGGCAGGCGAGTTGCAGCATAACTAAGCGGATCGGTACGTGAGGTGCGGGAACTGGAAAGCCGGCCCCTGCTGCAGCGACGCAGAGGCAGCAGATTCTCGGATTATGCAGCACACAGGCTGGGCAGGTACGGTGATGGATAGCAGGCCCGTGCGAGGCTGCAATGATGCGGCAGCGTGCGGTGGCCTAATGACCTGCAGCGTACTTCTTCAGCGATTCCTCCTCTGCGAAGGTCAAGACCGAGGGAATTATCAGCGTCAGTATCTTGCCGCCAAATCTCGATGAGACCCTGCTTACCTCTCCAAGGCTGATATACGCTATCTCCTGGCTCTCCCTGCCGATATCCCCCATTACCAGTAGCCTGAGCCCGTCGTCCACGATGCCATACCCCTTCTCGCTCTCTGCGGCCCTCAGCAGCTCTGCAGCCTCTTCAAGGCTCATGGGCAGTTTTCCATTATCGGCACCGAGATCCAGAAGCACGAGTGAGTGTTCACTGTTCTTGAGGTTCTTGTTGATGTAATCAAGGAACGAGGTCGGCCTGTAGTTCTTGGACCAGAACGCAATCGTCACTATCATTCCGAACTTATACACGTCAAGCCCGCTCTCGCCTATGGCCGCAGACAGGACCGATGGCGCATGGTATATCCTGAACGGTATTCCCATCTTCCTGGCGGTATTAAGCAGGGTCGAATGATGCGTTGTTGCAATAAGCGGATCTCCTGGAACGAGCACGGCGAGGTCTGTTACCCTCGCTGCCTCGAGCGTTGGCCTGGCGTTCTCCTCGGCATCAGACCTGCCTATAATCCTTATGTCCTTTCCGCTCTCCGCTTTCAGGTACGTTATGTACGCATCTGGGATGAAGGCAGTGTACTGCTCCAGGAGCACCGTATCCGCCTTCTTCAGCGCCTCGAGGGCATTTACCGATATGTCCTTCGTGTCAAGCCCAAGCCCTATGAGTAGGAGCATCTCAGTCCCTTATTCCGCTTGTGGTTATCTTTATGACGGCTTCGGCCTCCGGCATGCCAGGCGAGTCTACGAGGCGCACGATTCTCTTCTCCTCCTTGCTCTTCCTCATGTAAAGCCTTGTGGTGGCCGCATGTGCAACTATGTTCCCCCCTACGGGCGTGGTAGGGTCCCCAAAGAGGATTGCCGGATTGTCCATTACCTGGTTCGTTATGTATATTGCAAGCCCATAAGTATCTGCCAGGCTTTGCAGCCTGTGTATATGGCTGTTGAGCTTCTGCTGCCTCTCTCCAAGCGCCCCCCTGCCCGGATACTCGGACCTGAAGAGCGACATCAGTGAATCGACGACAATGAGCTTTATGTTCCTCTCCTTGATGGTCTTGTCCGCCCTTTCCACGGCAAGGACCTGCTGGTCTGAGGTGCTCGCCCTTACCACAATGATATTGTCAAGAACCTGCTTCGGGTCCAGCCCCGCAGCCTTTGCAATAGACTCTATCCTTTCAGGCCTGAACGTCCCCTCTGTATCAATAAAAAGGACGGTTCCGTCAAGACCCCCCTTCCCTGCAGGGAGCTGCACATTTACTGAGAGCTGGAAGCCGAGCTGCGACTTCCCGCTTGCAAACTTCCCGTAAACCTCGGTTATCCCATTTGCCTCCACCCCGCCTCCGAGGATCTCGTCAAGGCTCGAAGCACCTGTGCTGATCTTGCCTATGTTCTTCCTCTTCTCATATACCTCGGAACCTGTGGAGAACTCCAGTGTCGTTGCGGTCTTCGCCGCATCTACGGCCTTCTTTGAGTTCTCAAGGCTCATGCCCGTGATGTCCGATATGTCTGCCGGGACCGCCGTTGCTATCCTGTCAAGGGTATCAAGGCCGGCAGCCTTCAGCTTCTCCGCGGTCGTCGGCCCTATTCCGGGCAGGTCCTCAATAGACTTGACTCCTTTCTCCTTTGCCATGCAACAACCCGCTGCCGTTTCTCAGAATAAGTAGGAGCAGCGTATCATATGCCATTGAAAAGAATATAAAGCTATTGAGAGAAGGATTAGCATACGCGTTTAACAACGCGGGCAGGGAAGAACTACGCCACTCCTTGGATGGGAGCCATAACTGCCATAAAAGAGACTATGCAGCCGTATGCAACGGAAGAACAAGGCACTAAAATGAGGAAGAGGCCAGCACGGCGTTATTCACGCACGCGCTGGCAAGGCGACCAGTTTTCCCTTCCTACAATATAGGATTCGTACAGCTTATATCCGAGTTTATGCTTATAAACCTTTCGAAATACCGGAACGTTTCATTAACATGGAATTTACATGCGTACCTTTTTGACATTGAATTACGGCGGAGTGCTCTCGGCCCTCCTGCTCGGTGCCGGCCTGCTTGCTGCCGGATGGCTGAGCGGAACCGGCATCTTCTTCCTGGCCGTAATGCTTCTCTTCCTGGCAGTCTCTGCAGTAGTGACCAGGATGGGCCGGAAGACAAAAAAGAGGATGGGGCAGTATGAGCTCGAGAGGGGTTGGAGGAACGTCTTTGCCAACGGCGTCGTGCCGTTTTATATAATCCTGATATACCTCGTAAACAACGTTGCCCAGCTCGTTCCCCCGCGCCTGCTGCTTGTGGCATACGTCGCATCCATCTCCGCAATAACCGCAGACAAGTTTGCCAGTGAGATAGGCGTACTCGGCGGCAGGCCATGGATGCTGCTCACGCTGAAGAAGGTAAAAGCCGGCACCTCCGGGGCCGTAAGCCCGCTCGGCCTGTCAGCAAGCCTGATAGGCGCGCTTGTCATATCGCTTACGCTCTACGGCATGCCCGGGTTTCCATTTCTCATTGCAGTTGCAACCTTCTCTGGCTTCGCAGGAAATCTCGCAGACTCGGCCTCAGGATTCTACGAGGAGCAGGGGAAGGGAAACAAGTATACCTCGAACACCATCTGCTCGGCAGTGGGCGCCGCGCTGGCATTCGGAGTGCTCCTCCTTTAGAAGTGTTGTATAAAAAGTGATTGAAAATTGCGACTTACGACAGGTTTGTCTAATATCTGAACTTTTCAGATACCGCACCCGATGTAAACAAAGTTCAGTTATTTATCAGATCCACTATAATTTGGTATTGTATGTTAAACGCATATCTTGGCTTGTTTCTTGGAGTAGCGGCAATGGCGGCCTTTGGCTTGCAAGATTTCCTAATGGCTAAGAGTTCCAAAGCCATAGGGATCTTCAAGACATCTCTTGGATTTAATTTTGTCAGTCTCATACTGCTTCTAATCCTGTCAATTTTTCTATTCGGATATAATGGCATGTCTCTACTGACATTTGCAATTCTCATCTTTACGGCGTTTTTAGCGACGAGCAGCATATTAACGTTCACTAGAGGACTCGAAATAGGCAATGTATCCGTTGTGGCCACTATTGCAAGTGCTTGGGGTGCTATAACTGCAATACTCAGTGTAATATTTTTTGGAGAAGTAATAAGCCATCTTCAAATTCTTTATGTAATACTTATCGTTGTTGGTACCGTATTAACATCTTTAGACATAAGAAGCGTACTAAGATCAAAGAAGTCAAGATTTGTAATGGCAGGTACAGAATATGCCATTCTGACCTTATTTATATGGGGGCTATTCTTCTTCTTATTAAGTTATCTAACCACTAAGTTAAATTGGTTTGTAGTATCGCTTTTTATAACAATTCTAACGACAGTCCTTCTTGCCATATACTGCACGTCCGCTAAAATAAAAGCAATACCTGAAAAGAGGAGTGTTCCATTAATCATTCTGATAGGGATAATAGCTACAATATCTATTATTTCCTACAATTTGGGTGTTACTTACGGCTATACTGCAATAGTCGCACCAGTAAGTTCAGCCTCGCCTATAATAACAGTAAGTCTGGCATTAGTCATTCTAAAAGAGAAGTTGCAGCTTGACCAGAAAATAGGGATTATTCTAGTTATAGCTGGAATCATTTTATTAGGGAGTTGACATTTACATAAGACCACCATCGTCAAGGTACATGACCGATCACATCAGATAACTGATCAGATATGCAGTAATACAAGACTGGATATGTATTGCCACCTTTTTCATCCCAATTACTCTGTTCTTTGCAAGTCCGAAAACCTCCTTTAACCTTGAGAAGATCCTCTCGATTGCCCACCTCTTGCCATATTCTGAATCCTTGGGAACCTCTGACTTTCTATGCCCCCTTCCATTGACAGAGATGACCGCCTTCACCTCGTTTTCATGAAGTTCCTTGTATATGTGGTTGCATCAAAGGCAGAATCCGCAAGGTACTTCGCACCATGTGCAATACAAAACCTCTGGTTCACATCAGCGAACAATTTGGCGAAGAACACAGAGTCATGCCTGTTTCCAGGCGCAATATAGAAACTCACAGGGATTTCTGTTTCTGCATCACAAATCATGTGCAGTTTATAACCAAAGAACATGTCATTGGCCTTTCCATCGGCATCTTCCTGTTCTCTTTTCGACGGGGTTCTGTGTCCCTTCCTTGCGTCCCTGTCTTTTCGTGAAAATGCAGACACGTCAGTACTATCCTGTGCAAGAAGACGTATTTGCCTGCCTTTCAGTCTATCCTGCAGAATCCAATTGTTCAATTCTTCTATCATCGCAGGGTCTGTGCGCTCTCTGACCTTAGAGAATGTTGATTGGGAAAGTTTCTTTTTGTAGCCAATAATCTTCCCAAACTTAGTGCCAACAAATTCTATAAGTTCTACGTCGGTAAGGCCTTCTATCTGTTTCACCACTAACGCTACGAGATGTTTTGCAAACTTCTTCGTATGGTGATACTTCCGCACTATTACCCGGGCTGCAGCCCAAACCTCTGGTATTTTATTCTCCAACTCTTCTATTTTCATGTTTACTTGTCTCCTGGCAAGGACGACCAATGTCCACAGGAGACCTCACACTTATTATTTCAGACGTTAAAAAGAGAAGAGAAAACCCTCCAGATCCTATTGGATGGAAAGGTTCTTAAGTTTGTCAAGTTTCTAATTTTATAATGATTCATCTGAGCTGAAAACCCACGATTTCAATCGCGGGATGAAGCGAAGGCGTATAAACACTTACAACATAATAAATGTCATGGAATCTGTGCGGGCGTACAGGTTCAGGATCTATCCCGACGCTAAGAGGCAGAGGGAGATAGACGAACAGATAGAGCTCGCGCGATTCCTCTACAACAAACTCCTTGATAGAGCGAAGGAGGAGTACCTGAAGGGCAGGAACCTGCAGATAACAAAGTCCACATTCAACAGGTTCATGAAAGAGCTAGCCAGTGAGAATGGGGAACTCGACAGGATATACTCGCAGGCCCTCCAGAACG
>JAJZYR010000014.1 GCA_021797995.1 Microcaldota archaeon
CCACCTGTGCTTCCTCCACCTGCGCTTCCAAGCGTCTCCTTGAGCAGCCGCATCTCCTCATCGGAGAGTGCCTTGCTGTCCGCGAAGACCTTACTTGAAACCACAAATCCGAGCGCTTCCAGCCTGTCTCCGTCAAGGCCTGCGCTCTTTACCATCACGTCTATAAGATTATTGAGCAGTGAATAGTTCCCGACGTCGTCAGCCCACATGCCGAAGACCCTGCTGAGGCGCATGAGCAGGTCTATGGCGTTGACAGACAGGAGAAACTTCCTGAGTTCCTCGCCCCTCAGCACGACATTAGGGTCGCTTATCCCCCCTTTTCCCTCCCGCTTCGCGTATTCTGCGTACCGCTCCCGTATCTCCCCAGCCCTTCCAATGAGGTTGCTGATTACGAAGAGATCCTGCTCCAGCTCCTTTCCCTTTTCAGGCATGGCTGCAACATAGCCCCTTATATCTATCCTGCCCTCTGCCATTTCCTTCCTTAATATGTCTATCGCCTCAAGTATGAGTTCGTCCTTAGTCCTGGTGAGCATATCCTCACAAACCAGCCAGGCAGGCACGCTATCCTGTTCCGCTCCATTCACAATACCACTCCAGACAGAATGATTAGGTGCTCTCATTAAAAAGCATGCGGTTCGGAGCCTTCCACCGGCGCATAGCGGAGAAGCACCGCGTGGGCAAGCGCAGGGAAGATATAAAAGAGGGCAGAGAGCAGTCTCTGGCATACAACCGCGGTTGCATGCTCCGTTTCAGCGCTTTACGCAGGGCCCCGGCATCAGACACCACTGATGCAGCCGGCAAGCTATCCGAGAGGCTCATAGCACTCCACACGCGTGCCGCGGCTGGAGATACGGCGCAGTTCTTCAGCCTGCTGAGGGAGAATAGGGATGCGGCTCAGCTGGTTGCTGAAGAGTATCCATATATGGCTTATATGCGGGCGAACCACGGCAAACCGCTTGGGAATATATCCCAGGTACAGAAGGCGCTCAGGAAAGGAAGGATAGGGCCGCTGCTGCATAAGCTAGCCAAAGGCCGGATAACGCCAAACTGGAGCGCAGGATGCGAAATTGCGCTTTACCATCCCGAGGCTGCACGTGCCATGCTCCTTAAGTCGGCATCGCACCGCCTTCCAATGCCTGTTACGGTAAATAGCGGGTGGTGCATACTGAACCGCGAAGATGTAGCATGGTACAGGTGGCCTGAGCTGAGAAAAGACGGCAGGCTCTGGATAAACAAGGACGTGCTTGTACTTCTTCCGTCGAGCCGCGGGCCCGTCTGATGCCTGCAGGCACCTAAATGCTTCAGAGCCCTTTGCCTGCACCTGTGTTCCAGTCCCTGCCTGCATCGAAGGGACAGCCCTGTCTTCAAGGTAAAATGTACCAGGCTGTGCCTGCCAATCCGGAGAGCGCTGGGGGGCGGCGGAGGCGCCGCCGCTGTTCTGTAACTTTGCCAGGTGATGCCCTTCTCGGCAACATACACTTCTGCCTCGTAGCCGAAATAGCTCCTCACCCTCGAGCCCCTCCTGCAGATCCATGCTAGCTCGGTCAGCTCCCTTACGAGCTTTCCGAGTTCATTGCAGATCACGCCTGCCTGCTCGAAACTCGATTCCTCACAACACAGCTCAACCACCGCGTTCAGAACCTTGTTCAGCCCTCTTATTCTCCCTTCGCAGTCTATGCTCACCTTCATGTTCTCACCCAGAATAGAACTTTCACCCAAAAATAGAGCGCCTATTTGTATAGCGACGGCTTTCGCTTTCTGCAATCATTTTACTCAGCGAACATATTTATATCTTACTATAAGGTTGTGTAATTAAGTAAAAGTATATAAACATTAACATCCTATAATATTGCGCCAGGCTGTGCCTGGTGACACCCAGAAATAGAACAGGGCGGCGCAAGCCGCCCTGTATACTTAGGACAGTCATGGCCCTATTGCAAGAATGAATGCAAAAAACAGCGGTAGACAAGGCAGATGGCGCCCCCGGCTTGCCAGGGGCCGCATGACAAAAAAGCACATTCGCCGGGGAGCGGCGCATCTTGGCATGCCTGCCCTAGTTATCGAGTTGCTCCAGCTTTATTATGTCTTCCTTGCTCAGCGTATTCTCCTCGATGAACCATTTCAGGGCGCTCTCCAGGCCGTGCGTCTCATGTTCGTATACCTTGACGAACTCGACGCTGCCCCATCCCTTCCTCCTGTAAGTAATCCTGTATCTCCTCTTGGTCGTCCGTTCCTGCTTCATGGCATAACCCCCGGCATGGCGGCATCCTCCCGCCAGTGGATGGCAGGGGGATTTCCCGCTCGCATAGCTAAGCGTATGCTTCAAGCCTTTATAAGCATTGACTATCATAAGCATTGACTATCTGCTGCGTGCTATTACACCACAGCCTGCCAGGCCGTACGCCCATCAATGGCTCAATGCTCGCAGTATTTATAGTTGATTGCACAATTATATTTCTGATAGACTGTTCAGGCCGGCAAGCAGGTATGCCGGATTGTACTGGTGGATATATGGAAGGTGGAAGCAGGCCGTACTCGCTCGAGGAGGGCAGGGAGCTTGTCTGGACCGCAAGGCACGTGATAGAAGCGCTCACCACTCTTCCGGATTTCAACAAAAAGATCGCAGAGGAGCGCCTGGCCCACTTCAAGGGAAGGCACGGCGTCTTCGTGACGATAGAGCATTATCCGACAAAGGCGCTCAGGGGCTGCATAGGCTTTACCGAGCCGATTGCACCAATGTCGAGCATGCTCGTCGAGGCGGCAATTGCGGCAGCAAGCGAGGATCCGCGGTTTGTTCCTGTCTCGCACAGGGAGCTCGAGCACATAACAATAGAGGTAAGCGTGCTCACCGAGCCTGCCCCGATAGCCGGAGGGACGGAAGCCTCGATTCTGCGCGGGGTGAAGGTCGGCAGGGACGGGCTTATGGTCAGGTACGGGTACAGCACCGGCCTCCTGCTGCCGATCGTTGCGGTGGAGGAAAAATGGAACGCGCGTCAGTTCCTTGACAACGTATGCATAAAGGCCGGAATTCACGAGCATGCATGGAAGACCGGGCAGGCGAAGATATACCGGTTTACCACCCAGGTCTTCACGGAGAGGGAGCCCAGGGGCGTGGTCGAGGAGGTAATCCTGAAATAGCCTGCTTCAGATACCATTCATGAGGGCTATGCAGCATCGGTATATCGGTAATCTGCGGTGCAAAACGTGCACTTGTGCTGTGGTAAGGCATGCAATCGCAAGGAGTATTGGAGAGGATTCAAGCACTAAGTATCAGATATTGCCAAGTTTGGTGCATATATGCGGCTGATAATGCTAATAGACATGGACTACTTCTTCGTCGCATGCGAGGAGCTCAGAAGGCCGGAGATCAAGGACAAGCCGTCTGTCGTGGGCTTTGACCCGAAGGGAGGCAAGGGCCGCGGCGTAGTCATGACGTGCAACTACATCGCAAGGAAGTTCGGCATAAGGAGCGGGATGCCCATCTCAATGGCATACAGGATAAAGCCCGATGCAGTATACCTTCCAATCGACTACGCCTTCTATGAGAAAGAGTCAGGAGAGGTTATGGAGATCGTGAAAGAATACGCAGCAAAGCTAGAGCAGGTCAGCATAGACGAGGCGTTTATCGATGTCTCTAAGAGAGTGGGGAGCTACGACGCCGCGCTCAGGTATGCGGAGACCATCAGGGAATCAATAAAGAGGAGAACCGGGCTTCCGTGCTCTATAGGCATCAGCACGAACAAACTTATGGCGAAGATGGCCTGCGAGGCAGCCAAGCCCGCCGGGATAATGCTGATAAAGGAGGAGCAGGCCAAAGGGTTCCTGGAGGGCAAGCCCGTAGGTGACCTCTACGGGATAGGCACGAAAACGAGGGAGAAGCTCGAGGCAATGGGCTACAGGACCATTGGGGACCTTGCCCGTGCAAATACAATGGATCTGATCGAGATGTTCGGTTCCTTCGGCGTCGAGATGCAGAAGTGCGCAAACGGAATCGATGAGAGTGCAGTCGAAGGGAATTACGAGGTGAAGTCGATAGGAAGGGAGATAACATTCGATAATGATACTGCGGATGCAGGCGCGATACTGGCTGCAATAAGAAAGCTGTCAGAGGAAGTCGCCGGCGAGGTAAAGAAGGCAGGCATTACCTTTAGGGTTGTAACGGTCAAGATGCGCTATGCGGACTTCACGGAGCGCCTGAAGAGCAGGAGCACCAGAAGGTCCGGGGAGTTCGATGCACTTCTGGCCAGCGCATCGGACCTCTACTCAAGATACGCAGACAGGTCGAAGAGGATAAGGAAAATAGGTGTCAGGGTGTCGGGCCTGACAACAGCGCGTGGCCAGAAGAGGATAAATGATTTCGCAGCAGGTTAGCTCATTGGTGTTCCCTGCCCAGGCCCTTCGCACTTCATCTCAAGGGTGCACTGCCAGTGTCGTCATATCCCTGCTTGGCCGTATTATGCCGAAGTAAGCATGCAACCATTACTTTTCCCTTGGTAACGTATCCTGTACTATGACAATGCCTGATCCACTATTCCTCAGTCTGCCTCCGCAGCTATTACGTATTTATTCTTTTGCATAGAAATATCTCTAGGCGCTTCCTTGAAAGAGAGTCCTGAAGAGAAGAGACGAAGGCTCATAGAACTGGCCAAGGCCAGCGTGACCTCCGCATACTCAACCGGCGAGCACTCAGCCATACTCGCGATAAACACATACAACGAGGTCGAGAGGACGAGGAACCTGATCCACGAGAAGCTTGAGGATTGGTACGGCATCTTCTTTCCGGAACTGAGGCTGAATAACCAGATCACATATGCGAAGTTCGTGGCCGAGTTTGGGAGGAAGAAGAGGGACGCGGACAGGGCCTCACTCGAGAAGCTGCTGGGCACCGGCACCGATGAGGTATATGCAAGAATACAGAGCAGCATAGGGAATGACCCAAATGACCAGGAGTATGAGACGCTCAGGAGCGTGGCCAACACTGAGATAGAGCTGGGCAGGGAGCAGGATCTGCTCGACGCGTATCTCAAGGAGAGGATAACGGCGCTAATGCCCAACATCTCATATCTGATAGATTATAAGCTCGCGGCAGAGCTCCTTTCCAAGGCAGGTTCACTGTCAAAGCTTGCACTGATGCCGGCAAGCACGATACAGCTACTCGGCGCAGAGAAGTCACTTTTCAAGCACATAAGGTTCAACACAAGGCCGCCGAAGTACGGCGTGCTCTTCAGGCTTCCTGAGATCACCACAGCGACCAGGGGCAACAGGGGCAGGATTGCACGGTTATACGCTACGAAGATCTGCATAGCATCGAAGGCCGATGCGTTCACAAAGAACTTCATAGCCCCGAAGCTGAAGGAGCAGATCGATGCTACTCTCAAGAGGTACTCAACGCAGAGGCTCGTAGACAAGCCGGAGAGGCCAGAGCAGCAGGGCAGGTGGCAGGGTCATGGCAGGGGGCGTGGCGGAGGAAACTTCAGAAGGCAGGGCTCTGGCAGAAACAGCAGGAGGAAGTACGGAGGGGGATGGCAGGATCACGGGGCCAGATGAGCACGGCCGGATAAGCACGCATGGTCTCGGAGTGCCGTGCACCGCGCTCCCTACGCACTGTAGCTATCTCTGAAAAATGACGCATAATCCGGTGCAGTTGGCATTGCCCCTGCTAAAGAAATAACGCAGAACAAAGCGGAGAACGAACATTTATATACCTTAAGATTAACAATTATAAGTCAGTTATAGCCGCACCAGAACGGTGTGGCTGTGGCTTACAATGGTGTATTTCGTGAACATAGATAGCGAGAAGATGACACTGAAGAGCGGAGAGCAGAGCGTAGTAATAAGCAAACCAGAGGATCCCCTGCTCGCTCCGTACCATAGGACCATGGAGGACATGAACAAGATGCCTATCCTGGAGAGGACAAAGACCGTGTGCCCCGAGTGCAAGCTTATTGTCGACGGAACGATATACAAGGACGGAGACAACGTCATGATAAGGAAGAACTGCCAGGAGCACGGATGGACCGTGGAGAAATATTGGGAAGACTATGACATGTATGTAAAGATGAAGAATTACAATTACTATGGCAGGGGATTCGACAACCCGAACTTCATAAACAAGGGCGAGAACTGTCCGTTCGACTGCGGAATATGCGAGCGGCACAAGTCGCATACAGGTCTTGCAAACGTGGTCATAACAAACAGGTGCCATCTCTCATGCTGGTACTGCTTCTTCTATGCGAAGGAGGGCGAAGCGATTTACGAGCCCACTGTCGACGAGCTCAGGAAGATATTCTATGTGCTCAGGCACCAAAAGCCAATACCTGCAAACGCGCTTCAGATAACGGGCGGCGAGCCTACGATGAGGCCTGAGCTCGTGCAGATCGTTAAGGACGCAAAAGAGGCAGGCTTCGATCAGATACAGTTGAACACTACAGGAATCAACCTCGGGCTGCATCCGGAGGAGGCGATAAAGCTCAGGCATGCCGGCGTAAGCACGCTATACATGTCCTTCGACGGCGTGTCCAAGCGCGCGAACCCCAAGAACCACTGGGAGGCCCCGCTCGCGTTCGATGCCGCACGCAAGGCAGGCATAGGCATAGTGCTCGTGCCTACGGTGATAAGGACGATCAACGACGGGGAGCTCGGGAAGATAATCAACTTTGCGCTCAACAACAACGATGTTGTAAAAGCTGTCAACTTCCAGCCTGTTTCGCTCGTGGGAAGGATGCCATCAAGGCTGCGCGAGAAGCAGAGGATCTCAATCCCTGGCGCAATCAAGCTCATAGAAGAGCAGACTGGTGGCGTCATAACGAAGGACGACTGGTTCTCGGTTCCTTACGTCGGCGGTATAAATAAGTTCATAGAGGCTCTCAGCGGAGGCTACAAGTACGACCTCTCGATACACTTTGCATGCGGTGCAGGCTCGTACATCTTCCTTGACAGGAACAACAAGATAGTGCCGATAACGAGGTTCGTGGACATTGTCGGCTTGCTCGAGCACTTCCAGTCCGCTGTAAATGAGATGGAGGGAAAGAACGCGATCTCAAGGAAGCTGATTGCGCTCAGAGCCGTTACCGGGCTCGGCAGGTTCATAGACAAGGAGAAACAGCCTGCTGGGATAAACTTCTCAAAGCTGCTCCTCAGCGTGATACTGAAGCACGACTTCCAGACTATGGGCGCATTCCAGCTCAAGTCGATGTTCCTGGGCATGATGCATTTCCAGGACGAGTACACGTATGACATCAAGAGGGTAGAGAAATGTGACATCCATTACGCGATGCCTGACGGCAGGGTGCTCCCATTCTGCACGTTCAATGTCTTCCCGGAGGTTTACAGGGATAAGATCCAGAGGCAGTACGCCATTCCGTCAAAGGAGTGGGAGAACATGCACGCCAACTGGTCGTATTCCGGCGACAAGTACATGAGGGACATCAAGGCGCTGGAGGCTAGCGAGCCATACCAGAGGATGTACGTGCAGGCAAAGGACTACTTCAAGATGCCTGTCAATGTGGCCGAGGCCGCAAAGGCAAGGGCCGCAAAGTCGGCGTTACAGTACGGCTCGCCGGTCCCGGAGAGGCAGGCAGCAGTTGTAATGGCTGCGGCGCAGGACCTGAGGCAGGAGGAGCAGTCCGACGAGGAGGCATGCGGCTGCGGCAAGAATTCCGGAGGATGCGGCTGCACATAAAACGCGCTGCTAGTGGTGATTTGATTGGACAGGAGGAATACCGGACCCGCGGAAACAGCATACCAGCGCGACCTTAAGCTCCAGCGGCAGCGGGGCGCAGGCGGCTATAACGACAAGGTGATAGAGAACGGTATAGCGTACAGGGTACCGTACGGGATTGTCAAGACAGTCGTATTCAAGAACATAAGGAAGGATGAACTCATAGACCTCGAGCATGCGGCAAGGCTGCAGTACCGCCTCCTCCTCAACGATGCTGTGCTCAAGGCGAAGGTCGAGTTCGCTAAGCTCATGATCTCAATAATATATAATCCAGATGATGCTGAGAACCTCAAGGAGAAGATAAGCATAGAGGGAATCATAGACTTCCTTGCAGGCGAGGGCATCCACGTTGATACAAACAGCATGTCAACAGCCGACTTTGACTACTACAACGAGATGTACAGGCGCCAGTTCGATCCTCCATCGATAAGGGAGCATCCGCCTTATACATATACGCAGGAGGAATGGAAGAGGATGAAGCCCGCGTGGGAGGAGAAGGTAAGAAAGAGCGAGGAGGAGAAGCTCGCAAAGTTCCATGAATGGGAGAATCGGTATGCGGAGCTCCATCCGGAGATGAAGTTTGAGAAGATTCCTGTCTCAGGGAAGAGGCCTTCGCTTCTGGGGAGAATCATGGGAAGGAATGGAAGGAAGGCAGGGAAGGACGAGAAGGGCTTCTGGTTCCACGGCATATAATCTCAAGGCGCAGCAGCTGCTGGGCACATGCTTTACGCTACACCTGAACGACGCCACAGAACCTGCGCCGCATGAAATGCCTATTGCATAATAAAGCCATGAAAATGCATCCACGTGTATCAGTATGCGCATATTACTGCAGTTTCCTGAAGGGCTAAAGCAGAAGGCGCTGGAGCATGCGAAGAAGCTCGAGAAGGATGGAAACGAGGTCTTCATATCGGCCTCGCCGACTTTCGGCGCATGCGACCTCGCTCTCGACGAGGCGAGAGACCTGAAAGCGGAGAAGCTCGTACACTTCGGCCACGCCGAATTCCACCATGTCGACTTCAATGTCGAATACGTAAACTATGAGATCGACGCGCCCCTTAACCTCCTTCCGGAATCCCTGGACAGGCTCAGGGAGTACGTGAGGATAGGGATCATAACAACCATACAGCACATCCATCAGCTTGAGGCTGTAAAGAAGTTCTATGAGGACAACGGCAAGAAGGTAATAGTCGGAAAGCCATACGGCTTTGCAAAGATGCAGGGCCAGATCCTGGGATGCGACATAGGGAGTGCGGCCACGATTGACTCAAAGGTCGATGCATTTGTATACTTCGGTGGGGGAATATTCCATCCCCTTGGCGCAGTCCTTGCAACGACAAAACCGTTCTTCGTAATCGAGCCATTCCAGGGGGTCATAGAGAGATTCGACAGTTACAGGGAACTCTACGGCAAGAAGAGAAGGGCGAAGATACTCGGATCTGTAGACGCAAAGAGGATAGGCATACTGCTTACCACAAAGAACGGTCAGCACAACATGGCACTTGCAACCATACTTAAGAAGAGGATCGAGAAGGCCGGTATGAGCGCCGGGATACTTGTGGCAAACACGTTCGACTTTGACTCGCTCAACAATATGATGGAGTTCGACGCTTTCGTCAACACCGCATGCCCAAGGATCTCAATAGACGACATTGACAGGACTAGGAAACCGCTGCTCAGCGCAAACGAACTCATGGAAGTGATAAAGATAAAGGAGGAACTTGGAAGGATAAAAGCATAAAGGTCAGCGCATTAGGCCCTTAGAGGCTAAGAATCTTATTATCGCAGACTCAGGGTCCTTTGGGTTATGGAGTGCAATGCGCTCCACGGTGCCTCTCGGAAGTTCCGGGTATGCCTCGGAGAGCCTCGAGACGGCATCTATGAATCCTATTATCGCAGACTCAGGGTCCTTCAGGTTGTGGAGTGCGAAGTACTCCACGGTGCCTCTCGGAAGTTCCGGGTATGCCTCGGAGAGCCCCGAGACGGCATCTATGAATCTATCTATCGCAGACCCAGGGTCCTTCGGGTTATGGAGTGCGATGCGCTCCACGGTGCCTCTCGGAAGTTCCGGGTGCGCCTCGGAGAGGCCCGAGACGGCATCTATGAATCTATCTATCGCAGATTCAGGGTCCTTCGGGTTGTTGAGCGCGAAGTACTCTACGGTGCTTCTCGGAAGTTCCGGGTGCGCCTCGGAGAGCCTCGAGACGGCATCTATGAATCTTATTATCGCAGACTCAGGGTCCTTCAGTTTGTGGAGTGCGAAGTACTCCACGGTGCTTCTCGGAAGTTCCGGGTGCGCCTCGGAGAGCCTCGAGACGACCTCTATGAATCTGTCTATCGCAGACCCAGGGTCCTTCGGGTTGTAGAGTGCAATGCGCTCTACGGTGCCTCTCGGAAGTTCCGGGTGCGCCTCGGAGAGCCTCGAGACGACCTCTATGAATCTGTCTATCGCAGACCCAGGGTCCTTCGAGTTGTTAAATGCTAAGTACTCTACGGTACTTCTCTGGAGTTCCGGGTGTGTCTTGGAGAGCTGTAACGTTGCAAATGGTCCTAAGTTGTGCAGCTGCTGCGCCAATCTGAGTGCCGTGCGTGGAAGTGTACCTAATCTTTCCGACGCCCTCAAACTGAGGTAGAAGCCGATGGTATACGCGGATATGGCATCATCAATCTGCCCATCTGCAAAAAGATCAGTTTTGATTTTCCTTCCGAGTCTGTAACGCTGTTTCACCGTGAGTTCGAGCCCTTTTTCGTATGCCTCCCTAACCTCTTCTTCTGGTATTCTGCCAAGGTAAACGCCCAGGCGTAGGCGCATCTTCTGTATCACCTCAGGGTTCTCCATCTCTTTGTCTAACATTGCTTTATTGACGCGGTCTATTATCTCGTCAAGTTTTTTTCCGGTTCTCCCGCCGGTTTCTATGCCCCCCTCCAACGACTCTCTCCTTATTCCAGCACTGCCACGCATTGACGCACACATTAATCTTACCGCCTCAGTGGGCATTCTGTGCGTTCTTTCCACCATATACGGCACCGCATCAGAGCTCCATGCATGCCTGCCTTTCTGCCTCCCTTGTGGGCTGTAGCTTCTCCACCTTTGGCACAAGCCCATCTGTGGCTAGCATGCCGTACTGGTTTGTGTGCCTCAGGTCGAAGTTCCTCACTCCCAGATTTCCCACTATAGACCTTGCAAGAATCTGGCTATGTATCTCGATTCCAAGGTCGAGGCCCTCTATCTGTTTCTTTATTCCCTCAAAGCAGGTAGCGTTCCTTGTGTTTGCCAGTATTATCCCGCCGTACGGATCGTATGTATCGGCCATGAAGGTATACGACCCAAGCCTGTTGTTATCCATCTTTATCAGATGCTCGAACCACCTGTTCCTATTCCTCTGGAACCTGGCATGGTCGACAATGCTGTACTCTATCAGTCCGGCAAACTGGTTCACCGGATTCTTCATGTAGATCGTTGTCCTGTCAACGATCTTATACTCCAGCAGGGTCTTGTATATGTATGTTACCGTATTCTTGTTTATCTCATGGTCGTGGCTCAGCCGGCTCCGTGCATCGTCGTTGAGAGCTATGAGAATCTTCTTGTACTTGTCTGGCAGCCTGAACGTCTGTATAAGCTCGTTCCTGAATGGGAAGAAACCAAGCGTCTTCCTGATCGGCCTTATCCAGAACCGCATTTTGTAGCCTGGAAGGCCCTTCTGGAAGGTACTTAAGAAGAAACAGATGTCTTGGTGGTTCCTCGCGACAAGGTACATGAAGAGGCTGTACTTTCCGTGCAATGCCGAGATATTTTGGGGTACTGGCGAGTTTCCGGCAGCCTTGGCAATCTCATAGTCTTCAGGCTTCCTTCCGAAGAACTCTACAAATCCAAGATATTCGCCAAAGCCTATCTGTTGTACGTCAAGATGGCCGAACTCCCTCTTCTGCATCCATTTTGTGGTATAGAGAAGTTCGTGCTTCCATAGCTCCTCAAGGCTTATCTCAGGCACAAACCGTATGCCCCTCTCCGCAGTCAGCGAGTCCAGCTCTCTGGATACTGCCGTCTTCCTGACGTTAATCTTTTCAGCCATAGAGCTCATGCTCTGCCGTGCATCCATGCTGAGCTCTCTAAGTATGGCATCCTCGAGTCTTGACTTATCCTCGTTATTTACAATGGTTCTGGGATTCCCTACTGTTATCGGGGGTTGGATTTTGGTCATAAACTCACGGTATTGATGTGCTCTACGCTAGTAAGGTGAGCGGTCTCATATTTAAATTCAGACAGTTTTTTACAAAATGTGCATGGTAAATGGCTATTTTGTAACGTGTACATTCCGGCATCCAAAATAGCCGCAAATCAAGAGTATAACAGCTGCGGGGCAGCGCAAGCTATATTAAATCAATGCACTCAAATCTAATAGTGAGAAGATGATAAACATCAAGTTGTTCAAAGACGAGGATCTCAAGGGCTATACGCTGATAGAAGGCTTTCCCGGTGCAGGACTTGTCGGTTCGATGGCCTGCAGCTACATAATAGAGAAGCTCGAAATGGATTACATAGGATATATAGATAGCGACCTCTTCCCCCCAATAGCCACTATACATAATGGAAGGCCAATGTTTCCTGCAAGGATATACAAGGATGACAAGTCAGGGATAGTAATCTTAATCTCTGAATTCACAGTACCCCCGAATCTGATATACCAGATGAGCATCGAGACCCTCGCATTCATAAGGAAGAGCGGTATATCGCGGATAATCTCAATAAGCGGAATGCCATCAATAAAACCAAGCACACAGCTCTATATCGCGTCGCCAGACGCAGCTACCATAAAGAAGGCGAGCAAGGCCGGAATACAGCCCATAGCGGAGGGAGTCATAGCCGGCATAAGCGCCATACTCATGACAAATTCAAATGAGTATAAGATACCTATGATGAATCTGCTCGTCGAGGTGAATCCGCAGATAATGGATCCAAAGTATGCGGAGGTCGCAATAGAGGGGCTGAACAAACTCATAAACACAAACATAGATCTCAAGGACCTTGAAGCTGAAGCAAAGGAAGTGGAGGCCAAGATAAGGAATCTGATGAAGAAGGTCAAGGATACGCATGATGCGACTCAGAATGCCGCCGAGGACGCAGGCCCATCTATGTATGCGTAAGTAATGTTGCATTAGCCCTATGGCTCAAACAAGCAGGGGTGGCAGAGTCTGGTCTGGCTCGGTGAGCCACAGAAAAACGCGCAGGACTTAAGATCCTGTGGCTTAGCGCCTTCGTGAGTTCAAATCTCACCCCCTGCACATTCATATCATGTCTGCATCCTTAAAGCGTGCTATAAGGTATTCTTTGGCTTCGTTATACTCGAGAAAATAGGAAACTGGCAGTAACCTGCGTAATTCCTTATTCCATATGCTGCCTAAGTCATCCAGCCGACTAAATAGCCTATCTTTAGTAAATGTATGTCCATACTCTGCCATTTTTTTATCTATCATGTTGACTTCAATAGTTGTGCCGCTGTGCATGAGAAAATAAATGTCGTAGAGATCCCTAGCCTTTAGATTATGTCTGAAAAGCAGCGCAACTACCTTCTCTGATAGTATCTCTTTCTCACTCATAACCACGGCGACATACGGTTTTAAATCCGCGTAAACGGGATTACGCCTGAAGACATTAGTTCGTCTCAACACCGAGGCATTCTTATCAACCTCTATCTTAAGGTGCTGATATTTGTTAAGCATACCGAATAATGGTCCTCTTATGCTAAGTTCATAAGCTAGCATTTTTGTATTATTTTTCTTTCTCATGATTTTGAGGGGGCACTCTTTTGAGACTTTGTCTATGACCCTATCAAGCTTTACCACAACATTCTTTTTATCAGTATAATTCGATGCGTACGAAAAGTCCAAATCATCCGAAAATCTAACAGAGCCATAAAATTTAGATATTGCAGTGCCGCCTTTGAAGACCAATTCACTGGCTGCTGCATATATTCCAGTTAGAAATAGTTCTTCTATGTAATCCTTTTCCTTTTGATACGGCATTTCGTATATCTGGGTTTTTAAGAGCTCTTCGCCGTTAATCATGTAATCCACTTTTTATCATTCTGTGTTATGTTCGCTTGACAGTCTTTCTGCATGGGTATGATAGCCGTAGTCTTCCAGCAGCTTGGCGACTCTGGCTACTACTGTTTTGCTTTTGCTTTTTTGTGCATAAAGCACTAGCTTATTTATATTTAGTCTGGGGGGCTTTTCCAATGCATGGACATCAAGGTCATTTACATCATTGAAGTAGTATATGTCGACTATCGCTTTCTCTGGATCCGCAATAAATATGTTTCCGTTAGACTCTTTGTGGTATCCGAAGAACAGCCCACTTTTTATTTTTTTGAACTCTATGTCAAATCCTAATATGTTTTTAAGTACCCTATGCCTTTTTGTGGATACGACATAAACTATTCTTGGTATTTGGGTCGTCAGTCCGTAGTATGCAAGTGCAGACACCATGCTTATATAGGACGGGTTCAGTATATGTGAGGCTATCTCGTATTCATTATGTCTTTCCTTAACGTAATACACCCCCCGTTCCACATGCCCTATGACACCTTTTTCCATGCCTCTATGCAGAAAAAGCCTTACGTATGCTCTATTGTACCGTAAGATCTTCACCGCGTCTTCTAGCGTAAATACTGGCATGTCTGCTTCTATCAGAAATCTTATGAAGTCACTTGTCTGCATAATTCTATTATGATGTCAAAGTATTTATATTAATATGTTATATTAGTTATCAAATGATAACCAATGATACATTGATCGTACGGGAAGTTTTCCCATTCCTACGGCGTTAGACTACAACCCATAGCTTAGCCAAAGCAACTTGCGTGGAGCTCGTTCCATTAGCGCCTTCGAGAGTTCAAATCTCACCCCCTACACATTAACAATATGGGCAGGTGATCCATGCCCCATGGCTGCAGAAGGATTTTACAGAGTCTAAATCACATCGCTGTGCACAAGGACCGTACGGTGCCCGGACTTTCAATTGGCTTCTTTGCGGCCTATGTGGTGCACTCGAAGCCCCCGTAGGAGCATGAAATCTCCTTTGTGCATCCTGGCGGGCAGCTAAAGCCTGCTATCAATACCCTATTGCATGCACCGCATGTATAGTAGCTCTCAGCCACCGTAGTGGTGGAGGTTGAGCTCGTCGTCGACGTGGTTGTGGAAGTTGTGCTGGTAGTGTTCGACGTTGCGTTCGGCGGCTGGCCTAGCGTCACGCTGCTTGTTGCGCACCGTGTGACATTTGCAGTGCCTGTGCCATAAGTATATATGGTATTGGCAGCATAAGGAGGATATGCAGCTATATTGTAAGTACCTGCAGGCAGTATGAATCCGGTATCAAAGAGTCCATTGTATGTAATATTGTCGTAGACGCTGCCGCCAGCTTGGTTGTGTATGGACACGTTTGCTGAAGTCTGCTCCCCGTAACGATAGACCTTGCCGCGTATTGCCCCTAAGCTGTTGCATGAGCCACTGTGAGAGCCTACAGTCACCATGAGAGGCGCCGAGCCGTTGTACTTGGTTCCATCGGGCAGGGTGGCCGTGGCTGTAACCTCCATACCGTATGTCCCGTTCGCCACCGCGTTTCCAAGCTGTACAGACAGGTTTGTCATGTCACTAAGCGTGAGAGAGGCAGGCTGCGCGGGATTCGGCGTGAATACCGCGTCCATGCCGGCAGGCATGCCTGAAATTGACATGGTTGCAGGATACGGCGTATTGCACGACAGCGTCGCATTTGCCGAGAGATTGAATGTGAACTGGCATACATGCACAGTGACGAGGTCCCCAAACGAAGAGCCAGCCGCAGAGGAGATTGATGCATTTGACAGGCTTACCTTAATGAGCACCTGCGAATAGTTTCTTGAGTAGACAATGACAGGCATCGAATACTTCTGCAGCGGTATGAAGGCCCCTGATGCGGTGAAGTTTATGTCATATATTCCGCTCGTGCCGCCGGCGTGCCATGCGAAGCTTGCCGTTCCGTTGCCCGCGGTGATTCCAGACCCATTTATCGTGCCAGAGCCGGCGTATGCGTGCACTATCACATTTCCTGCCCTGTCGCCGTTGGCATACAATAGCGTGAGGTTTATTGGGATGTCACTTCCAACAGATGCACCGCCGTACGGGTAATCTGTCGGCCATGAGACATTGAAGACATATGCGCTAGTAGTTATAGCATCTGCACCGCCCGGGCCGTTGATGCAGAGAGGATTCGGATTTACTATGAAGTTATAGCCGTTCTTATACGCTGTGATCTGGTAGCAGCCTGCAGGAAGCATAGGGGTCACGAAGCTTCCCTCCGAATCTGTGGTATTGGAGTATACGCGCGCGCCGCCGATGCTTGATATCGTGAACTTTACGTTACTTATGGGCTCGAATCCTCCGACTCCTGAGCAATTCAGCGGCGGCGGGCATGTGTTCATCGTGCCAGGAGCCATGTATCCTGACTGCACCGTTACTGCGCCAGGCAGGCTCCTGCTCGTGTACACCGCCTGCACCTGCGTAGGCCCTATGACCTGGAATGCCGCAGTTGAAGTATTAAAACGCCTGTAGTACAGGTTGCCTGCCAGTTCAGAGTATACGCTCCAATAGCTGAAATAGTACGTCCTGCTACCGGTCCTGACGACCTTGGGTGTGCTGAGGTTAATTGGCTGCAGCACGGCCACATAGTTGCTGCGCGGTATCTGGGAATAATTGCGCGGTGATATGATCGTTGCGCTCTGCGGTATCGTAGAGGAAGCGGAGAGCAGCGCGTATATGCTGTAGTTGAAGCGCATCCCGCACAGATTGCTTCCGCACGCGTATGTGCTTGAAGCGTTAGTCGCATTGTAAACCGTGAAATTTCCTATGGGAGTCTCACCTATCGGTGTGGAGAACATCGTTACATTCGCATCAACGAGCAGCTGGGTCTCATTTTGGGTCATCACGCTTGCCTGGAATCCTCCTGTCGACTCGCCCACCGATCCAGGGCCGTAAAGCCACCATGTAATTGGAAGTGCAGAGTCTACAGGGCCTGCAGTCCCTGTCATAGACGGCGGAATGCCGCTGAGCGTACTGGTAAAACCGTAGAAGATGCTCGGTATCTCATCCCATGGGAGCTGCGGGCTGGTTCCCGACACGGCCCACCCCTCTGTGTCTATGCAGTCAGTTATGCCGAAGAAGGTGCAGTCGCCAGTGTCAAGCTTCCACTGCGGAGTCTGTGGCGTATAAGGCCATGCATTGCCTACCTGCAGCATAGGCATCGCCGCATAATCGCCTATGCAGATAGACGATCCGTCAGGCGGAGGCGGAGGGGGTATGCACAGCATTGAGGACATCGGAAGCCCTAGCCCAGACTCGTTGCCATGGAAGCCTGGCACGTACTTGTTGAATACCGGCGCATAGTAGAGCAGATATGCAAAGGTGTCGTAATAGTTGTATGGGTATTTAAGCACAGTGTCGTGCGGCCCGAGCTCGTATGTGCCCCCGAGGTAAGCGTCCATAATAGGGTCGTTTGCGCCGAAGCCGTTTGCTATGCCGTTGAACGAGGCGAATCTTCCCGCCGCCTGGTGCGGGGCGTAGACAGGAGCCCTGACAAAGAAGCTCAGCAGCGCCGACGAGAGCGCATTGGCGCTCTTATAGCCGGCAAGTACGAATACAGTCTGGCCTTTCGCCCATACATCGCTTCCGCTCAATATCACTCCGTTCGTCTTGTTCATTGCATAGCCAAGGACAGAGGCATTTACGGCATCCAGCGCCAGTGCCGTATATGCTGGATCGCTGCCATTGACAACGAGCACCACGAACGTCGAATTCTCCACGTGCGCAAAGCCTGATGCGTTGGCATGGAAGAATTCATAATTCTGCAAGGCAAGAGCATCGAATCTGCCGTTGCCCAGATATACCTTGTTTGGGGCCAGCAGGGCAAACGTGGCCGTCGAGAGATGCGCATAAAGGTCAAGGGATGTCGTATTATTTGTACTATTCCTAGGAGTAGTGGATGGTGCAGTTGTCTTGGAATGCACGCCAGCACCGGCAAAGGCAAGAAATGCCACTACTACAGCTACTATTACCACGGCCACAGCTGCGATATGTGCGGGTTTGAAACGCCCCGCAGCAGGTTTTTCCACAGGTACTATCTTGATACATGCATATAAAAAGCCACCTTGGCAAGGCATTACAATTGTAAATGCCACGTCAGCAGTCGCATGCCAGCATGCCAAGGTTCTCTTCCGTCGCTGCATTATATATTGCGCAGCGGCAGGCGCTCCTAACTGCAAAACATTATAAACCGTGGCAGCCATATAAACAAGGATCTCATGTCCAGTAAGTCAGGATCGGTTACGCAGGAGGATCTTATGGGCTGTGGGGTAGCGTGCGTCGCGTTTGTTTTAGGAGTGAGTTATAAAGAGGCACAGGAGAGGTACTTCAAGGAAAGCAGGCAGTATGCCGGTTATCATTGCTACGATCTGACAAGGGCGCTTGCTGCAGCAGGGCTGGACTATAGCTATAGGCGCATCGGGGGTAGAACCCGCTTCAAAGGCGGTACAATCATCTTCATCTCCAGGTCAGAGCAGTACCCAGCAGGCCATTATCTCGTAAAGACAGAGCAGGGATGGATGGACTCGTGGATAAACTACCCCAACATCAAGGAACCGAGGTCCGGATTCAGAAAGGGCCTGCCAGGCAGGCCTAAATGGGTCATTTCACAGAAGTGAAGGTTTTGTCTTGCCCATAAACCATCCAAGCAAAGCCGATTAGATAGATTATTAATCTATTCCCGAATATACTCAGTTGATGCCTCTGTAGCTCAGTAGTAGAGCGCGTCCTTGGTAAGGACGAGGCCGCGAGTGCAATCCTCGCCGGAGGCTCTCAGAGGAGCTACAACTTTCCCTTCTCATTCCTTTCTGCTAAATAGTTCCTTAGTACCGGATCTACGATTCCGTATTGTCCTCTCTCGTTCTTTTCGACTATGCTGAACTTAATTAGAGAAGAGAGCAATTTGTCAAAGACTCCATCGGTTATATCACCGGTCTTTATGACTACGTATGCTTTTATGTCACCCCATGTCGCTATCCCTTTAGCCACTGCTATAAGTATTGCGGTATATCTCTTCTTGGAACCCTTTACGGCCTCTTCGACCTCTGACATGGATATCTTTGAACCCTCTTTGAAAACCTCTGAAACTGCAGTTTCGTGGCCCATGCGCTTGACTGTTCTATAATATCCGTAATAAACCAGCCAACCAATCATTCCGCCTATCTTTTCAATAACGTCTCTAATTTCCTCACCCTTAATCGGCTGTCCTGCTTCTTTGAATCCTCTTTCCAAGAACCCCTTACTCTCTTCCGGATTTAGTCTCCTAAGCACGATTTCGTTTTTAAGCCTTCCATACAGAGGTGCCTTGATATCCTCGTAATTAAGCATATCCTTAAGGACACCGACCTCGCTCCCTGATAAAATAAACGTTATATTCTTTAGATTATCTATGCTCCATGCAATGACCCCGTCATAGACGACCTTTCGTGAAGATCTAAGATATTGTGCTTCGTCAAGCACAAAAAGAAACCTAGCGCCTCTCTTCGAACACCACTTGTCTATGCTTGAAAGCAGGTCTGTAATGTCAAAACTCTGGGACGCGGATAGTATCTGTATCTGATCTTCCGGTGATACTCCTAAGTTGTTAAGTAGTTCTGTAAATCCAGCAAGGAGGCGTTCGTAGACTACTCCCGCAGGTATTGCCTTTCTATGCATATAGTAAATCTTGCGAATATCCAAGAAGACACTTAGGAACTCGTTATCCGCGAGAAAACTTCGCAAAAGGCTTGTCTTGCCTATGCGGCGTATCCCATAAACTACTATTAACCTCTCCCCTCTGGCAACAGCCTCAGACATTTCTGATAGCTCCTTCTTTCTGTCGAATAAGTCCGATCTCCTTTCCTTAGGTCCTATATCAAATAGCATGCGATGCACCCGTTGCTACTATTATCTGTATGCATATAGCAGTAGTAGTTACTACCATCAATACATTAATAAAGATAATAGTTACTCTAACACTCCAGTAATCAATCTTTACCCTTACCAGAGCCCAAAGTAAGGGCTTCAACTAAATCGACAGCAGCCTCTCCTGATGCTATGAACTATCCGGTCAATTCTCTTGCCTTATCTACAGTGACATCCTTCCATCCGCAAGCGGCGTGGGGTTTCCCGCTCGCGTTGCTAAGGTGCATGGGCTCCCCTGCAAGAGTAAGATGGCATTGCGAACTGCCAGCAGCCGTCTGGGGTTCTTATTACCTGTTTTTATATTTTTGCAACGAGAAGGGATTATGGAAGACGCGGATCTTGACAGTGCAATAGACGTGCTTGAAACCTACGAAGCAAGGGAAAATGCCGGCTCTGCGGAAAAGACCATTGGCGGGAGGGTCCGTATAGGCACCGTTGAGGACTTCTTCGACAGGATAGGCGTCGTTGCAATAAGCCTTAATGAAGACCTGAAAGTTGGGGACATAATAGAAATAGGGGATCAAGAAGAGGCAGTGCGGCAGAAGGTGTCAAGTATGCAGATAAACCATGTCGATGTTAGTGCAGCCCACGGCGGCGATTCGGTTGGAGTGAGGTTTAAGTACAGAGTAAGCTCAGGAACTGGCGTCTACAGGGTGACATCCTCCCCGGGCTAAAGCCCGGGGCTTCCCATCGGACCAAGACTTCCCGATCCAAAGGTATGTTCTCGCTTCGACGGTCCCGCTTTCGCATCCGTTTCCGGGTGCAAAGAGGCAGGATCTC
>JAJZYR010000015.1 GCA_021797995.1 Microcaldota archaeon
CATCTCAAGGAGTTTGTTGTAGAGGAATCGCGCGAGCTCTATCTGTTCGTCTATCTCCCTCTGCCTCTTGGCGTCGGGGTAGATCCTGAACCTGTACGCCCGCACAGATTCCATGACATTTATTATGTTGTAAGTGTTTATACGCCTTCACTTCATCCCGCGATTGAAATCGTGGGTTTTCAGCTCAGATGAATCATTATAAATTTACTACCGGGAAGAGCGCAGGACAGCCTTGACTGCCGCGAACTCCTCATGTACTGTCATTTTGTCTGTATCTAGTACAAGATGGTAGTGCGAAGCGTCTCTGTAGTCGATCTTGAAGAGCTCCCTTCCCGCCTTCACTTCGTCATCTTCTCTTCTGGCCAGAAGATGCAGTATCTCATCGAGCGGCATCTGGCTGTACTCGGGTCGCTGCTTTGCCCTGCCTGCACGTACTTCCAGGCTCGCGCCCACAAAGACAAGAAGTACGCTCTCGCGGTCGTATCCTGCAGGATACCTGCAGTCTATTATTACTCCTCCGGCACGTGCAAGCGCCTACGCCTGCTTGTCTACCTCGAGGTTGGCTTCGGGGGTCTGGCTGGCCCAGTAGTCCTTGAACTTGACTTCTCCGTTTGGGTGCTCTTCCTTCCATCTTGCCCTCCATAGGCCACCTACCGAGTGCCTCTCCCATCCCGGCATGCCCTCTTGTGTCATAGCGGCTAGTGTGGACTTGCCTGAGGCGGGCAGACCGGATAGTATAATGCTCTTATATTTTGCCATGCAACCATAATTGCATTCTCGCCTTTTAAACCTTGACTTGGTTTTAACGGCAGGTAGTGAGTGAGGTCTTGTGCTGGTTGGGATAATAGGTGCGCCGAACAAGGGGAAGAGCACAATCTTTTCCGCGCTTACGCTAGCAGAAGTCGAGATAGCGGATTATCCGTTTACAACGATAAAGCCGAACACGGGTGTGGCTTATGTCACCAGGGAGTGCGTGCACAAGGAATTAGGGGTCGTTTGCAAGCCGCGCAACTCGCTCTGCGCAGACGGAGTAAGGAGGATACCAGTTAGCATTGTCGATGTTGCAGGGCTTGTTCCCGGGGCACATCTCGGCAAGGGGATGGGAAACCAATTCCTCAACGATCTTGTAAACGCGGATGCGCTGATCCAGGTTGTCGACGTGAGTGGGACTACAGACGTGGAGGGAAAGCCCTGCACGTGGTCCGATCCCGCTATCGATGTCAAGATGATAAGAGAGGAGCTTGCGGAGTGGCTTGCAAAGATAATAATGGCTCACGCCGGGGCTCTCTCGAGGAGGCCTGACGGGGCAAAGGCGATAGAGGAGCTGCTTTCGGGATTCAAGGTTACCGCCGGGCAGGTGGCAAAGGCAGCTGACGCGAACTCGCTCACGCTGTCGAACATCAACTGGAGCGCTGAAAGAGCAAAGAACTTTGCGGCATCATTGCTCGAGCTTAACAAGCCTATCATAATAGCGGCAAACAAGCTCGACAAGGGCAGCATGGAGAAGCTGCTCGCGCTGAAGGCGGAGCTGGGCACTGAAACCGTGGTCGGATGCTCTGGGGCGATAGAGCTTGCGCTGAAGAAGGCGGCCAAGAACGGGATCATAGCGTACCTTCCTGGAGCTCCGTCTTTTTCGATAAGCGGGATTGCAACTCCTGGGCAGGAGAAGGCCCTGAACTACATGCTGAAATATACTGAGGCAAACAAGGGAACGGGAGTCCAGGAGGTCTTGAACAAGGCCTACTTCGGTCTCTTGCAGAATATAGTGGTCTATCCAGTTGAGGACGAGAACAAGTACGCCGACCATTTTGGGAACACGCTTCCAGATGCGATACTCATGAAGGACGGATCTACGGTGCTTGAGCTTGCGGCCAAGATACACACGGACCTTGCAAAAAACATGCTCTATGCAATTGACGTGAAGAAGAAGATGAGGGTTTCTAAGGATTATAAATTAAAGGATAATGATGTATTAAAGATAGTAACAGCGGGGAAGTAAACTGCCCACCAGTAAACGGCGTGGGGCTTCCCTGTCGGGATTAGGTAAGGGATAACATGTATGTCCTTGGATTATGGGATGGGCATGACTCTGGGGCCGCGCTGCTGGAAGGCGACAAGATACTCTTTGCGGCGAACGAGGAGAGGTACACCAAGAGGAAGCTCGAGGTAAGGTTCCCTTACAACTCGATAAGCGAGGCACTGAAATTCGCCGGACTGAAGCCGTCAGACATAGAGGTTGTCTCGTTCCCTACAACAGAGCTCACCAAGACAATATCGAGGGTCTTCCCGTGGCAGAAGGAGAGCTACTACATGTTCAGGAGGAGGAAAACCGCCAAGCCCAGGTTCGAGAGCCTCATGCACTACACGAAGTACGCAATGACCTCGATAGGCCCGCTCCCCCTATGCGGCTTTGTAAGCAAGGCGGCCGTAAGGGCAGAGCTCAGGAGGATGGGCTTCTCGAATTTCAAGTTGCACACGGTCGACCACCACGCGGCGCATGCCGCAACGGCAGCCTTCACATCAGGGATGAATAGGCCGCTTGTAATAACGCTTGACGGCCTTGGCGACGGGCTTAGCGGATCGGTCAGTACCTTTAGGAAGGGAAGGTTGAGGAGGGAGCGGACGATAAGCGCAAGGAACTCGCTGGGGGTCTTCTTTGAACAGGTCACAAACATCATCGGGATGCGGGAGCTTGAAGACGAGGGAAAGGTCATGGCGATGGCCGACTACTCCTTTCCTTTCCCATTCTCCAAGAACAAGCTGGGGGATTTCTTCACCGTGAATGGAACGGACATCAAGGCAAAGTACGGCATGATAAGCCAGTACGACATGCTTGCAAGAATCGCCTGGCAAACACCGAGGGAGCAATTCGCATACATGGCGCAGCAGCTGCTGGAGAGGGTTGTAACGCAGTTCGTTAGAAACGCCATGGAGGAATTCGGGGCAGACTCTGTGGCGCTGGCCGGAGGCGTGTTCTCCAACGTCAAGGCGAACATGATGGTGAGGGAGCTTCCCGAGCTGAGAGGATGGTATGTCTTTCCGCACATGGGCGACGGAGGGATTGCCCTTGGAGCCGCAATGCAGGCCAACTATGCATTGAACGGGATTTCGTCATACGGATTCGGCGATGCATATTTGGGGAACGGGTATGAAAGCGATTACATCAGGGGCCTGCTGAGGAAGGAAAGGGGGATAAAATTTGAAGAGTGGGATGACCCGGCATGCGGGGCGGCAGCATTGATGGAAAAGGACGAATATGTCTTCTGGTTCCAGGGAAGGATGGAGTACGGACCGAGGGCGCTTGGAAACAGGAGCATTGTCGCAAGAGCTGACTCCGAAACGGTAAAAGAGAGATTGAACATGCACGTAAAGCAGAGGGAGTGGTACCAGCCCTTTGCCCCCTCCGTGCTCGTTGAGGATGCGGCGAGATGCCTCTATTTCCGCAAGGCTGGAAGCAGCAGATTCATGACAATGGCCTACAGGGTGCACGGGAGCGCGGCGGAGCAGATGCGTTCCGCAATGCACGTAGACAGAACTGCCAGGCCACAGGTGCTTGGACAGGAGAATCAGAAGTACAGGAAGCTTATAGAGGCGGTAAAGGAGGATACGGGATATGGCGTGGTGCTGAACACCAGCCTCAATATACACGGAATGCCGATTGTTGCAAGCCCCGAAGGCGCGCTGCGTACAATGAAGGCGACAAGGACCAGGCATATGTTCATCGGCGATTACCATGTTGAAAATACAAAGCTTTAGGAAATTGCCATAGGTCGATATATCATGCTCTTCGGCTATCTCGTCACGCTGATAGTTTCCATATCGTTTGTATCTTTGATGGCATCTATCGCCATTGGGAGGAAGGACCTGGCTGCGGCGCTGCGGCCGTGCATAAACAGGTATTCGGTGCTGCTGCTTGCCTTGATCGTCTCGTTCTTCATCCTCTTCTCCGTCTTATTCGTAAGCCCGGTGGAAAGGCTCTACTTTGACGAGAACATATACCAGGGGATAGCACTGAATATCATGCATAGCGGCAATGCGCTGTGGTGCCAGTATGGGACAGCCAATCTTGCTTACTGCGGCTACGGCCAGGTGTACCATGATCCTGTCGGATGGTCGCTTTTCATAGGCATCGCCTTCGCGCTCTTCGGGGCAGGCACTGCAACGGCCTACGGATTGCAGCTCTTTGTCGGCTTGATGTCCATCATCGGCGTTTTTCTGCTCTCGGCAGTCCTGTTCAAGAGGAAGGAGGTGCCGGTTGTTGCCGCAGCCGTATTCGCGCTTAATCCGCAGCTCTTCATCTGGTCAAGGACGCAGGCTGTAATAGACCTACCGTTCATGATGCTTACGCTCTTTACTCTCTTCTTCTTTGCAGTATTCTCGAGAAGGGAGACGACTGCAACGCTGGCCATGGGAACCTTCTCGCTTGTCCTTACGCTTTACACGAGGATAGAGGCCTTTCTCCTGGTACCTATCGCCATCGTCATGTATTTCGCCCTTGGCAGCGGCGGCATCAGGCGCACGCTGGGGAAGAGACTCAGGATGCTTGCGTTCGGCAGAGACAGGCTTACTCTTCTCCTGCTTGCCGCAGTCTTTGCCGCCCTGGTGCTGCCCCAGGCAGGCTACATATACACGCAGTTCAGCAGCGGAAATTACGGGCAGGGAACCGCGAACAAGCTGTTTTCCATAGGGAACCTCAAATCGAATATACTCGTAAATTCGGAATTCTTCCTGGGCATGCTTGGCGGGAATTATGCATACTACCCAGTAATGTTTCCGTTTGAAGTCACAATCCTTGCAGCGGCAGGAATGGCGCTATTTGCGTTTAATGGAGGGGCAAGGAACAGATTTGCGATCCTGCTGGTCATCCTTCTCTGGATAGCTTCGTACTTTTTATTCTACAGCTTCTTCTATGCCGGCTCGGTGGAGTTTGGAGTTGACTCCAGATTTATGTTAGAGATACTGCCTCCGCTGAGTATCGCCGCGGGGCTCGGGATCGTCTGGGTTGTAGGGCTGGCCGGATCCGCGTGCAGGAACCTTGCCGGGAGGGACCCAAACCGCTTCTTTGCATACGGCGCGGTTGTGGCATTGTTTATATTGGCTGTTGCCTATCCGTTCGCTGCCTTTGTGCCTTACCTTACGCTAGCCCAGCAGAATCTCCCGCAGGAAGGCATCGCCCTTAACGCAGTGAACTTCATATACCAGAATTATACCGACGTCCCGCCCAACTGCCTCGTTTTCAGCTTTACCCCGGACATCTGGTATGCCCTGAACAGGAGCTCCGCGCAGATAGGCTATCTAGGGAGCACGGATGCCAACTTCACCAAATTCGCCGGCAGGTACTCGTGCTACGTGCTTGACTATGGATACTGGTGCAGCGTGCCACCTTATCAGAACACCACATGCAGCACGGCGATAAGTGATTACAAACTGGAGCCGCTCGTAAAGACGAACCGCAGCATAGGATCCGGATTCAATTTCTACAGGATCCTGAATTACACCAATTAGGGACCCGCAGCCGGTTCATGCATATATAAATTTTGACGCGCAGATGAATAAGCAGGCATGACAATGAAGATCGCTTTTATCTACGATGCCGCATATCCATGGCATGTCGGGGGCGTTGAGGCGGTAAACCGCAACGAAGCGGTGGAGCTTGCAAAGGAGAATGAAGTCCACTTCTTCACGATGCAGTGGCCAGGGATGAAGCCCGAATTCAATGATGAAGGCATACACTATCATGCGCTGCGCAGGGTGAACGACGGTGGCTTCTACAGGAATGAGCGGAGATCCATAATGGAGGCGGCAGCCTTTTCTGCCGGCCTTTCAAGGATCTTCATGCATAAATTCGACGTAATAATAACTAACTACTTTCCAGTTTTGCACCTGCCGCTGCTCTACCTCTACTGCAGGCTGACTGGCTGCAGGCTGATCATGCAGGTAGTGGAGGTCTGGGACAGAAAATATTGGAAGTCCTATCTGGGAGGCTTCTCCGGCACAGTTGCTGCGGCATATGCATCTGCACTGATGCACGGGGCTTCATTCTATGTGGCAAATTCCACGGCTACGGCTGCAAAGCTTGAAGCCGCAGGGATACCGAAGGAGAAGGTCGGCATCTTCAGCCCGGTGCTGGATGACAGGGCGCTCTTAAGGATAAAGGCAAGAAGGGCCAGGAGGCCCATGGTGCTGTTCTCCGGGAGATTCATCAAGGAGAAGAGGATTGACAAGTGGCTTGATGTGATAAAGAAGGCCTCTGAGAGTGTGAAGATAACTGCCGTCCTGATAGGGAGCGGACCTGAAGAGGCCAGCATAAAAAAGCAGATAAGATCGATGGGGATGGGCGGCACAGTTGTCCTGAGGGGTTTTTACAGGGATAGGCGCAGGCTTTACGAGCAGATAAAATCCTCGCGCGCCCTTCTCAACATGTCCGAGCGCGAGGGGCTCAGTGTGATAACAATAGAGAGCCTTGCGCTAGGAACTCCTGTCTTTCTCCCATCGTACTCACCAATACCTGCCGAAATCAGGGAGATGTGCGTTGTTGATGAGGAGGGCAGGCTTGCTTCAAGGATAGCCAGGCTGATAGCATCCGGGGAAAAAGGGCAGTACATAAGAAACAGGAAGGGGCTGCAGCAGTTCAGGATCTCCAGGGTAAACGACTTTTATAGAAAGGTGTTTGCCGGGCTTAGATAATCCGGCTAGCGCAAACTGGCTTATTTGCCTTTCTATGAAACCGGGACCTGGGGCGGGAATATGGCATGGCCCTGGAATATGCCCTTTCAGGAAAGGAACCTGATTCAGCCGTGCTTGGCAGAGCGGCCTGCCAGCCCGTTGGCCCTCATGAAATTGATGTTTGCCGATATCCGCTCGAGCGACTGCTTTACCCTTAAATTTATATCCGTCCGCCTGTTCCCCCTGTTGCTGAAGAAGCGCCGTATGTCCTGCCTTTCCGTCTCTGCCGCCGCTCCGGAGAGATTTGATGCATATCTCTCAAGCATGTGGGTTCCGCTGTTATAAATGCGCATAAGCCTTGGCCAGTTCCTTTTCGTCCACGGCCAGATGATTCTCCGGCCCACCGGATTCGAGGAGATTATTGCAGGGAGCATATAGGAGTCCTGGAGCCTCACGTCTTTCGAGAAGGCGAACCGCAGCGTCCTCTTCAGGAGGCGCCTGTCCCTGAACAGCGCAAGGCATTGCAGGAATCTTATCTTATCGTCCGGCATCTCCTGCTTCCTATAGAGTGCAACCATCTTATTGTAGGTCTTGGTGTTGCCGTTCCATGCGGCTATACCGGAAACTGCGCCTTTCAGGTCCGGATCTATGTTGCCTCCTTTCGCATACGTGCTGAACAGCGAAAGCGCCTTTGCTATGGTATGCTTGTGGCCGAGCCGGCCAAGCGACGAGACTGCCATGCTTCTCGACATGGTCTGTATGCTGTCCTCACCGCGTTTCTTCGCCCATCCGAGCCGGCCAAGCATGCCCAGGTGGTATCGCATGCTCACCTTCTCAACCTTCTCTGACAATGGCGTGCCATAGAGCATGCCTTCGAACCACTCCAGGTGTGACGAGACTCCGAAACTTAGTGGATAGTCGGGATTCATGCAGTACGAATCGATGAATTTAAGGTACTCGGGCAGCTTTATCATGCCGCATCTTGCAAGTACGAAGAGGTCGTTTTCCACGCCCCAGGCGTCGGCACCCTTTATCTTCCCTGAACGCATAAGCTTACCGAGCGCATCCAGCTGCTCTCTCGGGTACCGTACACGGTACAGGTAGTGTTGCCCCAGGTTTAGTTTCAGCCAGCTATCGTTCCCGACAGGCAGCTTGATGCTCGATTCGTTGAGAGTAATGCTCCCCTTTCCCTGCCCTGCTGCCATATACGGCATCGGTATGGGCCACAGGGTCTTCTTTCCATAATTGCCGTTGACGAGCAGGAACCTGCGCTGGCGCGCCAGCAGCCTGCCGCCGCTGCCGTGGCTTATCTCCACAATCGGATATCCTGGCGTGTCTACCCAGATGCTTGCGAATTTTGATATGCTTCGCCCGCTCTTTCTGGCAGCCTTGTCCATTGCATCCCATAAATCGTACTTGGTGGCATTTCCATATGCATGCCTGGTTAAATATAGATGCAGGCCCTTTCTGAAACCCTCGGCGCCGGCATAGTTCTCAAGCATGTGAAGGACCGTCCCGCCTTTTTCATAGCTTATGTTGTCAAATATCTGGTCTATCTCCCCGGGCGTGCTTACCATCACGCTTATCGGATGCGTCGACTTTAGAGAATCCGCAGAGTACGCCGTAGCAATTACGTCGTCGAAGTACTGCTTTTTCATATCCCACTCCGGGAAAAGCGCGTCAAGCGTCTTGTTGGCCATAAACGTGGCAAAGCTCTCGTTGAGCCAGATGTCATTCCACCACTTCATGGTGACGAGGTCGCCGAACCACTGGTGCACAAGTTCATGCGCTATGACCTCTGCGATGCGCTGTTTCACTGCCACTGGTGTGTGCTTCTCGTCGCCAAGGAGCGCATTCTCCCTGAATGTTATTGCACCCCAGTTCTCCATTGCGCCTGCGCTGAAGTCGGGTATCGCCAGCAGATCCACTTTTGGTAGCGGATACCTTATTCCAAAGTACTTCTCAAGGAAGGCTATCGATCTCTTCGCATATTCCATCGGGAGCCTCTCAAGCCCCTTCTTTCCCGGAACAGCCATTACCCTTATCTTGGTCTTTCCCACCTTCCCTTCCAGCACGGCATACCTTCCTACCCCGAGATAGAGAAGGTAGCAGGACATCCTTGGAGTGGTGTGAAATGACACCAGCTGCCTCCCTTTGCTGGGCGTTATGCGTTTTATAGGCATGTTGGAAACCGCTTCCAACCCCTTATCTATGAGCATTGTGAGGTCGAATGTAGCCTTGAAGTTAGGCTCGTCGAAACACGGGAATGCGGCCCGCGCGTCTGCGGCCTCGAACTGGGAGGTAAGGAGATATTGTTCCTTCCCGCCCTCCATATATCTGCTCCTGCTGAAGCCGTGCATCTTGTCATTGTTAGTTCCAGAGAACCTCACTGTGATGATGGCATTTCCGGATACGGCCTTTTTTAAGTTGAGCGATATCCTCTCTTCCTTAGCGCTTTCTGTGACTACTGCGCTCTGCGCAGCGCCGATAGCCGATACGTCAGCCCCGAGTATCTTCAGCCCTACTGAATTTAGGCTTATTACACGTGTAGGCTTTCTTATACGCACTTTTATCCTGACGATGCCGTTGAACCTGAATGTCTTCAGGTTGGTATCCATGGTTATGTTGTAGTTTGTTGGTACTACATTGTCGCCTAGCGTCTGATATTTTTCATCCATGGTTATCCCAAGAGCCGTTATGGCATTACATTTAATAAATGGCGCACTAAGATAATAAACTTGCGTGGCGCCATGGCAATCAGGAATAAGACCATAATAGTGACTGGAGGAGCCGGGTTCATAGGAAGCAATATAGTGGAGAGGCTGGCTGCAGAAAACAGGGTCATCGTGCTGGACAACATGTTTACAGGCTCTCCCGCAAACCTGCGCGCCGCGATGAAGGCAGGGAGTGTGTCGCTCGTAAGGAGGGACAGCAGCGAAATAGCTTGCATAAAGGCAAGGCCGGACCTCATAATGCACCTCGGGATGTATTCATCGACTCCGATGTACAAGGAGGACAATTATAGGGTTGCCGAGGTGCTCAGGGGCGCGATAAGCGTCTTCAGATATGCGGTAAGGAACAGGGCCCCGGTGGTCTTCGCGTCATCTTCGTCAGTTTATAACGGGAATACGCCGCCATATAGGGAGAGCCTTCCGCTCAAGGTAACTGATTTCTACACAGAGGCAAGGATAGGGGTCGAGAGGCTGGCTGAGCTTTACAGCGGGCTTTACGGGCTTGATGCGACTGGACTGCGGCTCTTCTCAGTTTATGGAAGGCATGAGGAAGCCAAGAAACAGTATGCGAACCTCGTTTCCCAGTTCCTCTGGGCAGTAAAGCAGGGAAAACCGCCGGTGATCTACGGGGATGGCAGCCAGACCCGGGACTTTACTTTCGTCGACGACGTTGTAGAGGCATTCGTAAGGGCTTCGTCAAGGAAGGGCTTTAACCTCTACAATGTTGGCACCGGCAGAAGCTACGACATGAAGGAGCTGATAAGGAAGCTTGAACGGCATACTGGAAGGAAAATCAGGCCTAAATTCATAAAGATGCCTGTGAAGAACTACGTGATGTTCACCCTTGCGGACACGGCGAAAGCCAGGCGGGAGCTCGGCTTCACGGCAAAGTATGACCTAGATATGGGAATACGGAATCTGGTGGATTACTATAAGCTAAGGTAATCAATTTTTAAGCCTTTCCGTCAGGATAAATGATTAAAAGCTTTGTCTTGCCAATACCTGCTTATGCATCGTGTCTTTCCTTTAGTCACCGAAACCAGCAAGATCAGGGGGGTTGTTGGACTCATAAAGCAGAATGGCGGGTCGATAGAACTCTCGGAGCTAGCCGAAGAGGCTGAGGAGCACATCGATGACCTGCTTCCGCTCATCGAGGCATGCAAGGTGCTTGGATTCGCAACCGTAGACGAATCGAAGATAAGGCTTACTGAGCTCGGCATGACCCTGAACATCGGCAACACGGCCAGGATTATTAAGGAGAAGCTGGTTGACATTGAGCCGTTCTACAGCACGCTCGACATACTCAAGCACGGGGAGCTTACCACTGCCGAGCTTCTCGGCCAGCTGGACGGGAGGGGAGTCTCGCTTCACGGGGACAGGGAGACAAACGAAGCCCTTACCAAAAAGATGCTGATGAGGCTTGGCGTCAGGACGAAACTGGTCTATTACGACCCTGCAAACGACGTCTGGAGCCTGCATCCGTTCAGGAAGAAGTAGTGCCGTGCCTGGATGCTATCATCCACAGGGTAATGCTGTGCGCATGGCGCGGAAAGGCCATGCGGCGCTTGGAGCCTGCGGGCTACTTTGCGATGGTTGCATATACCTCATCCACTATCTCCTCGAATTTCGGGTCCCTCTTGTTTCTCGGCCTGGCTATGCCCACCGTTGCTATTTCCTTTACGGTGGCCGGCTTGCCCGTCAGCACGACTATCTTGTCTGAGAGTTCAACTGCCTCCTCCACGTTGTGCGTCACCATTATTACTGAGTTGACCGAGATGTCCTTGCTCTGCAGCATGAACATGATATCCCCCCTGAGGGTGTTTGCAGTGAGCTCATCGAGAGCGCTGAAGGGCTCGTCCATGAGCAGGACGTGCGGTTCTGAGGCTATCGCCCTCGCTATGCCTATCCTCTGCTTCATTCCCCCGCTCAGCACGTTAGGATAATAGTCCTCGAACCCTGCAAGCCCGAACTTGTCTATTAGTCCCATGGCCTTGGCCGTCTTCTCCTCCTCTGTAAGGTTGGTAAGGGATAGCCCGAGCTTGATGTTCTCGAGGTTTGTGAGCCATGGAAGGAGCGCGAAATCCTGAAAGACGAATGACATTCCGGGGGTGGGGCCGCGGATCTGCCTGTTCATGTACGTTACCTTCCCCGACGACGGCTTTATAAGCCCTGCAATTATCCTCAGCAGCGTGGACTTGCCGCACCCTGACGGGCCCATCAGGGAGACGAACTCACCTTTTTCGGCGCCGAACGAGATGTTTTCCATGATGCTCGCCTCCCCCTCGGCGAACCTAAACGAGATCTTGTCCACGCTTACTATCTGCAATCCGGTCATCTGTACACCTTTGCCACGTTCCTGTACATCCTCTTCCAGACAAACGTGTTTATCAGCAGTATCATCACCACAAGGTTCAGGAGCGCGACGGCCATCAGCACCAGGTTTCCGCTTCCCGCAGTCGAATCGAGAAGCTTCCCTATCCCGGCGTTGACGCAGCTTATCACGGTCCCGTTTGTCGTTATGCCCCCTGTCGTAAAGCACTCGGCGACTATGCTGGCATTCCATTCCGCCGCTATTCCTGTAAGCGCCCCGGTTATAAATCCTGGCAGCAGCGCCTTAATATATATGCTTTTCCAGGCCTGCCTTCCCTTCACCCCGAATAGCTTCTTGACCTCAAAGATGCCTGGTGGGAGTGTCCTGGTGCTTGCAATGATGCTGAATATGACATACCATATCCCGCTCATGAAGAATACAGTAAATGCCACGAGCTCGCTGCTGAAGGGAAATCCGGAGAAGGCTATCGCAATTCCGGGAAGGAGAATCGTGGCGGGTATAGAGGCCGCTATTTGGAAGAAGAGCAGGTACTTTGAGCTCTGCCTTGAGATGAAGATAAGGTAGACGCATACGGGCAGCGCTATTGCAGTTATAAGGGCGAAGGCGAGCCAGATCCTGGCAAATGAGAGGAGCAGCGACGTAAGGGTCATGTACTCATATGCGAGTATTCTGCTGTTTACCGAGACCGCATATACCGCAAGCAAGGCTATTGCCGCAATTGCAACCGCGTAGTATGCCCATTTGTTTATCGCCGGCTTTGCCTCCTGCACGGCGTTTGCGCCGCCGGTATACGCATGCCTTCTGGCTTTCCTCTTCTGCGCGATCCCTGTTCCGAAACCCCCAAACTGCTGGGTCGCTATCCTCTTTGAGAACCAGCTGACGAACATCGCCGGCCTTGCCCTTGACCGCGATTTTACTGCAGGCTTGGTGTATCTGTCCGCATAGTCCTCGAGAGGCTTGAAGAACAGGAACCTGGTTGCTATGACAAACGCTATGAAGACGGCTATTCCCATCAGGTATGCGCCGACGCTCCCCCCGGGGGCTCCAGGGGCCAGCTCTACAAGGGCTGCACCTATGCCGTGCTGGACACGGCAGCATGCGGAAGTGCCGTATGAGAAGATCTCGCTGGTAACAAGATAGAAAAGGCCTATCGACCACGATAGTATTGACTGCTGCACAATCCTCGGCAGTGCGGCAGGTATGAATATCTTTCGCAGTTTCTGCATCATGTTCATCCTGTACAGATCCGCGACCTCAAGGAACTCCCCCGGTATTGTCTTTATCGATTCGTAGACTCCGAAGATTATGTTCCATAGCATGCTTGTCACTATGAGGAATATCACTGCCGCATTTATCCCTATGTATCCGGGAAGGTAAACGACAAAGACGATAAGGGCGATTGGGAAGAATGCAAGGATGGGAATGGTCTGCAGGATGTCTATTATTGGAAGTATCACCCTCTCCGCCTTTCTGGAGGTCGCGGCATATACCCCAATGACTATGCTTAGCAGTATCGATATGAATAAGGCTATGAACATCCTGCCCCAGGAGAAGAGCGCATCGACGATCAGGTTTACCAGGAGCCCGTAGGTTGGCATTGTAAACCACACCTCACGGAATCAATATAAGCCTTGCCGTATTTTCATTGGCGTCTGGGTTTCCTTTTGTCGGGTTTCAACGGCATGCGACGACCCACCTTGTTATAAACAATTGTGTGGCGATATAATCATAGACAGCCATGCCAAGCAAGAAACGGAGAGAGAGCCGGAAGCATACGGCAAAGAGAAGCGGCGCGCTGAAAGCCGGCCGAAAAAGAAGGCGCATGCATGTGCGGCGCAAGAAGAGCCATAGGAGGGCAGGGAAGAGGCTCCCCGAGCCGGTGCCCAGATCGGGAATGCCCGGGAAGCCGGCCGGCAGGCCAGCAACCGACAGGGAGGAGCTGCTCATAAGGAGCATGATAAGAGCTGCTTCTGGCGGGATACGGGGCGGCATTGACGTACAGGACCTTACGCTCTCCGTAGCTGACTCGGCCAGGAGGCTCGGCTATAAGTCCGGCTTTTATATTGGAGAGAGGGTCTTCGCAATTGCCGGCAGGGATACGGAAGCGTTCTTCGGGGTCCTTGATAGGCTAGGGCTTGGAAAGGTGCTTTATTATCCCGCCGATGGATATGCAATAATAACCTCTGCAAACGGCACCCCGAAGGCCCCGCTGAATGCAAATATACATGTCTTCGAATCTGGCGTGATGGCAGGATACCTCTCGGGATATGCGGGCAGGAGGGTCTGGGCAAGGGAAACCGTATGCACATACAACGGATCTGGATTCTGCCAGTTCAGCATTGGCCAGGTCCCCGAAGGCCCCGACGGCGGGCCGCGGGGATGGCCCGGCATCGGAGCCGTGGCTAGGGCCATAGCGCAGCGGATATCCGACACCGATTACTTAGGGGCAGCCAAAGGCGCCGACAGGGATTACCTGCTCCTGCCGTCGCTTCCGCTGATAAACGGATTGCTGCTTGAAGAGACCTCAAGAATCCTCTATCTCGCAGGAGAGCAGCTCGCATCAATGGACACAGGTGACGGCTATAAGGAAGCCCTTAAGAGGATTGGGGCATACTTTGATTTGGATGGCGTCGGGATAAGCGGGATTGGGAGGAGCAAAAGGGTTATAAGGCTTAAATATAAACAGTATAACTCGATTGACGGCCTGGTCAGGTTATCCAGCTCTATGGTAGTCGGCTTTCTGGCTAAGTACTTCAAGTCGGATCCGACGGTAAAGAGGTCCGTCGGAAAGGACGGCACTTACTCCGTAAGCATAACCCTACAGCCATGATAGATAGCCGGTGCATGCATGACGTTCGAATTCCTTAACCCGGTCCTGAAGTACATACCCAGCATAAAGAAGCCGGATCACCCGTTCACGTTCAGGGAGAAGCTCAAGTGGACTGCCATCATAATGGTGGCGTATTTTGCGATGTTCAGCACTCCGGCTCTTGGAGTGCAGGCAGGCCAGGCACAGGCGCTCTTCCAGCTCATCAACGTCATATTCGCGGCAAAGATAGGAACCCTGATTACCGTAGGGATTACGCCCATAGTGCTCTCGAGCATAGTGCTCCAGCTGCTCCAGGGATCCGGAGTCCTTAAGATAGACCTGAACGACATGGAGCAGAGGGGCAGATTCCAGAGCATACAGAAGCTTATTGCCATGATAGTAGCTGTTGTCGAATCCGTCTTCTTCACATACACGTTTATGGCAAGCGGCATCGTGGCTCCTGCCGCGTTTGGGCTGGTTGTGGTCCAGCTAACGCTGGGGGCCATATTCATAATATTCCTCGACGAGATGATGGTAAAGTACGGGATTACCTCCGGAATAAATCTCTTCATAGCCGGAGGTGTGGCATACGCAATAATTGCCGGAACGCTTACGGTGCTGCTTCCAGCCGCCGTAGGTGCGCTCAGCACCGGAGGCGCCACGGCAATACCGCAGGCGATCCTGGCATTCGGGCCGCTCTTCGTGGCGATAATAGTCATGCTGATCAGCATATATGCCTATGACATGAAGGTCGAGCTGCCGATGGTCTTCAGCCAGTTCAGGGGAATCGGGGGCAGGCTGCCAATCTCGCTGCTGTACGCCAGCGTTATGCCGGTGATATTCGCGATGTCGCTCGAGATAGCCATGACCTCGGTGCTCGGCGGCGGCCTGGCGCATCTGGGAAGCTCAAACCTTGTCGGTTTTCTCGGCTATTACACCAATCAGACCTCAAGTACCGGCGCTAACACGCCGGTCCTTGACGGAGGGCTCCTGTACCTCCTTTCTCCGAACGATTTCCAGGAGAGCCCGTTCCCGCCGCCTTTCGGCTCCGGATACAGCGCATACTTCAGCTACCTGGCAACCGGCACCTCCCCGCTGCAGCTCCCATGGGGCAATACGCCGAAGGGGGTAAACCTCCAGGTCAGCTGCACCGCGGCGAATTCATGCGTTGAGGTCCCTGAATGGGTCCATATAATTATCTCGACCCTCCTTCTTGTGGGCCTCTGCGTCGTCTTCGGGAAGTTCTATATCGAAATGACGGGGCAGAACCCGAAGAATGTCGCAGACCAGCTCCAGAGCGTGGGATGGCAGATCCCGGGCTTCAGGAGGGATCCCAGGATAATCGAGGGCATACTGAACAAGTACATACCGACGATCACCGTGCTCGGAAGTATCTTCGTCGGGCTTCTTGCCGCATTTGCAAATCTTACCGGGGCTGTAGGAAGCGGAATGGGGGTGCTCCTTACGGTAGGCATAATGTACTCGCTTTACCAGCAACTCGAGAGCCAGCACCAGCTTGAGGGTTATCCTATGCTCGACAAGATCCTGTCATGACCCGTCGGCATTGGCTGGTAACAGGCCGCGCAGGCGCAGCCGCCATCATGAGGCCCCGATTTGCGGAAAGACTTATCATGGGCAGTTTTATGTCTGCCTCCAGTCTATCCTCCTCCTACTGCCTCTGATGTACAGTACGTTGCCCCTTGGCTTTGCTTTCCTGTCCGGCGCCTTCGATCCTGGCCTTTTGAAGCACAGCCGCACCGGGGGAACCATTCCCTTCTCAGCCGGAAGCCGGATGACTTGCGGCATATAGCGCGTTACATAACGAAACCGCTAATCGATATAAATGCATAGGAGCCACATGATATTGGTAGTCGTATGGGAAAGACATTTGCATGCAAGGACATAGGACTGAGCTGCAGTTTCAAGGCGAAGGCGAAGACGGAAGAGGAGCTCATGGGGAAGATAGCACAGCACGCTTCCGAGGCCCATAACATGCAGCAGATAGATGCTGCTACCCTATCAAAGGTAAAGGCAGCCATAAAGAGCAGCTTTTTCTAGTAAGAATCGGATAAACGGGGCCGTTACGAGTCCATCAAGACTACCGGGCCTTGACCAAGGAGTTCAAGCCTCCAAGGCATACCACTATGTACACACCTTGCCGGAGGCTTATTTCATTAGGGTTTTGAGCTTCTTAAGAAGTGTAATCTGCTCTCTGTCATCCATCTCTATCGATTCGATTAAAAGGCTTGCCTCAGGTCCAAGGCGCTCTTTAATCTCCTTTATTGATATTTCCTTATGCTTCCTTACCTTTTCCAAAAGTTCGTCAGTTACCTCTATGGCGAGCTTTCCGAATTCACCACCTCGCGGTTTATCTACTCTCTCTAAAAGTGCCTGCAGGATATCTACATGCCTCAGGCTGTCCGTAGCTATCTGTCTGAATAGTATGCGAGTGAAATAGTTGCCGGTATTCTGCACAAACCCCAAAAAGTACATTGCATTATCATGTTCCCTCTTTATTCTTTCAGTAAGTATCGCCCTGATCTCTACATTTGGGCTTTTCTCCTTCGGGATGCCTGGTGTCTTGCTTCCTTCAGGCATAATTCCAGCAAGTTCCTGCGCCGTTTTTACTATCACCCCCTGGCATTGCCCATACTCGTTTATCTCAATTAATTCTGCAATCGTGCGGGCTGCATCGCTAACGGTCTTATCAAATCCTTTCAAGCTGTTTGCATTTCTTATAAGTGAAATGCCTCTTTTGCCTTTAACATATTGTGATATTGCAGATGGAGTAACTCCAATTGCCACAGATACTTCTTTGTTCGACTTTCCCAGTTCCTTGACTAACTCCATTGCAATAGAAAAGCGGGTGGCATTTAGAATGCTACCAAAAGGCTGCAATTTCAAGATATATCACCAAAGGCCCATGACCGCCGTTAATTAACATTGTTAATATTACTATTAACACCGTTAGTTATATATATTGATTGCCCACAGTCTTATTGCGTAAGGTAAGGCCTTCATCAAGTTAGGATGGTAGTAATGAGTACCAACCCTGATCCTGCAAGAGCTAAGGAAAAGAGCCACCTGCCCAAATTAGGCCTTCAAGGCGATATAACACAGGAAGATATCGTGCGCGTTAAGGAGCGGAGAGAGATCGAGCGCCTCAAATCAAACAAATCGCTTTTAAATAAGATCGCCCTGCTTCTGCTTTTGATCGGTCCAGGCATGCTTGTGATGCTGGCCGACAACGATGCCGGAGGAGTTATCACCTATGCAGTAACAGGAGCGACATATGGAATAAGTGTCTTCATACCGTTCTTGCTGCTGATGATTTTTGTAGCGTACATAGTACAAGAGATGACCGTGAGGTTGGGTTCAGTAACACATCGTGGGCATGCTGAGCTGATCTTTAGCCGGTTTGGAAAAGGATGGGGGCTCTTCTCAATGGGCGACCTTATTCTAGTGAACTTTTTGACCATGATCACTGAGTTCATAGGGATGGGTGCCGGGCTGCTGTTCATTGGTGTCCCTTTAGTCTACGGAGTTCTGATAAGCGCCGGCGTACTTCTCCTCATACTATCGATTAGAAGATATCTGACCATAGAGAAAATAGTTTTGTCGTTTGCGATACTGAATCTTATATACGTTCCATTAGTATTCCTGGTGCATCCCACTATAGCCGAGATAGCGAAGGCATTTTCTTTCTCAGGAATACCTCTTGGCAGTTCCTTCACTACATTCATGTTCCTTCTAATTGCTAACTTGGGAACTACTATCGCGCCATGGATGCTCTTCTATCAGCAATCTGCCGTAGTTGATAAGGGCAGCACAAGGGAAAATTTGTTATATGGAAAATTAGATACTTTTACCGGAGCAGTTATAATGGGAATCGTATCAGTCGCGATCGTTATACTGACTGCCATGACATTGCATGCTAGCGGTACAAACACACTGGCCTATACGGATCTTGATTTTGCAAATACGATCTCCAAAATTATGGGGCAGTATGCCGGGATTCTGTTTTCAATAGGACTGTTCGAAGCTGGTTTCGTAGCGGCTTTCGCATTAGCCGCGTCTTCTGCATGGGCATATGGCGAAGTAATGAATATACCGCACAGCTTAAACAGAAAGTTCAAAGAAGCGAAACCCTTCTACGCCATTTTCTTCATAAGTATAATAGGGTCTGCTCTCGTAGTGCTTATACCAAATGCCCCCCTTGGTTTTTTCACCCTGACAGTGCAGATAGCGGCAACGATTCTAATGCCGCCGGCACTAATATTCCTTTACCTGCTGGTGAATGATAAAAGCCTGATGGGCAAAGATGTCAATGGAAAGTTTACAAATATTGCCGTTGTGGCGATAATAGTCGGAATAATTCTGATGAATACTATCCTAGCGATATTGTTAGCGACAGGTGGTCAAATATGAACGCGAACCAAAATATGGAAATGGCTTCAATGACAAAGAGGGAGATAATTAAGGAGATAGGGGATCAGGCAACTTTTGTAAAAAAAGAGAAACTGGAACGCATGGTGCTAACTAAGAGAGCGAGATATTTGATGATCGGAATGAGAATTTATATAGTAGCCCTCCTTACGGTTATAATCCTAAGCCTACTAAGATGACTATGAAGGGAGGGAAAGAATTTCCCGATTCAGAATAACAATCTATTTCCATCTTTCTTAGCCATTCCCCATGGTAAGGCCGTTAGAGGGGGTGCCGAGCTACTTATATATAACCCCTAAGTCCCAATGGGCCCGCGGAGAATCGAACTCCGGTCTT
>JAJZYR010000016.1 GCA_021797995.1 Microcaldota archaeon
AATTACCCTGCAAGGTCTTCTGCCGATGGTCTTGCTTTCTGACGTAGTCTCTGACGGTTTCCAAGTCCACATCACCAACACTTCTGTAGAACTTTCCAGGAGACCAAAAATCTCCGTTCGGATATCGCAGCCGGAATTTCGGTTCGAACCGAAACAGTTCGTATGCGCTCTTGCCCTTCAATTGGTGGGACGCATCACTGACTGCGACTGATGGTCTGAGTACGATGACGAGGTGCACATGGTCGTTTTCTATTCCCATCTCAATGATCCTGCACCTTAGTTTCGTTGACTCCTCTTCCAGAACCTTCGCCAGAAAGTCCTTAAACCTTTCCTGCCTCAACATATTGTACCTGTACTTTGGGCACCACTCAAAGTGGAAAACAAGTTGTCCGACGCCATGTACAGAGTTCGACTCGAAGCTCTCGCTATTCATGTGTGTCATTCTCTGGCAGCGTCCGGCCGCGTAAGACCGCGGCACAGCTGCCACTGATATTTTACCGGTGAAAAGACGTTTATTTTATTGCGTTGGAGAGTTCAATTCATCCAATCGCCATAAATGGCGAGGGTTTCTTTCACCCTCCAAACCACCCACTTCCCTAAAAAGCAAATTTAATATAACCTTTGAAAACAGAAAACTTGCAATATGGCTTTCTGATAAAGAGGATAAAATAAATCTTGAGAATATTGAAAAGCCAGATAGTGAGATAGAAGTTTTAATATTTAAACAAGCTCCTGCGTTGGGCTGGGATTGCCCTAGGGCCGGAATACTTGTCTTGTTTAGGGATTGGAAGAGCATAACTTTTTCAATACAGACAGTTGGTAGGATAATGCGTATGCCAGAGCTTAAACACTATGGAAATGATTTACTAAACAAAGGTTATGTCTTTACCAATCTTGCAGAAATAGAAATTGCACAAGACATGGCCAAGGATTATTTGACAATTTACGAATCGAAAAGGCAAGAAAAAATATACAAAAATGTGGATTTACCCTCTATTTATCTCAAAAGACAAAGAGAAAGAACACGTCTCTCTGGGGAATTCAGAAAGATATTCATAGACATTGCTAAAAAGGAACTTGCAACACCTAAAATTAAGCTGAAACCAAAGGAACTAATGAACGAAATGATGGTTGATGGTGTAATAAGAAAACTTGATAAAACACAAATAGTTGAACATGACGGTCAGCTATCTGTCAAGATATCTGAGGTTGAATTACAGTATTACTTTGATCTTTTCGTTAGAGAGGCATGTAGTCCGTATGCTCCTACGCGTTCAAGTGAGATAATCAAAAATGCACTTTACAAGTTCTTTAAAGACAATTTAAAAATAGATGACGAGAACAAAGTTCAAATTATTGTGCTTAGTAAAGAGAATAATCAGCACGTAATGGATTACCTAAATTTAGCCAAAGAGGAGTACAAAACTAGGGTAGTAGGTGCACTAAGCGAACAGAAGGAATTAATCAAGAGCATTTGGAACGTGCCAGAAGATATGAGCTATAACAGCAAATACAACAAAGTAGACTATAAGAAGGCAATTTTACAACCATTTTATACAAAGACGCCGAGCAAACCTGAAGATGACTTCATAAAAATACTTAACGACCCAGCAAATAAGGTTAAATGGTGGTACAAAAATGGTGAAAGCGAGCCGAAGTTCTTTGCAGTATTATACAGCGATGACCCAGTACCGAAGGGCGATGGACTCGAACATGCATTTTATACTGACTTTATTGTTATGACAGAGGATGGGAAAATAGGGATATTTGATACCAAATCAGGTAGGACAGCCGAGGAAGCTGGGCCCAAGGCAGAAGCACTAGCCAAATACATCAAAAAGGAAAACCAAAGAAGAGGCAAGGATACCATATGGAGCGGGATAGTTGTTTTCAAAGATGGAAGTTGCAGATATAATGACAGCGAGAAGTACAGCTTTGATAAAGTTAATTTAGGCAAAGATTGGAAATTTCTAACTTTTAAGTAGCAAATACATTATATGCCTATTTTCCGCTATCCGCTTTCTTTTTCTTATCTAATTGCATGTCTTCCAAAGCTAGTCTTAGTGGTTTTGCTATATCTGGAATATCATCTTCCCTTATTTTTATTCGATAGCTATGGGCAGCATTATCTCCAAAGAGTTCTATAACACTTATCTTTTTGAAATTATAGGTGGAAATCCAGCCATTTTGTTTTGCTAATTCCAACCTTTTACCTAAACCAACGTATTCGCCAGATACTTTTATGGTATCCTCCTTTCCCTCCTGCTTGAATTTTAGTATGGTTGCTGTTTCTATCGCCTTCCTCATCATAACTGCACATGAGTTAAAAAATCCGTGTTGGTTAGAACCATTTATTTCGTATATTGTTGTTTGTAATTCTGCCGGAAGCATACCTGCTACACTTGCTGGTATGAGGTCGTTTATCGCTGCCTTTTTGCCGAATGCAGTTTTTATGGCAGTTTTACTGGCTTTGCTTTTGCTTCCTTTTGGTCTGCCTCTTCGCTTTCCTTCAAGCTCACCTCTTTTTATAGAAAAGTATTTCAGCGAATTCTTAATGAAATTTACCAAATCCTTATATGCTGCATTGCCCATCATTCCTTCTCTTGTGGTTGTATCAACTAGATTTGGATTTCGCTCTTTAGAAATTTTGACGAATCCGATTATTTGATTATTAGATGGGTAAAGAGTCGGATTTTGAACTCTGTCCTGGTTTAATCCTAACCAGTCATTGCCTGGATCACCAAATGGTTTTACTCTGAAGTTGTCACGGTATAATTTAACGCCACTGAATTCTTCAAGCATAGTTTTTATCGATTTATAGTCTCTGTCCTGCTTGTGCCAAGGAGCGTAGTCTGTCTTGCCCAGATAGAAGAAAAAGATATCGAATTCTATTGGCCCACACGTAAACTCCTTAAGAGTATCTGTTTCTTTTAAAGATTTGCCGTTTGCAGAACGTAATCTGTAGGTTATTTTACCATTTTTCTCGAGTTTTCCTGAAAACGTGTAATCGGCCTGTTTAAAGAAAGAACTCTTTATTTTGCCACTGTATTTTGGAAATTCTTCTGCCAGTACCTTTACATTGAATTTCATTCCATTTGTTTGAGGTGGTATTATTAGTGAAATATCCCTAACTACCTCCTTTATGGTGTCTTCATTCCATTTCTCTTTGAGTGGGTCTAGAGTAATAGTCAAGCCATGATCATTAGTCGCTTTTTGGAATTTGTAGCTTGGTACAGGAACCTTATCTATATCTGTATTCCCTTCCTCAAATTTCTTCCAGTCAAATTGTAGTCTATACCCCTCTTCATTTTTTTCTGGTCTTGATACTATTTCAGTCTTAAGTGAAAGTTTCTGGATAGCGAATCTTCCTATACCCTTCTCACCTATCTTTCTCCTCTTTTTTGGAGTATATTGGTTTCTTTCTTTGTCTGTAGTGGCTATTCGCATCCAGTCATTTGTCAATTTGTTATGGTCCATCCCAGAGCCGTTATCGGTTATCGTTATTTTTCCACTGCCACTACGGATATTCTCAAATTTTATTAGAACGCTTGTCGCATCGGCATCATAAGAATTTTTGATTAGCTCTATAAGTGCAACTTTTGAATTTGATACTGATTGCTCTCCAAGAAGACTTGCAAGTTTACCAGCAACTCTAAAATATGATGAATCCATTGGTTGTTCTACATATTGTTGCGTTGCCATTCACATACCTATTTTGTTTTTATTTCATCTTTTAGATTATTAGCTATGGCGTTAGCCATCAAAGGCGGTACTGCATTTCCAATCTGCTTGTATATCTGTACTTTGCTTCCGGTAAAGATATAATCATTTGGGAAAGACTGGATTTTAGCGCATTCTAGAACATCAAGTCGCCTGATACTGTTATTTGAATATTTGACAAGTGCGTTAGCGCCATCCTTGTAGTATCTGGCTGGTAGGGTATATGAGGGTTTTTGGGGGTCCAGGAATTGCCATTTGAATCCAATGCCATTTTTCTTATTCTTTCTTTCCCTACTTCTGAAACCTTTTATAAGTCTTTCCGAATAGAATAGGCTCTTTTTAACTCTACTTTTTGGCAATAATATACTTTTTACGGTCTTCCATTCCTTTTGTAACTCGTTTGCTTTGGTGTTATTACTTTTGAAATGTGTGGGTTTCGGGAATGGCGGTTTTCCTCCGCCAAGTCTTCCTATGATAAAGGCTCTTCTTCTAATTTGAGGAACTCCATAATCCGATGATACGAGAACTCGACCATCAACTTCGTAATTCTTCAACAAGTCACTTATCACTTTTGTTATTGCTTTATTATTGACTTTTACATTCAGAAATCCACGAACATTCTCCATTACAAAAAATTTAGGTTTAAGTATTTTAACAATTCTTACAAATTCGAGGTATAGTTCATTCCTAGGATCATCAGACCTCCTTCGAGTGTTGGCCATACTAAATCCCTGACATGGAGGGCCACCTATTACCACATCGACTTTTCTGTCTTTCAGTCTAGTTTTTATATCTCTACTAGATACATTTCTGATATCATTTACTATCAATTCGGCGTCAGGATTATTTTTAATGTATGTTTCCGCTGCATGATGGTCTGCTTCTATCCCTAGCAGAATTTCGTAGCCAGACATTTTGAAACCTTCACTCATGCCTCCGGCTCCACAAAATAAATCCACTACAGTATATCCATCTTGTTTCGCCATCTATTTCCCTGCATCATCTTTGATTATAACATATAAAAATTAGCTATAAATAACATTATCTATGGCAGACAAATTGACAAGAGCCCAAAGGAGCCATATCATGTCAGGGATAAGAAGCTCAAATACTGCAATTGAGCTTAAGGCCAGAACCATGCTAAAATTGTTCGGCTTTGTCTATCAGCCTAAAGGCATATATGGTAGGCCCGATTTTGCTAACAAGGGGGGCAAAGGTAGTGATATTCATAGATGGTTGCTTTTGGCATGGTTGCCCAGAGCATTACAATAGACCGAAAACCAATGTAGCATTCTGGCGAAATAAACTAAAAAGGAACACTGAGCGTGACAGGGCGGTAGACACAATACTTAAATCTCAAGGCTGGCATGTGATAAGAGTATGGGAGCATGCTTTTAGTGAATAAATAACATATGGAGTTTAATGAGGCTATAAGATGACAAATGTTAATGAATTTACTTCGGATGATATCAATGAGAGAGTAACCAAATCCATAGATAAATTTATGAAAAATGAATGGAAACTTCTAAAAGTAGACGCTCATGAAAGATCAATAACGCATCGCTTCGCAATTTATTTACAAGAGAATTTTACAAAACTAGATGTAGATTGTGAATATAATAGAGGCGGTATAATCCCAAAGGTGCTTAATATTCCAATTTCTTCTAGTACTACTGACGACACCCAAGCTAAAACGGTATTTCCGGACATAATCATACATAAAAGAGGCACCAACAAGAACTTGCTTGTTATAGAAGCTAAAAAATCATCTAGTAGGAGTTCCGAAGCTAGGTTAGATGAAGAAAAATTAAATGCATATATAACCCAGTTACATTATCGTTTTGGTTTATTTATAAAATTCAATGTGGGTACTGAATATAGAAAAAGACCTGAAGTATGGTTTTATCCTAGAACAAATAGAGCGTAAAAAGCTAAGTTCATAGGATTGAACGATAGGTTTTTATTTTTTTATATAAAATATGTATTCGGTAATGATATGGTTGCAAAAACACGGAAGGCAATCTCTGATGCTGCGGCCCTCCCGGGGCTTAAGTATCAAAGGTTACACCCCTCGAACAAAAAGATGGATGCAACCTCTGTAACTCCTGCCCCCTCGGGGCTTTCTTTTCAGAGGTACAACCTCCCACAAAAAGGGAAGGTGCAGCCTCTGGGATTAAGGCACTCCTGGGTTACTATACCTTTATAAACGTTAATCGGCAATACTGATTGTGATTCTATGATAACAGGATTAGACGTAAGTAAGGTGGAGGCAAGCAGGGACTCGAAAGAGGCGATTACAAATATGAAGTTTAACATAAACTTCGAGGATGTAAAGGTTGAGAAGGACAACGTTTCCGTAGGGTTTACCTTTACAGCGGTGTACGAGGCAGGGGCAGGCAGCAAGCAGGCTGGGCAGATAAAGATAACGGGGAATATAATATCGAAGGAGAACAGCAAGGATAGCGGAGAGATAACGGCAACATGGAAGGAGAAGAAGACCCTGCCGCTCAAGTTTGCTGAGGATGTTATAAACCTCCTGAACTTCGAATGCGGGGCAAGGGGCACGCTCCTGGCTTACTCGATAGGCTTGGCTGCACCGCTGCCACTCTCTAGGGCAAAGCTCACTGAGAACCAGTGATGCTTGCGCCTTGATGGGGCTCGACAGGCATTGCCTATTTGTAAGGATGGAGGGCCATGGAAGACGTTGAATTAGAGGGGGTTATAACAGACATAGGCTATATAAACCTCGGAAGCAGGAGCGTCATACGGCTTACAGTAAGAAGCGGCAGCGGTATCTTCACGCTCCTTGATCCCTCCTTCTATCCGTACTTCTACCTGGTTCCGAATAATGCGCATACGGAGCAGAAGGCAATCGAAGGGATAAAGATTATCGATAAGGGCGGCGAAGAGATAGGGGTCCATGCGGCCCACAGGGCAGAGATGAGGCTCAGGGGAAAGGAGGTAGGGGTATTCAAGGTTGAGGCGCTAAATACCAGGCATATTCCAAGGCTGAGCGATTATCTCAGGGAGTTCGGGGCCGTATACGAATACGACATCGTCTTCTGGAAGAGGTACCTTATCGACAACGGGCTCTCGCCGCTCCTCGGGATAAGCGTGAAGGCGCACAAGGAGGGCAAGAACCTGATTGTAGACAGTATCTCCAGCAAAACTGCAAAGCCATTCAGGCTCAATTACATCTGCTTTGACATAGAAACGTACAACCCGAGGGGGATCTTGCCCAACGCGGAGCATGATCCCGCAATAATGATAAGCTATTCCAATGGCAGTGAAAGGAAGGTGCTTACGACAAAGAGGATTGACAGAGACTTTGTCGTGTCATTTTCCGGGGAGAAGGAGATGATAGAGGCATTTGTCCAGGCGGTACAGAAGAATGACATAGACGTCATTGCAGGATACAACTCATCGAATTATGACGTGCCTTATCTGATCAAGAGGGCAGCTAGGACGAATGCCGGCTTTGACCTGACAAGATACGGAGAGGAGGTAAAGCAGGAGCACCACGGGCTGCTGGAGGCGATAAGGATACCGGGAAGGATTAACGTTGACGTATACAATGTCACCAAGTTTATCTCGATTGTCGGCGCTTCGGAGAAGCTGCTTCGGATAAACAGGTTTACGCTCGGGGAGGTTTACAGGTCGATAACCGGGGAGACGAAGACGACGGTTGACAAGGGCAACATCTGGCAGATGTGGGACGGAAGCCCGGAGGAGCTCGGGAAGCTTGCAGATTACTCGCTGAGCGACTCCGTGGCGCTCGAGAGGTTATATGATTTCTTCATGCCCCTTGAGATCGAGATGGCAAAGATAACCGGGTATACCTTAGGCGAAACTGCGGTCTCAACCACGGGCCAGCTTGTCGAGTATCTCCTGATGAGGTATGCGAAGATGAACAACGAGCTGATACAGAACAAGCCGGGCGAGGGCGAGATACAGAACCGCCTTGCAAACCCGATAGAGGGGGCGTACGTGAAGACCCCTGAAGCCGGGATATACGAGAACATTGCCGTTTTCGATTTCAGGGGGCTGTATCCGTCAATAATAATAGCGCACAACATAGACCCGTCAACGGTGTGCAGGGACTGCACAGAATTCTACGAGTCGCCTGACGGGACGAGGTTCAGGAAATCGCCTGCCGGAATCGTGCCTATGGCACTGAAGATGCTCGTGGCGGAGAGGAGCGAGGTGAAGAAGGCTTATAAGATAAATCCTGATAACAAGACGCTTGCCGCGAGATCCCAGGCGCTTAAGATCCTTGCAAATTCATTTTATGGGTATCTTGGATATGCAAGATCAAGGTGGTATGCAAGGGAGTGCGCGGGGAGCGTCACGGCATTCGGGAGATTTTACATAACAAGGGCCATAGAAGAGGCGGAGAAGGCGGGTTTCAGGGTCATTTATTCCGACACGGACTCGCTGTTCATAGTGCTCGGAGACAGGAAGAAGGAGGATGCCGTGGCTTTCCTGAGATCGGTCAACGGATCCCTTCCGGAGTCCATGGAACTGGAGCTCGAGGATTTCTATGTAAGGGGGGTCTTCGTAGGCAAGAGGGGAGGGGAGAGCGGCGGAGCCGGGGCGAAGAAGAAGTACGCACTGCTGTCCGAATCCGGCAGGGTAAAGATCAAGGGATTTGAACTTGTGAGGAGGGACTGGTCGAGCATAGCAAGGGAAACGCAGAGGAGGGTGCTTGAGGCCGTCCTCAAGGAAGGCAGCAAGGAGAAGGCCGTTGCGATCGTCAAGGGGGTTGTTGAGGACCTCAGGGAGGGGAGGGTGCAGCTCAAGGACCTTACGGTGTACACGCAGCTGAGGAAGAGCATGGACAGCTATGATGCGAAATCCCCAGAGCTCGCGGCGGCACAGAAGGCGGTGGCATCAGGCCAGAAAAGGAAGGACCAGATCGAGGGCGCGACAATAGGTTATATAATAACGAAGAGCGGTAGCACTATATCGGAGAAGGCGGTGCTTGAGGAATTTGCCACGGATTACGACGCGGACTATTACATAAAGCACCAGGTGCTTCCGGCAACCTTAAAGATACTTAAGGAGCTAGGATATACAGGAGGGGAGCTCGCACAGGGAGGCTCCCAGAAAAGGCTCTGAAGCCCTGTTGTAAACCCGTTGTGTTATAGATGAAGGACTGCATATTCTGCGAAATAGTGTCCGGGAAGAGGGAATCGGCCAGGATATGGGAGGATAAGAAGTTCCTGGCGATCCTGGACGGAAACCCTAACGTAAAAGGCATGACTCTTGTGCTCACGAAGGACCATTACGACTCTTATGTGTTCGACATTGAAGGCAGGCTCTATCGAGAGTACATGGCAGCGGCAAAGGAGGTCGCAAGGATACTCGAGAAGGGATTGAAGGTAAAACGGGTTGCGCTGGTCATGGAGGGCCTCGGAGTGAATCATGCACACCTCAAGCTGTACCCGATATATGGGCTCGGTGGAAAGTTTGTCGAGACCTGGGCCGCAGAGAGGGAATACTTCGAGGCGTATCCTGGCTATATATCGACTCGCCTCGGTCCCAGGAGGGAGGCCGCGGAGCTTGAGAAAGTGGCAAGGGAGATCGCTGAAGGAAACAGGGGTAAATAGCATGGAAGACGATGAGAAATACGATTATAACGCGATAAAGGAGGTTGGCAGGGCGTCATACGAGGCCCTGATGTACGGCAAGGGCCTTGTAAAGCCGGGCGCGAGGCTCCTTGACATTGCCGAAGGGGTGGAAAGTTACATAGCAAGCAAGGGATTTAAGATGGCATTCCCGGTAAACGTGTCCGTAAACGAGAATGCAGCACATTATACCTCCCCGCTAGGTGACGAGTCGGTGCTTGCGGCCGACGCGGTGGTAAAGCTCGACGTTGGCGCGAGGAAAGAGGAGTACCTTGGCGACTGCGCTGTCACGGTCGACCTCTCGGGCAGGCATGAGAAGATGATCAAGGCATGCGAGGAGGCCCTTGCAGGCGCGATAAGCATGGTCAGGGCGGGACGGAAGGTATGCGAGATAGGGCGCGAGATAGAGAGTATCGCCACCAAGCATGGATTCAGGCCTATAAAGAACCTGGGAGGCCATGGTGTCGAGAGGCACGATCTCCATGCAGGGGTATTCATACCCAATTTCGACAACGGAGACGATACGGAGCTCGAGGAGGGGCAGATTGTGGCTGTAGAGCCTTTCATGACCGATGGGATCGGCCTTGTGGCCGACGGCGAAACGGTGGAGATATTCCAGAAGAGGGGGTTCCCGCAGGTAAGGTCGGGCGAGGCGCGGGAGATAGGCATGTTCATAGACAAGCACTACCTCACCTTCCCGTTCGCCGCGAGATGGATCCAGAAGGAGCTCGGGCATGGCGACGACTTCAGGGTCAGAAGGGCGATAGCAGAGCTTTCGTATGCCGGGGCGATTGAGTCGTTTCCGGTGCTGGTTGAGAGGAGCAAGGGGATTGTTGCACAGGCGGAGAAGGAGATGATAGTGGAGAAGGACTCGTGCATCGTGGTCACTGAATAGCGTTGGAGGCCGTTCAGGCGGCCAGGGGGCGAGCTTATAAACCCTCTTTTTTATCTACTAGCTATGCGGCCGCTTATGCTTCCGGGGAGGATACGGCTCCAGAGCGCAATGGAGTATCTGATGACGTATGGATGGGCTATCCTGATAATTGCGGTTGCAGCGGCGGTGCTTTACGAGCTCCATATCTTCTCTCCGGCCCCCGCATCCCAGTGCATCCTTCAGGCAGGCTTTAGCTGCGCAGGCATCTTCCTCTCGCAGAACGGGATTCTCACAGTAAAGGTTGTGCAGTCAACGCAGACGCCGGTCGTTATAACGGCATATGGCTGCAACTCCAACAGGACCATCTCGGCCCTTGTCATGAATGAACTGCCTTCCAACGGGGTAACGGTGCTTATAGGGGAGACTTATACCTTCTCAACGCCGTGCTATGATAACGGGGCGCGGTTCTCAGGCGCGGCAGGCCAGGACTATTCAGGCTATCTGATCCTCAATTACACCCAGCAGTATTCAGGGCTCAAGCATACGCTCTATGGAAGCATTGTTGTAAAGATTTCCTGATTACCTGGCCGTCTTCCCTGAACTCCTTTTCCTGAACAGGAAGACCGCCTTCCTGAACTCCTCAGGCGAGTCAAAGCTGTTGTAAACGCTCGCGAACCTTATGTACGCAACCGGATCGAGCCTGAAGAGCTCTTTGACCGCAAGGTCGCCAATCTTCCTGCTCTCTATCTCGCGTATCCCGCTTGCCCTGATCTTTCCGTCTATCTTCTCCACTATGGCTTCCATCTGCTCCCTGCTTATCGGGCGCTTCTCGCATGCATTCATTATACCGCTCAGTATCTTTGCCTTGTCGAAGGGCTCGCGCGTCCGATCCTTCTTTATGACAGTTATGTCTGCAAGGTCGACCCGCTCGTATGTTGTGAACCTCTTCCCGCACGCGGCGCATTCGCGCCTTCTGCGTATGCTGTCGCTATTAACCGTGTCACGCGAATCGACAACTTCCGTCTTGCTTGACTTGCAATATGGGCATTTCATCCGTGTATCACGCTTTTAGTCGCAGTGCTGGCCGGGGCGGACCGGCCCCTGCATTGCACTCCGGAATCAGTCGCACTTCGTGTATCCGCACATCTTGCACACATAGCATCCGTTCTCGTGGACAACGCTGTTCTCGCCGCACGAGACGCATATCTCTACCTTTGGGCTTCCGGGGCTTGCAGCCGTAGCCTCTGCTATCGGCATCTGCTGTCCGACGCTCATTGCTCCCTCAGCAGGGGCCGGCCCCTTTGCCAGGCCTGTGGTGTACAGCGGCGTCACCGCGCCGGTGACTATCTCCAGGGCCTTTGCTATCGCATCGGGTATGCTGTACAGCTTCAGCCCGTGATCCCAGGTTATGGAATCGTTAGCCTTTATCCCCTTGATGCTGCTTATGACATCCGCAGCATCGCCGCCGAACTGGAGGTATTTGCTTATCATGCGCCCAAGGGCATCGCAGTAGCTCTTCTCCTGGCTGCCTGCGCGGCCCATGGTGACGAATACCTCCCTTGGCTTGTTCTCCTCGTCGAGGTTCGTGGTTATATAAAGGGACCCCTGCGGAAGCCTGAGCTTTATGGTCTTTCCTACAAGCATCCGGGGCCTCTTCCACTCACTTGGCGCCTTCTGTGCCGCCTGCGCCGCCTGCCCCTCCTGCTGCTTCTGGGCCTCATCGGTAATTAGGATGCCCTGCCTTGAGCCTTCCCTGTATACTGTTATTCCCTTGCACCCCGATTTCCATGCCTGCATGTATATCTGCCCTACCTGCTCGGCCGTAGTCTCCCTTGGAAGATTTACCGTAGATGAGATTGCGCTGTCTACATGCCTCTGTATCACGCCCTGCATCTTTACCCTGAACTCCGCCTTTATCTTGTGCGCCGGTATGAAGAAGTCAGGGAGCTGCGAATCGTCCTTGAGGTCAGCTATCTTCATGTAGTCGAGCGCAAGGGGATGGTATACCTTGAACATGCTTTGGCTCAGGGACTCTGACCTTCTTGTATAGCTGAATGCGAAGATAGGCTCTATCCCGCTTGATGTGCCTGCAAGGACAGAACCGCTGCCCACAGGCGGCACGGTCAATATTGCCACATTTCTGAGCCCATGGGCCCTTATCTTCTGCTGCGTCTCGGGGGCGAGTGTCTTTATGAACGGCATCGAGAGGTGCTTTTCTCTGTCAAAGAGGGGGAACGAGCCCTTCTCCCTTGCAATCTCTATGCTCTCGTCGTAGGCTATGTGCTTTATCTTGTTGAACAGGTCGTCAGTAAATGCGAGCGCCTTGTCGCTGTCATACTTTATCATGAGCTCTGTGAGCATATCTCCAAAGCCCGTAACCCCGACGCCTATCCTCCTGCTGCTCCTTGCAGCCTCCGCTTGCTGCTTCAGCGGGTGCTTGCCGTCGTTGTAGTCAAGCACATCATCGAGGAATCTCACAGCGTACCTTACGGTCTTCTCCAGCGCACTCCAATCCAGTGCTGCCTTCTCTGTAAAGGCGCCAACTACGAAAGTAGACAGATTTATGTTGCCGAGGTCGCATGCGCCGTAATTCTGCAGGGGCTGCTCGGAGCAGGGATTTGTACCCACGACCTCCATTCCGTTGTATTCGCTTGGGGAGTACCTCTTCATCTGGTCCCAGAAGATAAGCCCCGGCTCCGCCCAGTCCCTTGCCGACTGGACGAGCAGGTTCCATACGTCCCTGGCCCTTACCTTCCTGTCATACTCGCCTATTACCTTGTTATTGTATCTGAGCGTGAAGTCGGTGTCTTTTTCCACGGCCTCCATGAACTCGTCGGTTATCCTTACGCTTATGTTGGCGTACCTTACCGACTGCAGGTCCTTCTTGACATTTATGAAGTTTATGATGTCCGGATGATCGACGCTTATCGTTATCATGAGTGCACCTCGCCTGCCCGACTGCCCTATCGTATGCGTTGTCTCGCTGAAGATGTTCATGAACGACGTCGAGCCGGTGGAATGCACTGCCGAGTTATTCACCGGCGAACCCTTGGGGCGGAGTATGGAGATGTCTGTACCAACGCCGCCGCCGTAACTGTACGTTCTCGCGGCCTCCTTGCACCAGTCGAATATCGCCTCTATCGAATCTTCCTTTATTGAGATCACGTAGCAATTTAGCAGGGTCGATTTCCTTCCTTGCCCGGCACCGAACATGATCCTCCCCCCAGGAAGGAACCTGAAATCCTGCAGGAGCCATTTGAATTTTTCCTCCCATTCGGCCCTCTTTGCGGGGTCTTCAACACTTGCTATCTCCCTTGCCACCCTTGTCCACATCTCCGATGGGACTTTCTCCACAATCCTTCCGGAATCGTCCTTAAGCGCATATTTCTCGTAAAAGACGCGGGCGCGTATCTCATCGCCCCCGAAGAAATCCAGTGTCTCTTCTGGAAGCGTGATCAGCCCCTCCTTGAATGGCGGCTCCATCTGCTCCTTTTGCTCAAGAATCTCGACCTTTCCCTCATTTTCCACCACACCAGCACCCACGACAGCCGAATTGTGCAGCATACAACCTATTGTGTTATGACATCGATAGGGACACTACGGCTGGTATATAGGTGAAGGCAAGTTATTTAAACCATGCGTGCCTGAAAGCAGGAACTAGAGTAAGGAAAACCGCCGCTGGCATATTTAAACGTTGCGCACTTTCGCCGCGGAGCTTCGATGGCGGGATAGCCTTTACGCCTCAAGCGCATTCAGATATGCACTGAGCTCTTCCATCCTGCGCCTGAAACCCCTGCGCTGCCTGCGCCTGACCATTCCGGCCCATATCTTAGACCTTCTGACGAATACGGATTCTGCCTCTGCGGCACGGGGAACATCCATCTGAAGGTACGCATAGAGCTCCGAGTTGGAATCCGCCACGCTCTTTGCAAACTGCAGCAGGAACCTGAAGCTCGTACTGCTCGTGTCCATATACCTTTCTATTCGGAGTTCCTTCCATGTATCTGCAGTGACAAGCCCTACAAAATGCGTCAGTGAGAGGACTGCCCCTATCATTCTGTCATGCTTCGCCGGAGACATTATCCTTACTTTGAATCCATTCCCCCTTAGCATCTTTCCAAGAGTTCCTGCAAACCTTCTCTCTGCGGGATTTGTAGGGGTAAGCACGAAGTTCTGGCCCTTGGCCTTGGCGCTTGGCCCGAACATCGGATGCGTCCCGAGCACGGTTGCCCCTCCCAGGTACCTGTGCATTATCCTCACCGGCAGAACCTTGAGAGACGTGAGATCTATCACTTTTTGGCCTTCCCTTATGCTTGGTGCCAGTTCCCTTACGACCTTCTTGAAGTTGCCTATCAGCACCGATATGACTATCAGGTCGGCGCCTATGACCGCATCTGCATTTGTCTTCGCCGCCCTTACTCCGATCTTTCTCGCCGCTTTGAGGCACTTCGTATAGTCTCTTCCGGAGATCGTCACCGTATCCCCCCTGCTCTTAAAGAATTCCGCAAACCAGGCGCCCATCTGCCCGTATCCGCCTATGATTGCAATCTTCATAAGATCAGCTATTGCTTTGCCTTCCTGTACGAGCCTAGAACCCTTATGTATTTCGTAGACTTCCTCAGAAGCATGAGCGCCTTCTGCACGCCCTCATCGCCACGGTCGCCCCTGAAGTCGGCATAGAAATTGTACTTCCATGGCTGCCCCTGGACCGGCCTTGATTGTATGTATGTGAGGTCGATCTTACTCTCTGCGAAGGCATTGAGCGCATGATAGAGCGCGCCTGGATAATTCTTGATGGTAAAGATTATTGAGGTCTTGTTGCCCCTTTTCATGGCCGGCTTCCTCGACACTATGAAGAAACGGGTGTAATTGTGCTTGTTCTGCGCTATGTTCCGCGCGATTATGTTCATGCCGTATATCTCGGCTGCCTTCGCGCTGGCTATTGCTGCTGAATCCCTCAGCCCCTCCTCTTTCAGCATCCTGACGCTTCCTGCAGTGTCATAGAACGGCACGGCCTCGACCTTAAGCTTCTCGAGGTACTTCCTGCATTGACCGAGCGCCTGGGGATGCGAATACACTTTCCTTACCGAACCTATCTTTACCCCAGGCAGGGCTATAAGGCAGTGGTTTATCCTGAGGATTATCTCGCCGGTCACGTATAGCCTGGCACCGACAAACTGATCGTACGTCTGCGTAACGGCCCCTTCTATAGAGTTCTCTATTGGCACTACCCCGCAATCCACTCCTCCCTCAACTGCGCTGAAGACCTCGGAGATGTACGTTCTAGGCAGGTATTTGGCCCTGGTTCCGAACACCTGCATCGCTGCCTGCTCGGTATATGCACCGGCCTCGCCGTAGAACGCTATAGAACGCATATGGGCCACGCTTATCGCATATAATCGAATGTGCACTATTATAAGTTATATGGCGGCAGCCAGGTGCGCGCATAGCGGCATAAAGATCTGGTCCCTATGTGGACGTAAAACCGCGCCGGCACGGGCAGGATATAAACCCGCCTCAACGCGTATAAACATGAGGGGTGTAATAAGCATGGCTGCCATGAAAGCCGCATGTAGGTATCGCGCAGGCAGCGCGGCGGCCATTGGGGGGAGGAACTTAGCCAATGGCACCACTGAGACAGATCATGGCTGCTCCGGAAATCCGCGCGCCTCGGCTGTTGGATGAGGGTACTTCAATGAAGAAAGGATTAAGGGAAAGGGCATGGTAACGTTATACGACATATACGAGAAGATCCACAGGCTGGAACAGCAGGGCAGGGATGTGATAGAGTTCAACGTCGGGGACCCGGATCAGATGACAGATGAAAGGATCATCAAGGCGTGCATCAGGGCCATGCGGAAGGGCTTTACCAAGTACGGATCTGCCGCTGGCGAGATGTTCCTGCGCAGGAAGATCGCCGATGAGCACGGAACCAGGCCGGAAAACGTCATGATCTCCCCAGGATCTAAGTTTTCCATCTTTGCGGCGATGGATAAGCTTCTGGGGCACGGTGATAACGTAGTGATCCCATCCCCGCACTGGAACGCGTATACCCTCATCGCCGAGAGGCTCGGTGCACGCGTGAAGCTCGTGAACACCGGCATCAAGGACCGCTGGAAGGTGCATCCGGAGGCGGTGGAAGAGGCGATAGACGGTAGGACCAGGGCCATAATACTGTGCAATCCAAACAATCCCACAAGCACCGTAATGGATGAGAAGGCACTTACGGAGATAATCGGGATTGCCGAAAGGAGGAGGATACCGATAATCTCCGATGAGAGCTATGCAGACATCTCATTTAAGGAGGTCGGATGCATGGCCGATTCTGGCGTAGGAAACATATGCGTCAAGAGCTTCTCCAAGACGTTTGCCATGACAGGCTGGCGCATAGGATATATGATTGCCAGCGAGGAGACCGTTAGACATGCAATGAAGCTCGTGCAGATTACCACGACCAACGTGCCGCTATTCGTGCAGTATGCCGCATCGGAGGCCCTTGACCTGAGGTCCGAGATTGCGGCATCGATGAGGAGGATATACAAAAAACGCGCCGAAGAGGCGGTCAGGACTCTTGGCGCAACGGAACTTGCCATATACAGGCCTGACGCGCCGTTTTACCTGTTTCCATACTGCAACGGAGACTCGGAAAAGCTCGCGATGGGTTTGGTAGACAAGGGCGTCGGAGTGGTGCCCGGAACGGCTTTTGGAGACTATAGAGGGCATTTCAGGATAGCGCTGACCGTGCCTGATGGTAAATTGAGGAAAGGGCTTGGGATTCTTGCCGGCGAATTTGCACGGCGGCACCCTGCCACGGATAAGCACAGGGGCTCTCCGCTACCCCGTGCATGAAGCAGCAGACTTACCTGAAGAAGTCCTCTATCCTGCTCTGCCTGATGTTCTTGAGCGTCTTCCATCTCTCGCGCATGTAGGGCCCGAGGAGCCTGCTATGCAGGTTCGCCTTGATTGCGTTTATCGTATACCTGTCCGAAGGGTACCCCGAGCCTATATCCATACCCAATTGCTCCTGGAGCGCCGCGAGCGCGCGATCCCTTGTCACCTTTGCGATTATGCTTGCACACGAAACCGCGGGATATCTTATATCGGCCTTGTGCTCAGATATCACCTTTATCGGATTCCCCGTCCGTTCGGCAGCATGCCTCTTTGATTTCGGGCCTATGACCACGAGATGCCTCTTTGAGAAGAGGCTTACCCTGATTCCGAACCTCTCCGGTACCACATCAGGTGAGTCAAGGAAGAGCTTCTCTGGGGTCACGCTTGATGCATCTATGAGCCTGGCGAAGTGCAGCGCCTCGAGTTCGTTGAGCGAGACTCCGGCAGCCATCGCCTTGTTTATCTCCGCCTCGCTGATCCCGTAGACCTTTACCTCCTCGGAGAGGGAGCATATCTCATCGTACAGGTATTCGCGCTTCTTCGGCGTGAGGAGCTTTGAATCCCTGACGCCTATCCTGGAAAGCCTGCCTTCGCGCCCTTTTTGTATTGCTACCACACTTACAACGAGGGGACCAAGGACGGCGCCGCGGCCTGCCTCGTCGCCGCCGGCAATTATAACAAGATCACCTTGCTTATCAGAGACCCTTCTTGTCCACTACTATATAGTCGTTGACGGCAGTGACATTGGAGTATGAGATCTTCAGCTTTCCGTCCTTTATGCTGAGCTTGTTGACATACTCGCTGTCCACATTCGGCTCGACCACCAGGGCGCTGAGCTTCCCGTTCGCCTCATTCATCTCGGCATCCACGAACTTTCCCAAGTCGAATCCATCAGCAGTCACTACCTCCTTGCCTACGAGCTGTTCGGCAATCACGTATTTTACCATATCTTTCACCTATTTGCTAGCCTGATCGTCCTGTAGACAATGAATAGTTGAGATTTATATACCTTAGCATGGGCCTTGGGTCATTTAGGGACGCGGCATTTGCATTTCGTCGCCTCGCCAAGGCCCTAACAGCCGCTTTTATGTCGTAGAAGATGTGCCCCGGTAAGCCTTTTATAAACGCAGTTCCATATAAGGTGCTGTGCAGTGGTATAAATGGCAGATTCCATAGGCAGGCTCATCTTCAAGGAGAAGCAGCTAAAGCTACTCCTTGCCCTATCTGATGATACGAAGGAATGGCACCTGGACGGCCTGGCCGCTGCCGCTGGCGTTACATACGTGCACACCAGCAGGTTCATAAGCAGGTGCGAGAAGGAGGGGATAGCAGGCGTGGAAAGACACGGAAGGACAAAGAGGGTCTTCCTGACGAAGAAGGGAAAGGACCTTGCATCCTCGCTCTCTGTGGTAGTGGCATTGCTGTCCCAGCAGGCGCAGCCTGTCCCGGCGAATCCGCCAGCCCCTGCCGCAGCGACGCAGAGGCAGTAGTAATGCAAGCACAGCTTAACGTGAAGCACTCTTTGTACGCCGTTGATGCCTTCCGGCAGGGCCGCTTATTCTCCCCTACACGACCCGGAGCAGCACACGCTTCTTTGCGCCGTTGAGCACGTGCGCATAGTCCCTGTAGTGCACGAAGGCATTTATGCCTATTGTGTATTCACCGCTGTCGGTGGAGGTGTTCCCGTAGATGTCTACTCCCAGGCCTTTCTCGTCGTTAGGGGCGAGCATTCCGAGCCTTACCTCCTTCTGCCTTGCAAACCCCGTCTCGTCCATGCTCAGCTTGTCCGGAACCTCGATGACCACAGAGGCCATGACAGGCTCTCCTGTCAGGTTCTTTAGCTTGATTGAGAGCGTGGATGTGCTGCGCGTGTTGGCGCGCAGGTGGAACGGCGTAAACCCGCTGGTTATGGCGAAGGGCATTGCCTTCCCGAGCTCTTCCTTGACGTCCTTCTTCCCGAATAATCCGAATAGCCCCATATTATCGCCTTTTCAGTTCTTGATTGAATGAAAACTATTTAACCCTATCCTTAGAGGAGGCGTTGCGTAAAATCTATGTAGCTAGTGACATCCTCCCCGGGCTAAAGCCCGGGGCTTCCCATCGGACCAAGACTTCCCGATCCAAAGGTATGTTCTCGCTTCGACGGTCCCGCTTTCGCATCCGTTTCCGGGTGCAAAGAGGCAGGATCTC
>JAJZYR010000017.1 GCA_021797995.1 Microcaldota archaeon
GCAGGCGATCCAGACGCTTGCAGTCTATGAGGCCTCGCCTGACCTTAGGAACGGCAACTTCATAACCAATGCTAGCGCCTCGCTCGCCGGCCTCATTACGACAGGAACGCTTTCCGGAGCCACTGCTGGAACCCCTGCAGGCAACTTCGTTGCGAACAGCATGCAGGACCTTACCCTTGCCAGTTACAATGCGATGCTCATGAATTCGATAAACGCGAGTTACAGCGTAGTCAGCATAAACCAGTCAGGGCTCATGATAACGCAGGGCAGCCCGTATAACCTCTCCATAAGCCTGGTAGACAACGTCGCGATAAACGCATCAGGCAGCTTATATGATTATCACATACCGATAAACGTAACTGTTCCGCTCAACGGCACCCCTGACCTCTACGATGCGCAGCGCGGCAGCCTGAGATACCTTGACATAAAAAGGCAAGGGGTGCCCTCACCTATTGGCAGCAGGGCCGAGTATGCAAACGCAGTCGGCTTTGCATACGGAACCTTTGTAGTCATCCGGGGATCCGACCCTACATGCACAGGAACAGGAAACTACCTGCAGTACGTGCCTCCGGCGCTGGCCACCGCACCGCTCAACAAGTCCGTCATACTTGTGGTTCCTGGCGATGCAAGTTCGCTGGACAGTGCAGGATGCTCGAACAACTATGCCGGCCTTGTGACTAATACCTTCCCATCCGGAGGGGCCATACCTGGGGGCATTCCGTGGCTTGTCTATCCAAGCGCCTTTTCCCTGAGCCCCTTCCAAACAGGAGGCATGGGCTTGCTCTATGGTCCTCTGGCTGAGATGCTCAACATCAGCAACGTGCAGGCGCAGGCAGCCAACGGAGACTTCTTTGCATCGGGATATGCGCCTTCATACCAGAGCAGGGCGTCTGGCTCGCTTGCAACGCCTTCGCCATACGGCCTCTTCACGCTGCAAGGGCTCAATTACCAGGCAGGCTCATTCAATGGCCAGAACAGCCTGATTACAGGGCCTGCGCTCCAGGCAAAGCAGAGCGTCTCTCTCTGGCTGAAGACCGGCGATGCGTCGCAGCAGGTCTTCCTTGACGGCGGGACGTGCGGAACCGGTTCAGCATACCAGCTTGCGCTCACGCAGGCCGGCGGCGTAGGCGGAAGCCCGGCGATCAACACGCCCGGGCTATACTTCAGCATAGGGAGCAGCAATGTCTACATACCGAACTACGACCTCGCGGACAACGGCTGGCACAACATTGTCGCATCGTGGGAAGGCGGAAACACCGTATACCTAGGCATCGACGGAAACCTGCCGGAGGGATACGTATGGAACGGGATATCGTGGGGCTCCCTCTCAAGCCAGCCCTTTGCGCTCCCCTCGGTTCCCTCGCCTGCCGACAGCGCAATACTGATTGGTAGGGGAAGGTGCCAGGCGGCCGGTACAGGCTCTGTGTACTTTAACGGATCCATCGCCAACGTCCAGCTCTACGGTGTCCAGCTTACTGCAGGCGACATTCACAGATTGTATGTGGACGGGATAGGATCGCCGCCTGTAGGGCCATCAGAACCTATTGCATGGTGGCCGCTCAACGGCGACAGCATCGACTACTCAGGCAACGTAAACAACGGAACCGAGATTAATACGTACATAAGCTCATCAAATCTTACGGCAGGAACCAACTCAACGACCGTGCCGATAAGTTCGGCGCACTTCAACGGCGCCAACTCCCTGATTTTTCTAGGCAATACGCTGTCGCTTCAGCCCGAGTCCGCATTGACAGTATCGATGTGGGAAAACGCGAGCGCGCCACCGTCTTCCGCTGCCTCGCTGATGCTTGAAGGCGTGCCGGGCTATACGCCAGGCAGCAACACCGGCTACTCGCTCTATCTTGAGCCGCCAGGAAATGTGGCGTTTACAGTGGGGCAATACGGAACGCCTGGCAGCTGCTCGGCGTCAGGCGCGGCCAACATCATCGACGGCAGAGTCCACTTCATTGCAGGGGTATACAACACCTCAGGCATAGCTCTATACATCGACGGGGCGAAGGAGGCTGGCGGTGCATGCAGCTCCAGCAGTCCTATAAACTATGGAATCGATGCAAACGGGATTATAGGGAGCGGCAGCTTTGGCGGGAACATAAGCAACCTTCAGATCTACTCGACGGCTCTCGGGCAGAAGAGCATCGGCGCGCTGTATTCAGGCGGAGAGGCAGGTTTCCCGCTGCAGCAAGACAATCTCACCGGATGGTTCCCGCTCGACGGCGATTACGGAGACTACAGCCTGTATCAGGCTAATGCTGTCCCGTCAAACGTGGCGTTCACGGCACAGAATGCGGTGACTGCATCGCTTTCCCATGCGCTTGGAGGCATATACGGGATCAACTTCAATGGAGAGAGCGGCAACATCCTGCTGCCGACCATGGCGGCCTCGAATGCGCAGACCTTCTCCGCATGGGTCTACCCTTTCAACACGTTAGGCATCGGCGGGATAGTCTCCGAGGAGGGCACCAACCTCCTTGTCGATAACGGCCTTGCCTGCTTCTCTGTCAATGCGATCGGAACCGGGGTGTGCAGCGCCTCGGCGCTTCCGCTTCAGGCATGGACCTTTGTCACAGGCACATATAACGGCAGTGCTGAGACAGTTTACATAAATGGGATGGTCTCAAATACAATGGCGCTCACCGGGAGCCCGCCAGGCGCAGCATCCGGGGCGATAGGTTTCTGTGTATACTGCTCCAACGGCGGAGCATCAACGTACCTCAACGGCTCCATCGCCGACGTCCAGATATACGGCACCGCGCTGGACCGGTTCCAGGCCTTCCAGCTTTACCACAGCCAAGTTCCGCCAGCCTCTTCCGCATATCTCTCTATGAGTTGGTTGCCATGAAGTGCCAGTTCTGGTCAATGGATGCCATCTTTGCGATGGTCATATTCGGGATAGCCATTGTGTTAGTAACGTTCGTATGGTACAACATCAGCAACCAGTTCGCCCTTGCAAGCGGTTACGGCGTCGAGGGCATGCAGGCGCAGCTGCAGGGGCTGCAGGCCAGGCTCCTCAGCCAGGGGACGCCGCCGAACTGGAACAACCTCATCAGCACGGGAAATACCGCTACATGGAACAACATAAGCATAGGACTCGGAGGGGAGGGGCAGGGCACCCTCTCAACGCAGAAGGTGATGACGCTGATGGCGATGTCGAATTATGATTACCAGGCGACAAAGCCGGAGCTCGGCGTAGGCTTTGACTATTACATCACGATCAGGGGCGGCGCAATTGACCTCCGCATCGGCAGGAGCCCGGAGCTGAAGAACGCGGTATCAGAGCAGGTCTCCACAGTGCCTGTAGACATCGGAGGCAGCCAGGCATACATGCAGGTTATCGTATGGACAAATACCTCATTCGGCGTGACATAGCATGAAGGCAATAGCATTTACACTGGATGCGCTCCTCGCGCTCGTTATAGCCGCGGCTGCGATCTCCGTGCTGCTCTACTTCCAGTTTTACCCTGAAACAGCCTACGTAATAAAGTCGGCAGAGGCGCAGTCGACGCTCAGCCTGCTTTTCTCCACCAATGTATCGTCCCTTGCAAACAGCACCGGAATCATCTCCGCCATAATCGGGCAGCAGGGCAGCGCAGACCAGGCATGGACCCAATATCAGGGCAGGGCTTCGAGGACTGGCAGCCAGCCCAGCGGCCCTCTTACGTCTTTTGTATCCAACACCATCACGGTAAATGCTCCGATAACCATGGGAATTGCTGCGGACTATGGTAACATATACTTCGCTTCAGGGAACACGCTTTACGCATTTAACGCGACAGGATACCAGGCATGGTCCGTCGATACAGGCGCCAATGTCGAAACCTTGCCTGTCCTTGTTGACGGGAAGGTGATATACTGGAATTCGCAGGGCATGTCTGCGGTAAGCGCATTTAATGGGAGCGCGATCTGGACGGACAGCGCCTTTGCTGCTGCCACTCCAAGCGCACCGATGATAGCCTATGATGGCGAGCTGATTGCATTTGCAGATGGCAACGTCTATTCAGTATACCAGAATAACGGGACAGTGTGGTCAGCCACAGCGCTGGGCACCAGCAACACCGTCGTTACCGCTGCAATAGGCGGGGGTGGCTCTCTTGCACTCGGAACTGCAGCAGACACGATACTCCTGCTCACAAACATAAACAACGTAGGCTCGCAAGGCGTAATCTGGAGCACGAGCACCGGAACTGCCACTCCTGCCGGCCTTCTCTCCTATGGCAACGTGCTTGCGGCATTCGGGGGCCAGTACGCCGTAGAGCAAGACATAAACAGCACCTCCATCGGATTCATATCTACAGGGGCGACGGTCTCAGGTGATGCAGTCTCCGGCACCGGCACGGTCGTATATCAGGTCTCGAATGAGGTCATGGCACTTGCCACAAACGGGATCACGCTGTGGACCAAACAGATACCGGCAGCGCCGTACGGCTCTGCGCTGGCAGGTTCGTCTCCGGTAATCGGCGGGGGGTCCGTATACTCCCTATGGTCGAATAATTACCTTATAGCGGAGAACACAAGCACAGGAAGCATAAAATGGTCGACCAGGCTGCCGTACTCAGGTCTCTTGCCCAACATGACGCTTGCATACGGCAGGCTTTATGTAACTGCAGGCAACTCGATAATGGCATACGGGTCATGCGACGTGAGCCCGCGCCTGACGGTGCTGCAGGCGGTGGCGACGCTGTACATGAACGGGGACGGCAGCTGCGCAGACTACATGCTGAACAACCTGAAGCCGCTGAACAACTACAGCGTGATGTCCGGGAATGCCTTCCTTCCGGGCACGAGCCTTGCGCACTTCGGAGGCACGGGCAGCTATGCCGCAACCGGAGGAGGTTATCCTGCACTGGGCACGCTTACGCTGAGCTTCTGGGCTGATCCTTCTGGCAGCACCGGAAGCCAGCAGCTCATGATAGACAGCAGCCCGCAGGGCATGTGGACCGTGGGCTTTACGTCAGGCAACCTGCTGTTCTTCAGCCCTGGCACGGGCACGGTGGTGGACACGCAGAACTCCATCTCGTTCGATAGATGGCAATTCCTGACCCTCACGGCAGAGGACTCGTTCTCCAATACGCTCTATGCAATGTACATAAACGGCATAAAGGTCTCGTCAGGGAATGTAGTCGGCGAGAGCATAGGGGCGGTAAATGGCCTCACGTTCAGCAGCTCCGAAGGCTGGTACAACGGGGTGCTTGCAAACGTGCAGTTATACGGCTCGGTGCTCAATGCGAGCCAGATAGGCCTTCTCTACCAGGGAGGTGTGCAGGGAGGGCCTGACAGCAATGCCGGCCTGCTCTCATGGTTCCCGCTCGACGGGGACATGAACGATTATGGAAACCAGTCTAACACTGCATACGCGTTCAACGTGGTGTACGGCAGCGCGAACTACATGCCGCAGGGGCTCACCGACGCTTACGAGATCGGAACGGCAAAGGCCGTGGTCCCTGTCTTAAACTACAGCACGCAGTATGAGAAGCTGTACAATATCGGTGTCGAAGCATGGAAATAACGGCAGGAATCGCAAAGGGGCAGCTCATGACGCTCACCTTACTGGTGCTCTTCATACTCATGCTCTCGATACTCATCGCTTACGTAACCATGTCAGCCAGCTATGGCAGCATTGCGCAGAATGTGGCACTATCGCAGGCAGGTTCAGGCTACGGAAGCCTTCTGGCTCCGGGACTTGAGGCGCTCATAAGGGCCAGCGCCTCGCAGGCGATCCAGACGCTTGCAGTCTATGAGGCCTCGCCTGACCTTAGGAACGGCAACTTCATAACCAATGCTAGCGCCTCGCTCGCCGGCCTCATTACGACAGGAACGCTTTCCGGAGCCACTGCTGGAACCCCTGCAGGCAACTTCGTTGCGAACAGCATGCAGGACCTTACCCTTGCCAGTTACAATGCGATGCTCATGAATTCGATAAACGCGAGTTACAGCGTAGTCAGCATAAACCAGTCAGGGCTCATGATAACGCAGGGCAGCCCGTATAACCTCTCCATAAGCCTGGTAGACAACGTCGCGATAAACGCATCAGGCAGCTTATATGATTATCACATACCGATAAACGTAACTGTTCCGCTCAACGGCACCCCTGACCTCTACGATGCGCAGCGCGGCAGCCTGAGATACCTTGACATAAAAAGGCAAGGGGTGCCCTCACCTATTGGCAGCAGGGCCGAGTATGCAAACGCAGTCGGCTTTGCATACGGAACCTTTGTAGTCATCCGGGGATCCGACCCTACATGCACAGGAACAGGAAACTACCTGCAGTACGTGCCTCCGGCGCTGGCCACCGCACCGCTCAACAAGTCCGTCATACTTGTGGTTCCTGGCGATGCAAGTTCGCTGGACAGTGCAGGATGCTCGAACAACTATGCCGGCCTTGTGACTAATACCTTCCCATCCGGAGGGGCCATACCTGGGGGCATTCCGTGGCTTGTCTATCCAAGCGCCTTTTCCCTGAGCCCCTTCCAAACAGGAGGCATGGGCTTGCTCTATGGTCCTCTGGCTGAGATGCTCAACATCAGCAACGTGCAGGCGCAGGCAGCCAACGGAGACTTCTTTGCATCGGGATATGCGCCTTCATACCAGAGCAGGGCGTCTGGCTCGCTTGCAACGCCTTCGCCATACGGCCTCTTCACGCTGCAAGGGCTCAATTACCAGGCAGGCTCATTCAATGGCCAGAACAGCCTGATTACAGGGCCTGCGCTCCAGGCAAAGCAGAGCGTCTCTCTCTGGCTGAAGACCGGCGATGCGTCGCAGCAGGTCTTCCTTGACGGCGGGACGTGCGGAACCGGTTCAGCATACCAGCTTGCGCTCACGCAGGCCGGCGGCGTAGGCGGAAGCCCGGCGATCAACACGCCCGGGCTATACTTCAGCATAGGGAGCAGCAATGTCTACATACCGAACTACGACCTCGCGGACAACGGCTGGCACAACATTGTCGCATCGTGGGAAGGCGGAAACACCGTATACCTAGGCATCGACGGAAACCTGCCGGAGGGATACGTATGGAACGGGATATCGTGGGGCTCCCTCTCAAGCCAGCCCTTTGCGCTCCCCTCGGTTCCCTCGCCTGCCGACAGCGCAATACTGATTGGCGGGGGAAGGTGCCAGCTATGGAATACTGGTTCAGCGTTCTTCAATGGCATGATCTCCGATGTGCAGCTGTACAGCTCTGGGCTGGAAGCCAACCAGCTCCTCTCAGAGTACCTGGGAGGCGTGCAGGGACTCCCCACGGCAACGCAGAATGCGATTGCATGGTGGCCGCTCAACGGGAATTCAAACGACTACAGCGGCGGCGATAACACCGCGATTGCAGGAAATGTGGCATATGCGCTCCTGCAGAACTACTCGAGGAGCAGCATCTTCAATACTGCGGTAAACGGCACAGGCTCGGCTGCCGTGCCCGGCGTCCTGTCCTGCTCAAACAGCTCGCAGTGCTCCGATGCGAACCTGCCGCACCTGTACCTCGGCACAGCATACATGAGAAACGGCGGACCAGTCCTCCTTCCATACTTCAACGGCGAAGCCGCATACGAAGAGACGGGAGCCACGCCAAACACCGTGCAGTACAAGCTTACCTCGGGCTCGGTGTTCGAGTGGGTGAACACAACGAGCAACAATGCCGTATTCACGGCCATGCAGAACCAATCATCGCTGGTATACCTGGAGGTCGGCGCAAGCACCGACGGCGGGAACAATAACCAGCTTGTCGTATACCTAGAGTCTTCCAGCGGCTACAGCGTCATGCCATGGAATTCAGGTGTCGTGATCAATGACAATGCATGGAGGCAGATAGGGGTAACATGGAACGGCTTGGCTGCGACCATGTACATAAACGGCAACGCGGTGGCTTCAAACGACTTTACCGGAGCAGTCAACCTTGAGGCCAATATGATTGATTTCGGGGCGCTGCCTCCGTTTACGCCCAACGCCGACTACGAGATGGCTGGATCACTGGCAGACGTTCAGGTTTACAACCAGTCGCTGAGCGGAAACCAGGTATACGCGCTGTATAAAGAGGGGCTTCTCGGGATGCCGCTGCCAGGCGCCAATGTCGTCGGTTGGTGGCCGATGCTTGGCAATGGGAACGACTACAGCGGGCTGGGGGTGAACGCTGCAGCAAGCCAGTACCTCTTCTACCGTTATCTTAACAGCAGCGTGCAGCTTCCCGGAATGCAGACGATAAAGGCGGCATCGACGGCAGGGCAGACCTTCGGCTTCGGGTGACATCCTCCGACCAATAAACGGCGCGGGCTTCCAGGGCGGCTATGGTTGGTCGTCATGACGCCGCCCGGATAGTTCCTGCCTCACTGGCAAACCGCTTTCCTTATGGAAGGTCTTGCATCGTCTCCACAAGCTTGACTTCTCCCTCTGCCCGAGGGTAGTTGCTTTTTGCAATATATTTACCGACGCGTTTACGTCCCTGCCCTTTTGCACGCCGCATTTCCAGCAAACGAATGTCCTTTGTGGCATATCGGGGTTTGACGCCAGCATAGATAATGGCAGGAGCCATGCCCGCCGCGCCAGGAGAATATATGCAATTGCCGCACTGGCAGGTCACGCGGCCCCTATGGACGAGAAGACGTTGCCCATGACCGCGGCTACCACGAGGAAGATCACGATTCCGGCTATGATGAAGACCGGGAGGTACTTCAGTCCCCTCACCGGGCTTCCGGACGTTATCGTCGAGACTATAAGCGAGCCGAAGCCAGTTATCATAGTTATCGCGGCGATGGCGAAGTAGTAGTAGGCAGACGGGGACACCTGCGGCGCGCTGGGTTTGAGGAATGAGATGCCAACCGTTGGAAGGCCTCCGGGATTCTGGGCGAGGATTCCTGCCCAGACCTTGTCTGTTATCGTGATCATCTGGAGCGTAAGGCCGTAGAGGGCCGGAGCCGCGACGACTGCGGCGAAGGTTATGAAGATTGTGTACATAAACAGCTGGCCGGCGATCTCCTTCTGCACGATCTGCCGGGCCCTCATGTCCTTCGCTATCTGGTTCAGCAGGTCGGCGAGGGCGCCGCCGTACCTTACTGCTTCCAGGATCATCCTTATGGTATGCCTCAACTGCACCGACCTGTATCGCCTTGAAAGATTGTTGAGCGCATTTTGCATCGTCTCGCCGCTGTATAACTGCTTGTTGAGCAGGTCTATGTCCTGCGAGAAGTAGCCAAATTCAGGCCTCTTTGCGAGCAGGAGGGCGCGGTCGAGCGAGATGCCGCTCCGCATGTTCGCCGCGACAAGCTGCAGGTAGTCCGGCAGGATTGACTCGACGAAGCTCTTCCTCCTCTCAATGCGGAATTCCAGAAAGAGGTACATCACGACCTCGTAGACCGCCGCGGCGATCAAGCCCAGGATGGCGAGGGAGTACTGGGCGATCCCGAAGGCCACGAAGCCTATGACAGGAACTGCTATGATTATCGCGAAGAAGCCGATTATGGAGATGCCGAGGTACCTGTTCACGCTTGTGCTGACTCCGGCGAGGTCGAGCTGGGAGGAGGTGAAACTGACCACGCCCCTCGAAACCAGCCGCTCGAATGTGAATCGTACCATGTTGTGACATCCTCCAACGACTAAAGGTCGTTGGCTTCCCCTGCATTTGCAGGATATGTTCTCAGTTCTTCGATGCGACTTTTCGATTCCTGTTGAATCGCAGAGGTCATATCTCCCTGAGCGTTGACGTTTCCGTCTGTTCGGGCAAGTCCTGCCCTACCCCTATCGAGTATGTTTATTGATGCGTTTACGTCCCTGTCCATTGTCATGCCGCAGATGTTGCAATGGTAGACCCTGTCTTCCAGTGTCAGCCTCTCCTCCCCTTTCTTTACGTAATGGCAGCTGCTGCATTCCTGCGTCGTATTTCTTGCATCTACCTTTATTACCTTCATACCAGCACTTTCAGCCTTGTATGAAAGCATGTTTATGAACCTATTCCATGAAGCGTTCTGGATTGACTGTGCAAGATTGTGGTTCTTTACCATGTTTTGTATATTCAACGCCTCCACTGCGAATGACGTATATCCTCCGTGAACCATCTTGTCAGACAGTTTGTGCATGAAATCGTTGGACTGGTTTGTTACTCCTTTCCACTCCTCTTGAAGCCTGAACTTTGCCTTCTCCCTTCTATTTGAGCATTTATGTCTCCTTGCGATTATCTTCTGCCATCTTGCAATCCTCCTTTCCCTCTTTTTGAAGAACTTTGGTTTCTGGATTGACTGTCCGTCTGAAAGCGCGACGAAGTTGTTTAGCCCCATGTCTATGCCTACTGGATTTGTGTTGTTTATTTTAGGCGGAGTCATAATCTGCTCTGCGGTGAAGATTGCATAATATTCTCTTCCTTCCCTCTTTATGGTCATCGTTTTTACGTTTCCCACGATGTTCCTGTGCTGCTCTATTCTCATAGTGCCTATCTTCGAAATCCTGAGCCTTCCCTTTTCTATCCTGAATGAGCCGTTGTTTTCAATATGTGTTATTGAATTGAATTTGTCCCTTGATTTGTATCTTGGGAATCCTGCCTTTACCTTTGCGCCAGATTTCTTCTGCTGGCATCTCCTGAAGAAGTCCTGGTATGTCTTCAGGAGCCTATTGCGTATATCCACCCTTATATGGGCATAAAGCTGCAGATATTCCTTGTCCTCCTTTATTATCTCGTTGAGGAACTGATTTATAGTTCTCTGCGATATCTTTGAAGATGGATTTGATTTATGCACTTCTATCGTCTTCTCAAGAAGTTTGTTGTAGAGCCTTTGGGACATCGAAATTGAGTCGTCTATGGCTGCCTGCCTCTTCGTGTCAGGATATATCCTGAACTTGTAGGCACGCATTGCTTCCACGTTCTCCTTTTTATTTTCCATCCTTATATACCTTCTTACGCCCCTAACCCGCCATTGAAATGATGGGTTTGCGGGGCGAATCAATTATCAACTACATTGCAAATATCGGCCGTGACTTCCTCATTATGTTCAGGAAGATAAGCTGCATGATCCCTATGAATGCGAGTATCAGCACCAGGAAGTCGGTGTTCACCGTGAAGATGCTGATGAACGTGGTGAGGATCGTGAGGACCGCTATGCCCATGCTTGGGAAGATTATCCCGAAGAGCATGTAGAACATTGATATCGCATTGAGCCGCTGTCCGTACCTTCTCAGCTCTATCACCCGCTCCTGCATGACCTGCTCGACCACCTCCTCGAGTGCACTGACTACGTCAGCGCCCTCCTTTATGCTCACGCTCGCCTGGAGCATGATCCTCTTGAACGCCATCGAGGAGCTCTGCCTGCTCACTTCGTCTATCGCCTGGTCCATAGGAGTGCCCAGCTGTATCAGGCTTATTATCTTCTCGAACTCGCGGCTTGCGGCCCCGTATCCTGACGAGACCGACATCATGGCGTTGAAGAGCGGTATGCCTGACCTCAGGCTTATTATCATGTCGCGAGCGGCAAAGAGTATGCCTGCCTCGACCTGCCTGCCCTCGGCCCTCGCCTTCGCATACGGGAAGAGGAGGAACTGCCTGAAGGCGAACTGGTAGCAGCCGAATGCCACAACGGCGCCGATGAGCAGGCTTGGCATGATGGGAGAGACAACACCTCGCTGCACAAGCAGCGAATCGAGCAGGAATGCCGCAACGGCGCCTACGATGACGGCGAGTATCACTGCGTATACCATCATCCTCTTGACAAAGCGCTGCGGTCCGCCGGCTATGAACTGGTTTCTTAGCAGCACCTCAAGCTCCTTATGCTTTGCAACTGTCTTGTCGAGGTATATCTGGAACCTGCTGACCTTGCCTGGGGGCCGGGCCTTTGGCGCATGCTGCCCCTGCGGTGCCGGCTGCGATGCAGGCGCGGCTGGCTGCTGCGGCACCTGTGCAGGCGGGGCCTGCTGCTGTGCTGCCTGCGCGGGCTGATACTGCCGCTGCACTGGCTGGGTTGCAGCTGTCGTCAGGTCGTCTGCCTGCCGGAACTGCGGAGCCGGCTTTGATGCAGATGCTGCCGCTGAACCTGGATATGCGGGCTGCGGCACCTGCTGCTTCGCACTGCCGTATATCGGCTTGGAGCGCAGCTTTATGCCAAGGAACCTTCTGGGCTTGGTGAACCCGACGATGCCTCCATCCTGCTTATCCTGATCGCCTGCCATATTTTATGCCACCTTTCCCAGCCTCTCCGCAATCGTCCTGAGATGCCGGTTCCTGAGGGCAAGAAGCTCCGGCTGTGCCTGCTGCGCGCTGCCCTTCCTTTCCGTCCCGGCCATGAGGGCTGCTATCTCCCCCCTTATGATCTCAAGATGCTCCTTGTCAAATCTATTGCTGTCGAGCCCAGCGCTTATCCTCTCGAGCTCGGCCACCTGCTCTGCAAGCGGGAGCGAAGGAAGCACGGACCCGCCCCGGTATGGCCGCTCCTCTTCCCCTGCCGACGCCGCGCTCCTGCCCTTAGGTATGATCGAATGCAGCTCCTTCGCCGCCAGCGCCGCTATGCCGGCGAGCTTTCTGCCTGATTGCTGCGTAGATGCCGGTTCGCTGGTCTGGGATGGCCGTGACGGTCCTATAGCAGGCGCTGAAGGCTGCGGGCGCGCAGCTGCCGCACTGCCCCCTTTCACAGCCATGCCGGCGCCTACCTTGCCGGCAATCATCGAGCTTATGGATTTGAAGTCCTTCTCCGCAGTTGCCATATATCTGTTGCGCATGGCCTCTCTTTCAAGCTTGATAACAGACCTTTCCAGGCCTGTGATCCGTCCCGGCGGAGCAGCCGCAGATCCGGCTCCATTTGTCTCCTCCGGATTGTATGGCACCATTGCCGAAGCGGCATCTATGGCAGCCCGCGCCTGATCCTCGCCGTACACCGACCTCTTTATACTGCTTGACAGGATATCCTTTGACTTCAGGACGACCACGACTGCTTCGGTAGCAGGACTGCCAATCTGGCTTATAGTAGTTATAGCAGCCTGATATGCCTCTTCATCTCCCAACAAATGCACCTCATCCGAAGAGCTTCTTGTCGAATGGCGCGTCGTCCTCCGCCGCCTTTGCCACCCTTGACGCATCCTTGTAATATGTTGCGACCACATAGCCCGCATCGTTCACGTCAATTACCCTCTGCCTTACCATCCATTCTAATATCCTTGACTTCTGTCCAACATCCTCTTCTATCTCCTTCTGGGTGTATCCGCCATACAGCGAGATCGTACTGGCCAGCCTTGTCATGTCGGAGATCTTGCTGAACGAGTCGTTCCTCATGTCCCACCTCTCGAGAATACTGACATCGCCGCTCTGGAGGATCTCCCCGAACTCCAGGATCCTCCTTATGCCGAGCCTGCGGTGCCTGAAGAGCGTCGCAACGCTGCCTATCGCGTTGAGCAGGAGCTTTGGAATGTCCAGCGGCGGATTCGTCATCCTTATGATAGTATCGTTCGCGCTGTCCGCATGCACCGTGCCGTAAACCGCATGGCCCGTGTGTATGGCCTCGAACAGGGTCTCTGCATCGCTCTTTGTCCTGATTTCTCCAACGAGCAGTATGTCAGGGCGCTGCCTCAGCGCGTTTATCATCAGGTCGTACAGCTGCACCTGTCCCTTGCCCTCCGGATTCGACTGCCTGGTGAGCATGGGGATCCACTGTAGGAAGTCAGGGAGCGTAAGCTCTCGTGTCTCTTCGACAGAGATGACCCTCCTGTTTGCAGGCATGAAGCATCCAAGCGCATTAAGAAAGCTCGTCTTCCCGCTGGCCGTCCCTCCTGAGATGAGCAGGCTTATCTCGTTCTGTACGCAGAGCCAGATCATCGAGGCGATCTTTGTAGATACGGTCTTGTTCTTTATGAGCGCAGGCATCGACCACGGATTCTTCGCAAACTTCCTTATCGTAATCGTGTTCCCCGACTGCGAGATTGGATAGAGCGTTGCATTTACACGCGAGCCGTCGGGAAGCTCCGCATCCATCATGGGCACAAGATTCGAGATCTGCCTGCCTACCTTCCTTCCTATCGCATCGGCATCGTTATAGATCATATCTTCGCTTTCCAGCATTATGTTTGTCTTGCACCATCCAAACTTCTTGTGAAAGACCCAGACATGGTCCTTCGGCCCGTTTACCGCCACCTCCTCAAGGCCATCGTCTGCAAGAGGCACCTCAAGCTCCCCGAGGCCCAGCATCATGTTCAGTATGAACGCGACAAGAAGTTTGCTGACGCTCTCCGGGGTACCGGGAAGCGACTTGTTGATTATCAGGCTTGACGCATCTGTGTATTTCTTGGTGAGCTCGAGCTCATATTCCTTGTCGTCAATTCTCGAGGGATCGATTGGGACTAGGGAGAGGAGCTCCGGCCTCAATGAAAAGAGCAGTATCTTTGTCGCCTCCCCTATGCCCTGCACGCTCACGTCGTAGCCATAGACGAACTCCCCTCTGTCTACAATCCTTATGCTTGCCACAAGCCCCCTTGCGTACACTTTGTATGATGCAAGCTCCAATTCTTCCTTATTGCCATCAACCATCAAATACCCTTATTCCGGCAATAGCATAGGACTATGCGGCATCTTGCAGCAGGGCCAACGATGCAGGCTTCATGGCCACGATGCAGTACTCCATAATCTCTAAACTATTAGCCTATTTTGAAAGGTGCTCTATATCCTTTTTAATATCCTTCTGCTTCTTATTAAGCTGATGCGTGACATCCCTTATGCCTCTTATCTTCTGCGCCGTGTGGTCGGCCTTAACCTTCCTCTTCTCGCCGGCTCCCTTTTCCCTTGCGTTCTTCTCTTTTAGCTCTTGCAGGCTGCCGGCGAGCAGCTTGTCCACCTCGCCCACCTGCACTGAGAGATCAGCCACTTCCCTGCTCACCTGATTCAGCCTGTCGTTGAATGTCGCGATTGCGCCCAAATCGGCTTTGGCTGACTTAAGCTTCTGTCTTATCTCTGTTATCCGGGCCAGGGAGCCGTCGCATATCGCATTGGCCTCTGCGCTGATCCTGGACATTTCGTCCAGTAATGACTGGCCTTTCCGGCTTATCTGCCTTGACTCAACACTGGCCTTTCTCTTATAATCTCCAATGTCACGCTCATATCCCGATATCCGCCTCTCTTCGGTGCCGATTGCATCGCGAGCCGAATTCAGCTTTGCAAACGTATCGGCTTGCAATGCGCGCATTGCAGCCCTGTGCGTGGCCACCACCTTCTCAAATTCTTCGTTCAGCTCGGCAGTTTGACGCTTGAAGTCCTGCACCTTATGCCCCGCATCGTCAAGCATGGCCCTGATTCCCGAAGTATCCAGGCTGTAATCCTTTATGCTTGCTGCATAAGCCTGCATCTGGTCAATCTCCTTCCGGAGATCGCCTTCAGCGCTTGCCAAGGCTTTCTTCTCTGTGCTTATCCAGGTGAATCTCTTAGATACCTCTTCATCAAGCCTGTCTATCTTGGCAAGCTCCTTCTTCGGCCCCTTTAGCTTGTCGTTGAATATGCTGTCTATGTTCTTTACCGTAGCGCTGTACTCGTCTAACTTCTTACGCACGCTGTCGAGAAGCTGCTGCTGGCTCTCTATATCAGCCTGTATTCCCAGTTTCATTGTCTGGGCAGCGGTCTTCTCTATCTGCAATAATTCGGTGCTGCTCGTGGTCTTGGGCTGGACGAACATCTTTCCCACTTTGTATAAGACCACCACCATGCCTGCCTTCTCGAGGATGCCGGCCCAGTCGACCACTGTCGACTCGCTTATGCCAAGTTCAAGCGCAAGAGTCGCCGTATCGACCTCGCCGTGCTCCCTGAGGTATTTTACGAGGGAGTCGATGCTGGTCGTTATCGGCTGGTCAGCCATCATATCACAGTATAAGGTATGTGGAAAGCAGGTTTATAAACCCTAGCAGAAAGCCGCAGCAGCGCCATCAGGAATGGCGCAAGCTCCGCACCCTGCCTCATTTTGACGCAGGGAAAGACCACACGCAACAGCAGCGGGCGGATGCCACACGACTGTCGCAATTACAAGATGCCATAGCAGAAAGCCCGCGATTTCCAACCATAGGGTGAATGTGAAATGCACTGACTCGTGGGAGTCAGATATATATACTTCAATGGTATATGCCCTATTGATTAGGTAAGAGGATGTACCATATAGTCACCGGAGGCGCAGGATACATAGGCAGCCACCTTGCCGAGGACATGGTTTCGCGCGGCGACAGAGTCACCGTGATAGATGACCTGTCATCTGGGACATACATGACCGAAGGGGCCAGATTTGTCAAGGTGGACCTCAGGGACGGCGCGGCTGTCGGCAAGCTGGACATAGACGGCGGGGCGACGATAATCCACCTTGCCGCAGATCCTAACGTCAAGGAGTCCATGGAGGACGTAATCGGCCACTTCCACAAAGACGTAACTGCAACGCTCAACGTGCTGGAGCTTGCCAGAAGGCACGATGCAAAGGCCTTCGTGTTCGCTTCCTCGTCAGTGGTCTATGGCGACGCGCGTATAATTCCGACAAAGGAGAGTAATCTGAAAAGGCCCATCTCGAACTACGGCACATTCAAGCTCATGAGCGAGCACCTTGTAGAGCAGTATGCAGTCTCGTACGGGATCAGGTCAACCGCGCTCAGGCTGGCCAACGTCGTGGGAGGCAGGACGTCCCACGGCATAATACCGGACATCATAGCAAAGCTCAGGTTGAATAGCAGCGAGCTCGAGATCCTCGGGGACGGCAGGCAGCAGAAGAGCTACATCTACATAACTGACGTGATAAGCGCCATAAACGTTGTGGTACAGAAGCCCAAAGAGGGGTTCAGGGCGCTCAATGTAGGGAGCGCAGACTCGCTCACGGTTAAGGAGATGGCCGATATAATCTGCGAAGAGATGGGCATTAAGCCCGTATACAGATATGCAGGTGCGCATGACGGCAGGGGCTGGAAAGGCGACGTAAAGGTGATGCTCCTTGACACTACGGGGCTTCGCAGACTGGGGTGGTCACCGGCAATGTCGTCCAGAGAGGCCTTCAGGCAGGCAGTCAGGGACCTGCTTGCTGCGAAAAAGAAAGCTCCGGGCAGATAGTGTTCTACGCCTGTAATTCCGCCCATATGCCCAATAACAATTATTGAGCGTGGACAAGTGCCCTAAAATACCGGTACGGTTAGATCTGGAAAGCCGCTTGCCTGTGCCAACGGTGCGCATGGCATGAGGTAGCTTTATCAACTTTTCATCCAAATCACTCTTAGTTGGGTCTTGTATGCGCATGGTAAGGGCTACAATTATACTTCCGATATACAACGAGCGCAAGAATCTGGTGCAGAACTTCCCAGGCATATATGCAGAGGCGAAGAGGCTCGGAAGCACCGAGATAATAATATCAGAGGACGGATCTGACGACGGGACTGCCGAGATATCAAGGAGATTTGCAAGGCTTCCTGGAGTCAGGGTCCTGCACAGGGCCCAGAAGAGCGGGCGCGGTGCCGCTCTCAAGCGCTCGATAAGGGCGGCGCGGGGCAGAGTCATAGGGTACATGGACATAGACCTGTCTGTCCCGCTCCAGTATATGGAGAAGGCGATAGAAAAGGTTGAGGAGGGGAACAAGATCGTCATAGGCTCGAGATACGCGAAGGGCGCCAGGATAAAGCGAGACGCGCTAAGGCACCTTCTCAGCTCCGGCTACAACTGGCTGCTCTTCCTGTCCTTCGGCTCGCGGGTGAAGGATCACCAGTGCGGGTTCAAGTTCTTTGACGGAAAGTATGCGAAAGCTGCGATAGGGAAGATAAAGGACGACCACTGGTTCTTCGACTCGGAAATGCTCATACTTGCGCAACGCGGCGGGATAGTGCCTTACGAGCTTCCTGTCGAATGGAAGGAGCACAGGGAGACCAAGGTAAGGCCCAGGGACATACTCCTCTTCCTCAAGTCGATTGTCAGGCTCAGATTCAGCGGCAGGCAGGATTCCTAAAGCTTTTTAAAAAAGGCGCGCGAGCGGGAAATCTCAGCTCATTCATGGCGGGATGAGAGCGAACCGCAGCAAAGCGTATAAATCTGCGCTGCGATACACACGCCATGGAAGCTGTGCTGGCGTACAGGTTCAGGGTCTATCCAGACGCCAAGAGGCGGAGGGAGATAGACGAGAGGCTCGTTCTCGCAAAGGACTTCTACAACCTTCTTCTTGAGAATGCCATAAAGGCATACAAGGAGAACGGGAGCAGGGTCACCATGGCGTCGCTGAACAGGTTCGCCAAGGAGATAGAGAAGGAGAAGAGGTTCCTGCGGCTCTACTCCCAGACCAGGTGTGAGATAAAGTATCGTATCCTGA
>JAJZYR010000018.1 GCA_021797995.1 Microcaldota archaeon
GGCGACTTCTGAAAGACTGGCAGCACTGTCTGTCATTGTCCGCCAAGCAATGGCCAAAGCAGACAACGGGAGCAGGCGCACATTTTTATACCTTCCATCCCAAGTAAGAAAGTAATCCAACAATTCTCCTTATATAACGGCGTTGGAGGATTCAGATTATCAGCGTGATGGGTAGGGTTTATGCTTGACATACTTGTAGGGGGCTTTTATGGCGATGAGGGCAAGGGGAAGATCGCTTCGTACATGGCGCTCAGGGACAACCCTTCTCTTTCCGTGAGGACGGGAAGCATAAATGCGGGCCATACAATCGTATTTAATGGGAAGAAGTACGGGCTCAGGATTCTCCCATCGGCTTTCATCAATGAAAAAACAGTGCTTGCAATAGCCCCCGGGGCGCTGATAAGGAGGGATGTGCTCTTCAGGGAGCTTGAAGAGACAGGAGCAAGGGCGAGGCTGGTAATAGACCCACATGCAGGGGTCATAACCGATGAGGATGTGGGCGAAGAGACGAACAGTGCGCATCTCAGAGGCACGGTGGGAAGCACGCTCCAAGGCGTGGGCAGCGCAGAGTCAAAGCGGATCCTTCGGACTTCGAAGCTTGCGCAAGGCTATCCGGAGCTCTCGGAGTTCATGGCAGACGTGCCAGACAAGATCATCGGTGCCCTCGAAGAGGGGAGCACCGTGCATGTAGAAGCCACACAGGGCCACTTTCTCAGCCTGTTCCACGGTTCGTATCCGTATGTGACCAGCAGGAATACGACTTCCTCTGGAGCGCTCAGCGAGGCAGGCATAGGGCCCGGATACGTGGACAATGTAATAGTGATATTCAAGTCTTTCATAACAAGGGTCGGAGCCGGTCCGCTGGGGGGCGAGCTGCCCGCAGAGGAAGCGAAGAGGTGCGGAATTGTGGAGTATGGGACCGTAACAGGGAGGCAAAGGCGGGCTGCTCCATTCGACTCAAAAGTCGCAAGGAGTGTTGTGAGGATAAATTCGGCAAATCAGGTTGCTATAACAAAGCTTGATGTGAAGTTTCCGGAAGCGAGGAAGGTAAGGGAATATAGCAAGCTTCCTGTCGATGCAAAGCGTTGGATAGAGCAGATAGAAGCTGAGATCGGAGTGCCGATAACGCTGATAGGCACAGGTGAGGAGGCTATGGACATTATAGATCTGAGGGACAAGGCAAGCGGGTAATCAAATGGCCGTGAGAAAGGCTGGGTATAAGCGCTTGAGGAAGAGGCCGGCAAAACTTGATGTTTCGTACGGTTCCGTGAAGGGCGCCACTATCTCGCCGGTAGGATTAAGGTACTCTACAGGGATTGCAGGCATATTCGGTGATTCCGGATACCTCGATGCGCTCCTCAAGGCTGAAGCGGCAAGCTCAAGCGCGCTGTCGAGCATATACCCGGAGAAGATCCCGGAAAGGGACTCGCGGAAGATAAAATCTGTTGCCGACACGCTGCATGTCCTGCCTTCTGATGTAAGGAAGACCGAGGCAATGGAGACCCACCATGAGATGGGGGCTGTAATAAAGGAGCTGGCGGCGAAGGCCGGAAAGAGCGGCAGGTACGTTCACTACGCCATGACGTCGGCAGATGCAGTGGAGACGGGAAAGGCGCTGCAGCTCAGGGATGGGCTGAAAGCGCTCATAGAGACAGTGGAAGCTGTGCGTGACGCGAGCATAACCGCTGCAAAGGAGTGGAGGGATATACCATGCATACTAAGGACGCACGGGCAGCATGCAATGCCCGGCTCGTTCGGGCTCCCATTCGCGTTCTTCGGCTATTGCCTTGACAAGAGCGCGGCGAGGCTGGGCTATGACCTGAAGAACATGGTCGAGGGCAAGCTCTCCGGCGCGATAGGCACGTATGACGTTTCGGCAGACGAGGGCATGGATGGCTTCCTTATAGAGAAGAAGGCGCTAGGCTCTCTCGGCATCAGACCTGCCGGGATCTCGATGCAGACGCCGCCAAGGGAGGGCATCGCATGCATCATATCCGATCTTGCGGTTCTTTGCGGGAGGATAGAGAGCATGGCCCATTACATAAAGACGCTCAAGAGGACCGAGATTCTCGAGATAGAAGAGCCCCAGGAATCCGGGACGGTAAGCAGTTCCGCAATGCCGCATAAGAACATACATGGAAATCCGTACATAGAGGAGAGATGCATCTCCATAGCCAGAACGGTTCGCGGATTCGCCTTGACGGAACTTGAGTCGGTGGCAAGCGAGGATTTCAGGGACCTTACAGCATCGCTGTCAGACCGCGTGGCGGTCCCCGAAGCATTTGTGCTTACTGACTATTCATGCAGGCTGATGGAAAATGTGGTAAACAGGATAGATCCGGTGCTGGAGAACATAGAGAGGAATCTGGAAGCAACAAAGGGCGCTGTTACCTCACAGAGGCTGATGAGCAGGCTTATAGCCAGGGGCGCCAGCAGGGAGCGGGCAAGGGCTATCGTAAGGGAAGCTGCGGCAAAAGCGTACGCCAGCAACATTCAGTATCGCGAGGCCCTTCTCTCGGACCAGAGGGTGCTCGGGTTTCTGTCAAGGAAGGAGATAACCGAACTAAGCGATCCAAGGACATACATGGGAAGGTCAAGGGAGATGATCGACAGGATAGCGTCGAAGTACCTGAAGGCAAGGCACGCTACGGGCTGAGCTGTACGGAATTACTGCCTCTCATTGGCCATGCCTGCGCCTCCGAGGGCGGTCCGTGCCGTGGCCCTCATGCGCTTCATGAGCCTGTTTGTCACCGGCTTCACGTCAGGGTGCACTCCTTTGTTCTTGCTAGCCGCATTCTTCCATGCTTCGCTGCGCTTTGCATAGACTTTAGGATCTGAGAGTTCAATGCAGTCCAGGCTGTCCTTGTTCACGTCCACCACTATCGTGTCGCCGTTTTCGATAAGTGCTATAGGCCCTCCCAAGTACGCCTCGGGCCCTACATGGCCGATGACAAGCCCGACTGAGCCTCCGGAGAACCGCGCATCAGTCATCAACGCTATTGTGATCTTCTTCTCCCTGCAGATGAGCGTAATCCGCGAGGTCGGATCGAGAAGTTCAGGCATTCCGGGAGCTCCGCGTGGCCCCTCGTAACGGATTACCACCATATCCCTGTCCATAAAGGCGTCCGGGGTTTTTTCAAGTGCAGCAATCAGCTCTTGCTCGCTGTTGAAGACGCGGGCATGGCCTCTGAACACGCCGTCTTCAAGCCCGCCTTCTACCCCTGCTATCTTGATTACCGCTCCGCCTTCAGGAGCCAGGTTGCCCTTCAGCAGCCTTAATCCCCCTGTCTTCTTGAAAGGCTTTGCGATAGAGTATATGACTGTCTGGTCAGGTTTCGGTGGATTGAGCCTCCTGACCTGCTCCGCCAGGCTTTCTCCTGTGCATGTGATGCAGCTTCCGTCGAGCAGGCCTGCGTCAAGCAGCTCCTTGACTATGACCTGAAGCCCGCCTTTTGCATCGATGTCGACCATGGAATAGCTGCCGAAAGGCCTTGCGTTTACCAGTACCGGCACCCTGCGCGAGAGCTCGTTGAACTCCTTCTGGCTGATGACCTCCTTCCAGAGGTCTATGCCTGCAGCTCTGGCAATCTCTACGCTGTGGAGCATCACGTTTGTGGAGCCGCCCATGGCAACGGCGACTGTAAGCGCGTTTTTCAGCGATTTCGGCGTGACTATGTCGCGCGGCCTGATTCCCTTCTTTGTAACTGTGAGAAGGTAATCTATCAGCTCTCCGGGAAACTGCTTCAGGCGCCTCGCGTCATCAGATGCCGGAGCCACCATATGGAGCGGCTCCATCCCCGCAACCGCGATAAACGACTGCATTGTATTGTATGTGAACATGCCCCCGCAGCTGCCGAGCCCGCAGCATGCATTGAGTGCAAACCTGTTGTTCTTGCTCCTGTCCGCCTCTCCGGCAATCTGGAATGCGCTTACGATGTCTATCCGCTCCCCTGTTTCGGGGTCGGTTCCCGGCCTTATAGATCCGTCGGACATTATGATTGCAGGCTCGTTGTGCTCTAGTATCGCAGCCAGTGTTCCAACAGGCGGCTTGTCGCAGGCGACCACTGATATGCAGCCTTTCATCTCGCTGCCGTTCAGGTGCAGGTCTATGCTATCGTTAGACACCTCGCGCCCTATAAGCGAATACCGCATCCGTGGAGTGCCATTCAGCTGGCCGTCTGATATTCCAATGCTGTAGGCCGGAGGTATCAGCCTGATTGGCAGATTGTCCTTTACAATGCGTGCGGCGAGCGCCTCATGTATCGCCTGCACCTTCTGTGTCACGCCTATGTAGCACTGGCTGTCACCAAGGTTTCCTGTCACCCCCCACACGGGTTCGTGGATCTTGTACGGATCCTGGTTGAGAAAGAGTGCTATGCCGACCTTCTGCGCATCGCGCCCCGGATTCTCCGATGTAAAATCTGACTTCGAGCGTCCAGGCTTGTTTATCTTACCTCTCATAGTATCCCTGATTACCTATGCAACGCTAACGTTGTTAAATCTATCTGCATTGCTTGAAATGCATATGTGGCTTTAGCCCGGGGAGGATATCACTTGCATGGCTTGCACTCATCGTTGAAGTGCATTGGCAATTATCTACTTATTTTTCTAGGCCCTCTGTCAACAATACGGCTTATGCCAAGCGTGGCGGCTATCTTCCTGTCCACCACTTCATCTTCTTTATTTCCGACTATTCCATAAGTCTGCCATCTTGGAGTCCCGTCAAAGGCGTGCGGGTACTGCCCCACAGGCGCTACTAAGAGCCAGTGTTCATTGCCTTCAGGCTCCTGCCTGAGACCGCGCACATCCACCTGCACTATCGCAACCTTTGTGCAGAAACTCCTTGCTGCCTCTCTCTGTACCCCGGGATTCAGCATTTCGACCCTTTCCTTTATTTCTTCTATATCGCGACTATTCCCTGCCGCGCTTTTATACCTCGAACCACCCAGGTGCCGGAAGAGCTCGTCGCTTTCCTCAGTTGCCCCGCTAGACAATCCATTTGCGACAACCTTCATCCCCCCGCAGTCGTTATGGGTCATTACCACGAGCCGTGATATGCCCCTGATTTCCCCTAGCGTCTTACTAAGTCCTTTTACGTTTGCCCCAGCATTTGTAAGGACTAATGTCCGTTCCGGAGTCGTTTCTGCAAGCAGGCCACTCAGCGCCTTATAATCCTCGGTCTCCCTGTTAAATAAGCTCCTGAGCCTTTCCTGCCTGACTTTCAGCGGTGTTTCCCTGTCTCTGAAGAGCTTCAGTATCTCCACAAGCCGGCGGTCCATGCACGCCACTATCACTACTATGCCGCTGTCATGGCCCAGCGCAGCTAAACCCTCATCATTACTCATGAAATCAGCATATCTGTGTCTCGCTTTAGATATAAATAGTTTTCGCAGAAAACGGCACAATGCACACGAATGCTGCCTCTGCGCCAGAGAAACGCGCCATAACGGGCCTGTACCACAAAGGCTCGGGCATGCCGCCTACCCTGTCTTTATCCCGTAATCCTCGTCAAGCCTCTGTCCGCTTATCTGTGTAGGCGAACCGTCGATCGGAAGCTCTTGCTTCTTGTTCTTTGGGAAGAGTATAAACTCGCGTATGTCCTTGGTGTTGCGCATCATCGCGACAATCCTATCGAAGCCCAGTCCCATGCCAACTGAGTCAGGGGCGCCGTATTTAAGCGCCTCAAGAAGGAAACCGAAGGTCTTATCCACCGCCTCGTCTGTCATCCCGATCATATTCAGTATCTTCCTCTGCAGGGCAGCATCGCGTATGCGCACCGATCCGGAGCCGAGCTCGACGCCGTTGAGCACAAGGTCGAATTGCCTTGAGGATACCTTTTCAGGTGCCGTGTCAAGGAGCTCCAGCGTCGGCTCAGTCGGTGAGCTGAACGGGTTATGGGCAGGCTTAAGCTTTCCGGTAACCTCATCGGTCTCGAAGAGCGGGAAGCCGTCGACCCAGAGGAATTCAAACTCGGCAGTGTAAAGGCCTATCCTGTCCCCTATCATCTTCCTCAGCTTGCCCATTGCATCGAGAAGCAGCCTCTCCGATGGGTCAGAGCAGAGTATTATTATATCTCCGTCTCCTGGATTCAGCTTCTCCATGATCCCTTCCGCTGCGCCTCCGAGCGATGACGCTATGCTTCCTGGATCGGAGTTGATCCTGCCGTCCCTCACGAAGAGCCATGTCAGACCCTTGAGGCCAAGAGATTTTGCAGTTTCTATGGCCTTGAGCATATAATTCCTGTCGAGCTTCTGATCCGCGGAGCCGAAGCCAGCAGGGAACGCCATTGCCTTCGCCTTGCCTCCGCTCTCAACGACCCGCTTGAGGATGTTGTAGCTGCTCTTTCCTGCCTCGCCAGTTACGTCGAATATCCTGCTGCCAAACCTGAGGTCCGGCTTGTCTGAGCCGTAGTTCTCCATGGCATATCTGTAATCCATCCGCTTGAAAGGCGTCTTCAGTTCCTTCTTCATCGCCTCGCGGAACAGCCTCTTCATGAGCCTCTCTATGAGCTCCTGCGCCCATTTTTCGTCACGGAAGCAGGCCTCAAAGTCTATCTGCATAAATTCCGGCTGCCTGTCCTCCCTAGGATCCTCGTCCCTGAAGCACCTTGCCATCTGGAAATACCTGTCTAGGCCGGAGATCATCGCCATCTGCTTGTATACCTGCGGCGACTGCGGCAGGGAATAAAACCTGCCATGGTTCACCCTCGACGGTACAAGGAAGGTTCTTGACCCTGTCTCATATGTATCCTTTACAAGCATTGGCGTCTCAAGCTCTAGGAAATCATTGTCCCAAAAGAACCTTCTTGTTTCCTTTGTAACCCTGTCTCTAAACTCAATGTTTCCAATCATCTCCCTCCTTCTCAGATCAAGGTATCTGTATCTCAACCTCAGCTCCTCATTGGCAAGGAATTTCCTCTTTTCATCTATGACCTCAAATGGCGGGAGCTCTGACTTGTTTATGACAGCGACCTTTGTTGCATATATCTCCACCATGCCCGTGGGATTGCCCCTGTCAATCGTCTCATCGTCCCTCCTCCTTACCCTTCCAGAAACGCAGATGGCGTACTCCTTGCCTATCTGCTTGGCATCAGCAAGCGCATCGCCATCAAAGACCAGCTGCGTCAGTCCGTACCTGTCCGCGAGGTCTATAAAGAGCTTGCCCCCGTGATCCCTCAGGTATCTGCACCAGCCCTTAAGCTCCACCGGCTTGCCTATGTAACTCTCGTCAGCCTGTCCGCAGTTTATCTCCATGGCCATATGCCCTACTCAACCTTGAAAACGTCCCTGAGCACCTTCCGGAGCTGTTCCGATACGTATCTCGGGTCAGCATTGTGCTTCTTCGCAACCCTGCCTATCACAAAGTTTAGCACCTTCCTGTCTCTCTTGTAATCTTCCAGCAGCCTTGCATTAGACCTTATAATATCAGCAATCTCTTTATTAACCTCATCCTCGCTGACAGCAGAGTAGCCAGAAATCCCCTCCCCCCTCTCTATCTTTTCTATGGTTTCCTTCCTTACCGCGGCTCCATTCTCCACAAGCCCAAGCATCGATTCGAAGTCCCTTCCATTTATCCCGGTCTTCCTGTATTTGATTAGAAGCTCCACTGCGTTGACAATGTTCTGCATCCTGTGGCCTCCCTTTGCGCCGTCTATCAGTGCAAGTGCCTCCCTGTTAAACATTATGAGTTCCCTGAGCGTAGATTCACTGTAGTCGTACCTCTTTGCGTACTCGTGCGCGATCCTGCTCGCGTAGACAGCAGTTTCGGTCTCGACCTTTCGCATATCATACTCGCCAAGGTCGGGCTCATAGATGAAGCCGTACTCCTCTTCAGTCTCCTTCTCCCTTGACTGCACCGTCTTCATTCCGGCTTCGTCGTAAGAGCGCGTTTCCATTCCGATCCTCTGGCCCTTTGAGGCCATAACGCCCTGCCTTTTAATCTCATATCTCAGCGCGTTTACTATGTTAGCCATGCCTGTGACGTTCTTAGTCTCTACCCGGTCCCCGGAAGTGGATACATTTAGGTCGACCTTGAACTCCTGGTCTATGTCGACGCCTAGGTAATAGAGTATGCTCTTAAGCTCTATTATGAACTCCTTCATTCCGCCCTCATCGGTCATGTCCGGCTCCGTCACTATTTCCACAAGCCCGATGCCTGACCTGTTGAAGTCGAGCAGCGTATAATCGTCCCCGCGGATTATCCTTGCAGGATCCTCCTCTATCTGCACCCTGACTATCCCGACACGGCCAGAAGCTGTCTGCACGTATCCTCCGGTTCCTACAGCTCCTCCTATCTGGGTTATCTGGTAGGATTTCGGGAGATCAGGATAGAAGTAGACCTTCCTTACAAACGATATAAAGTCGTTTAGCCTGCAGTTCAGCGCAGCCGCTATCGACTTGGCAATCCCAAGGGCGCGCTCATTAAGCATGGGCTTGGATCCTGGAAATCCCATGCATATCGGGCATATCGCCGTGTTCGGTTCTTCAGCAGACGAGCTGCAGCTGCAGAAGAGCTTGCTCTTCAATGGCAGTGCCACGTGAACCTCCAGTCCTATTCTCATAACGCTCCCAGATTGTGTTTGAATCTGTACTTGAAATGCCTTTCCCACTCCTCCACGAACCCGATAATCGCATCGTCATTGAAATGATCGGTTATTATCTGCGCCCCAATAGGCATGCCATCTATGTAGTCAAAGGGGAAGGAGATATGCGGGAAGCCGCATAGGTTCGGCGGTACGGTCAGCGCGTCAGTCGCATACGACTGCAATGGCGTGAGCTCGCGCACCTCTCTTATCTTTGGCGTCTTGATAGGCATGGTGGGGCTTATTATGTACCCGTCTTTCAGCAGGCCCTTCATCCGGTCTATCAGCAGCCTTCTCGCCCTTAGCGCCTTATCATAGTATTTGCCCCTCACGCTTGCGCTCCTGACGAAGGTGCCGAGGATAATCCTCCTTTTGGCCTCGATCCCGAACTCTGCCCTGGCGTTGCTGAAGAAATCGTTGTAATATTCCGTAAACCTGCCGTACTGGTATCCGTACTTGAATCCAGTATACCTTGCAAGGTTTGTGGATGCCTCGGCAGAAGAGATTATGTAGTAGATGCCGACTGCCTTGCCTATTATGTCAAGATCAACCCGCTTCACCACATATCCAAGGTTCTCCAGCTTTCCAAGAAGCGACTCGAATGGCGCCCTTATCCTCTCGTCAAGGACCTCGTTTAGCTGATTTATCACAAACAGCGTCTTCTTCCCGTCAGATGCCACATTATGGTCTACGCATGTGGAGTCGTACCTGTCTGTTCCGCGGAGCAGGCCGCACGTATGCCTTACATCCCCGGCAGACCTTGCAATGATGCCTATCCTGTCAAGCGAGTTTCCATAGTCTATGAGCCCGTATCTGGAGACAAGCCCGTATGTTGGCGTATAGCCGACAACGCCGCAGAACGAGGCAGGCGAAGAGATTGAGCCTCCAGTGGAGACGGCAAGTGCGACATGGTACTTCATCAACGCGGTGGCCGCGGCCGCGCCGCTGCTCGACCCCCCTGTAACATAATCGCTGTTGAAGGGATTCCTGGCTGGCTCTTCCGAATTTATTCCGAATGTCCCAAAACCGAATTCGTCCATGTTCGTCTTACCCAGGAAGCCGAAGGCGCTGCCTAGCCTGCTGACGGCAGTGGCACTGAAGTTCGGCACATAGCCCTTGAGAATCTTTGACGAGCATGTTGCCTCAAAGCCCCTCACGCAGATATTGTCCTTGGCGCTGAATGGAAAGCCGGCTCTGATGCCTTCGTTGATCAGATTGAAGGCATGAAATTCGCCGTTAGCTCTCTTCAGCTCCTCCACGAGCCTGGGGTAATAGCTCTCCTTCTTCTCCAGCGAGTTGAACTCCTCTATGCTGTTCATACTCTCGGGCCCACAACGTAGAACCTATAAGTCTTCGTGTTCCTGAGCAGGCCCTGTGCATCGTCGTATTCTTCAGTCCTGTCAGGCCTCGTCCGCTGACCAATATCAATGGGGTGGTAGGCCTCCTGCAGCGAATCGCATTCTATCTCGCTGATAATGCCGAAATACCTTATTACCTCGTCAATCTCCTTTCTTATGCCTGCCTTCTCCGCCTCGCTGAGCCTTATCCTGCAGTGCATAGCAAGCCTGTCAAATTCCTTTTCGTCCATGGGTATCAGGTAGCTGGGCCGTTTCGCTGGGCCAGAACGGTGTTTATAGCTGCGTTTATCCTCTTTACCTCATTCTTTGGGTCATCGGCGTTGCACACCGACCTGCCCACTATTACATAATCAGCGCCGCTTGCTATCGCATCGGATGCGCTGCCCCCCTGGGTGCCTATTCCTGGAGATAATATCTTCAGGCCAACGGCTATCTTCTTCACCTTCTTAAGCATCTTGATGTCATTTCCTGGAGCTATAATTCCATATGCTCCTGCTCCTGCCGCAACCCTCACAAGTTCCTTTGCCTTCTTGTTGATAAAAAGGGATGAGCCGGGATGCGACATTGCGACTACGGCAATGGTCTTTACGTTCCCTGCGGCTTTCACAACTGCCTCTAGCGAGTCGCCACCGACAAATGCATGTGCTATAATCCCCCACGCGCCGTTCTCCCTCATTTTCTGTGTTACCCATGAGTTTGTGTCAGGTATATCCGCAAGCTTAAGGTCACATATCACCTTTGAGTATCTTGACAGGTCGACCACTATGTCGGCGTTTGAACCCAATATGAGCGGCCATCCGACCTTGAATGCGAAAACTTCGCCTGACAGCCTTTTGGCCATGTCGCGCGCGACCACTGGATCCATCATGTCGAGAGCCACTATGACTTTCTTATCGTCTGGCATATTAGAACCTGAGACAATATGTAGGTCAGGTATAAATAAGTAGTGTCGCATTCAGTATTGCTGGCTCATGGTGGATTTATGATAAAAGACTTGCTGGTAGATCTAGGCGCGATAAAGTTCGGCGACTTCACGCTCACTTCGGGAAAAAAGTCAACGTATTACGTAGACATGAAGAGTGCCTTTGCCGGATCGCCTGCGCTTCTGAAGGAGCTGACAGAGGAGATATCAAGAAGGCTGACTGCCGGAAAGGTTGCCGGGGTCGAGCTTGGCGCTGTGCCTCTCGTTGTTGCTGCGGCGTTTGCGCGCAGCACGCCTTTCATAATCATAAGGAAGGAAGGGAGGGAGCATGGCCTTAAGGACCCTGTGATAGGGGCCATAGCAAGCGGTGAGGAAGTGGAGATAATAGAGGATGTAGTGACTACTGGCGGCTCGGTTCTTAGGGCAGTCAACCTTCTCAGGAGCAGGGGCGCGGTGGTAAAGAAGGTTATATGCGTGGTTGACCGCGAGGACGGCGGAACTGCGCTGCTTAGGGAGAACGGGATTGAGCTTGTTCCCCTGGTCAGGATCTCGGAACTGCTCAAGAAGTAAGTCTTATTAAGTGCTTAGGAGATAATACTTGATTACTGCTCTGGTCGTCTAGTGGTTAGGATGCGAGCCTGTCACGCTTGCGACCCGGGTCCGAATCCCGGCCAGGGCGTCATCTTGCTTGATGTCTAGAATGCTAAAAGGAAAGCTTTTTATATTCGATTATAATATATTATAATGCGATTAAATGGATGAAATATTTAAAACAAAGATAAGGAAAATAGGAACATCCTTTGGAATACTTATACCAAGGCATATAATAAAAGAAAACAAGATAAAGCTGGGAGAAGAGGTGGAGTTTGCACTCTTGAAAAAGCAGAAGGTAGAAGCCATAGAGAGACTTATAGGCATAGCAAAAAGTGCTGGCCCGTTTGTTAGGGAACATGCAGATAAGGTGTGAACGTGCTGCTTGATACATCTGCGTGGATCGAGCTCTTCAAAGCTACCAAGAATACTGGCCGCATAAAAGAAGTACTTACGAAAGAGCCTTGCTATACGAGCATTGTGACCATTGCTGAAATAGTTAACTGGGCAGAAAAGGAGAAAAGAAATCATGAAGATATAATTGATAATGTTGGTAAAGCTAGCACTATAATAGGGTTAAACGAATCAATAAGCGTTCTTGCAGGAAGACTCAATTTTGAGAGAAAGAAGTTAAATAGCAAATTGGGAATGCTTGACTCATTTATACTTGCGACTGCGATGACATATGGATTGAGGATACTTACAAAGGACAGTTACTTTGGAGATCTTCAGGAAGTTGAGAAGCTATGAAATACGTCCGACTCTCGAATTATTGTTGAAAGAATACAAAAGACTAAAGGTAGAATTAAGGAAAAAGAGGTGACTACAAAATTCAGAAGATGTAGTCATCCAATGCCAAAAGTAGCGTTAGTGCAAGCCCTCTCTAGAAGTTTTAGTATGCTTGTCAAAGTGGGTTTGGATTCAGAGCTATGGAAAGGCGAAGCTCATGCGTACCAGAAATTCAGGCTTGAGGGCATCTGCGTATAGCGAACCAGCATGCGAGCCTGTCACGTTTTGAGACGATAGTTATATTAAGGGAGCTGGAATAAGAATATTGCCTGCTTTGCAGGCACTCAGGCAAGCGTATGCGGCAGATAAGCATAATCAGGACTTCTTCTCTTATCTATAGCCACAGCTTCGGCAAGCCTGTGCCACCAGTGCCAATCCAGGCATAATGGCGCTATAAGCTGTTTTTGTGGTCATTATGCATGAATCGATTATCTTGAGATCCAGCTATGAATGTCCAAGAGGCTTTGCCGCATGGAATTAACATAGCGGATATGGAATATAGATGATATTATGAGCAATGTAGTTAGAAAGAATGCACAAACGACTGTGGTATTTGTAAAGATAGGTACGGCAAGCATACTTAATGGCGGAAAGGTAGACAGGAGGGTTGCAAAAGGCGTTGCCAGGGACATTACCGGACTTTGGGGCACTAAGACGGATTTTGGGGAGAACACCAAGTTCGTTCTTGTGACCTCAGGTGCCAGGGAGTTAGGCAGGTTGACACCTGATGATGACCCGAGAACGGCAGCTAGCAGAGGACAGCCTAAATTAATTGCTGCGTATAATAAGCATTTTAGATGGTACAATAGATCGAATAGATTTCTTGGACGGCCGCAGGTGCATGTAAGCCAAATCCTCGTAGAGACCTCTCATCTACACGACGATCCTGAAACTGGAATTACCTCTGCAGTAGTGAGGGCGCTGAGGGAGGATACGCTGCCCATAATAAATGAAAATGATCCACTGGCATCTAAGGAAACAACGCTCGGAGACAATGATAAGCTGACTGCAGAAATAGCGACGAGGCTCGGGGGGAGTGACAAAGGCGTCAATGTCGGTGCCGTAGTCTTTATGTCTATAAAAAATGGCAATGGCGCAGAACAGGCGGCAGGAACTGGGGGCGGAGAATCAAAGGCAGAGGCTGCAAAGGAGATACGCGATAAGAGCATAGTGCCATTGATCGTTGATGGAAAGGAGAGCCATGTTATAAAAAAGGTACTCAGAGGCGGGAAGGTGTCAGATGTTGCCAAGAGTGATGCAAAAGAGCTAATCAGCACTCTTAGAACAGGCTCTTCTGCTGCTGATCTTGGCAGGCCAGCAACCTTTCCACATGTGTCAGTATGACTTGGCAAAGTTGGCTGCCTCCTTTGCCTCCTTTCCGCAGTAGATGCACTTTGCTGCGTTTTTCTCCTGCTCAAACGGAATATTTGTTATCTTTGCTCCTGTCTCCTCCTTGATCTTGTCCTCGCATGCCTGGTCTCCGCACCAGGGTGCGTGGATTATCCCCCCCTTCTCGAACAGGATCTTCTTAAACGCATCATAGCCATCCGCGGCGTGAACAGACGATTTGAGCATCGTCTCCGCCCTCTTATAGAGCTCGTTGTGTATAAGCTCCAGTGTCTCTGCCACTGCCTTATCTGCATCTGCAGCGTTGGTCTCCCTCTTCTCTCCAGTATCCCTCCTTACAATGATCACTTTCCCGTTCCCGGCGTCCCTTGGGCCTATTTCTATGCGTATCGGGACGCCCCTGAGCTCCCATTCGCTGAACTTGAATCCAGGGGAGTAGCCTTCCCTGTCGTCAAGCCTTACCCTGTAATTTCTCTTCAGCAGCCTATATGCCTCCTCTACAGCTTTCCTGACCGCTTCTACAGCCTCTTTCCTGTATATCGGAACTATCACTACCTGTATGTATGCAAGTTTCGGCGGAAGTATGAGCCCTTTGTCATCTCCATGGACCGCCACCATGACACCCAGCTCCCTTGTGGTTATTGCATATGTATTCTGGAATGCATACTGGGAGTTGCCATCTTTATCCAGGAATTTTATTTCGAAGGCCTTTGCGAAGTTCTGGCCGTCAGAATGAAAATCAGGGCCCTGGAGCGCCCATCCATCTGGCATTACGTGCTCTATGCTGTAGCTGTTTACCGCCCCTGGAAAGGTCTCCTTCCTGCTCTTTGTGCCGGCTATGCCAGGAAGGGCGAGATAATCCCTGAGCACATCTTGATATATCTTAAGTATCACATCGCGCTCGGCCTCGGCCTCCTTCTCCGTGGCAAAGACGCTATGGCCCTCGTTCCATAGAAACTCCCTTGTCCTTATGAACGGAGTGGGGTGTTTAAACTCCCATCTGACCACGTTGTTCCACTGGTTGAACCGTAGGGGCAGATCCCTCCATGACCTTATCCACCTTGAATAGCTCTTGTACATTAGGACCTCCGATGTGGGCCTTATTGCAAGCCGCTCTTCCAGCTTTGTGCTTCCGCTCTGCGTTACCCACGCCACCTCGGGCACAAAACCCTCAAAGTGCTCTTTCTCTTTCAGCAGGAGCTTCTCAGGTATCAGAAGCGGGAAGTATACATCTTCTATTCCATCAGCCTTGAACCTGCTGTCGACTGCTTCTGTGACAGCCTGCCATGCCGCATATGCTGCAGGCATAAAGACGAAGCACCCTGAGACATCGGTATAGTCTATGAACTCCGACTTTGTAAGAGCCTGAATGTACCACTCTGAGAAGTTCTCCGATTTCTTTACGGTTACGCCCTTCTGATCCCGTCCGTCTTCTTTGCCCAATACAACACCTTTTATTCTAATAGCTTATCCAGACTTATATCGAGTTGCCTCCTGTTCTTATAAAGCACAGAATGCATGCCTATGCTCCTGGCCCCTCGTACATTCTCTATCTGGTTATCTATAAAAAGCGTCTCTTTTGGCATCAGTTTGAGCTTTCCAAGCGCATATCTGTATATCCTCCGATCAGGCTTCCTAATATGGACGTTGCACGAGGCGAATCTATAGTCAAAGACGTATCTGCCAAGGAGCCTGTTCATAAATGCGTATTTCGATGCGTCTATGTTTGTTATGCATGCAGTCACATATGAATTGTGGAGCTCCCTTATCAAATCTACGACGTCTGTGTCTACTGTAACGTGTTTTTTGTAGAAGCGAAGCCACATGACATCGCCAGCCTTTATGCCCAGGGACGCCGCAATGGCCGCTTCAAAACGTCTGACCGTGAGCTTTCCTGTCTCAAAGGCGGGCACACGCCCCAGCACCGCCTTTCTTACCTGCGAAACGCTGAGTCCACTTGCCTTTGCAAGATATTTATAATAGGCATTATTGGAAAATACGGCAACGACTCCTCCTATGTCGAATATCACGGCCTTTATGGCTTCTGCCATAAGCATTCGTAGCGGAGAATGAATATAAGCGTTGATGCAAACAGGATGTAGGCATAGACATGCACCCTAATCCCCGCGCTCCGTGGATCACAATGGCGCGCAGGCAGTAGCTGCCGGAAAACAGCAAGAGTTATATAGGCTAAACTGCATATACACTGCTGAACGGGGTTGTTGTGTAACTTGGCAGCGCGGCAGGCTCCAGATGTTCAACATAGAATTCATGAGCAAATGCGATGACTAGAATTTGGAGCAATGATTTGTGATCAGGCGTTACCTGCATATCGGGGTTCAAATCCCCGCAACCCCAAACCTATTTTGCTGACTGCAAAATCCGAGTTCAGTTTTGGGAACCAAAACGAACATCGTGAAAGGCCTGAAAATGGCAGGCTTCAGGGGCGCATGGTATCTGGCTGGTTTAAATACTAGTTTTTATAATTCTCCTGTAGCCGCGTTGCTAGCTGCACCACATATTTCCTGATCACAATGGCACTTGACAGCTTCAGAGAGACAAAGCTTCCTCATGAGGTAGAACTGCCTCTCCGCAGCGTAGGGAGGAAGCTATCGGGGCTTGGAAGGAACCAATTTATCAGCGATTCCCTATACAGGGCGTCTATGCATCTCATGAAGCGCAAGGGAAAGCTGATAAGGCCAGCCCTCGTACTGCTCGGTGCATATTTGATAGGGGAACGCCCAGAAAGATTTAGGGACCTGGCGATGTCTGCAGAGCTTCTCCACATCTCATCCCTCATACATGACGATATCATCGACAAGGACGTATCGAGAAGGGGTGTCGAGGCCGTCCATGTTAAATACGGAAGCGAGGCTGCAATACTTGCTGGCGATGCCCTTATCTCCATGGCCATCGGAACCTCAGCGAAGTACGGAGAGCGCGTGATAGGCCGCATGTCTGCATCGGCAATGGAGATGTGTGCAGGGGAGATGCTTGATTATGGCTTCCAGAAGGATAGGAGGAGGCCTGGCGTGAAGGAGTATGAAGCCATCGCCAGACTGAAGAGCGCCTCGCTGATTGCCACATGCTGCAGCATTGCCGCAGTATACAAGAAACACAGGCTGGCACTGAAGTTGGAGGAGTTTGGAGGGCATATCGGCATCGCCTTCCAGATGCGTGACGATATCCTTGAGTATGCCGGCGCTCCCGGGAGCAGGGGAGGCAGTATGGAAAGGAAGGGATTCAGACCGAACATAATTGCGGTCTTAAAGTCGACATGCCTGCTTGATACCGATGGGGCAATACGAATGGCAGTTGAATTACAGCAGAAGCATATGGACGCCGCGACAGAATGCCTAGCAGGTGAGAGGAGCTGCAAACTCCTTATCCATTATGCAAACAGGATCAGGCTGGAGTTGCAGTAGGGCTGCCTTCTCCTGTCCCGCTGCCGTCTGAACAGGCTTCGGGACTTTTTTTTACTATGCATTTTGTAACTAGACGTTTATAATGATTCATCTGAGCTGAAAACCCACGATTTCAATCGTGGGATGAAGCGAAGGCGTATAAACACTTACAACATAATAAATGTCATGGAATCTGTGCGGGCGTACAGGTTCAGGATCTACCCCGACGCCAGGAGGCAGAGGGAGATAGACGAACAGATAGAGCTCGCGCGATTCCTCTACAACAAACTCCTTGAGATGGCGAAGGAGGAGTACCTGAAGGGCAGGAACCTGCAGATAACAAAGTCCACATTCAACAGGTTCATGAAAGAGATAGCCAGTGAGAATGGGGAACTCAACAGGATATACTCGCAGGCCCTCCAGAACGTATTCGTAAGGCTGCAGAGGGCGTACCAGAACTTCTTCAGGAGGGTGAGGGAGAGGAGGGCAGGGAAGAGGGTCAAGGCCGGATTCCCGCGGTTCAA